>DATKHR010000238.1:0-2773 GCA_035510155.1 Vicinamibacterales bacterium
GCTGGCCGACTTTCCATGAGCTACCTGCTCGACGTGAACGCGTTGATCGCTTGGCGCCACGCCCGAGCTCCCCACCACGAGCAGTTTCACGCGTGGGCGGCGCGCACAGGGCGGCAGAACCTGCAAACGTGCGCCCATGCCGAACTCGGGTTCATCCGCGTGTCGATGCAGGTTTCCGGCTATACGCTGCCTCAGGCCCAGGACGCTCTGGACAGTATCAAGAACGAGCTGGGGGGATTCGTGGAGTTGGCTCCATCGCCACGTCTCGCAACCTGGGCGAATACGGCCGCTCGAACATCGGATGCTTATCTCGCGCAGGTTGCCCGGGCAAACGGTTTAAAGCTCGCGACGTTCGATTCAGGCATCCGTGACGCATCCGCTGAGGTGATCATTTAATGCCTACAAGGCCGCTGGACCCTTGAAGAACCAACCATAAGGAGCAACTCAGTGCGAGCTGGCTTCCACCGCGCACGGCGTCCCGACAGCATTTCGGGGTACGCCACGATTGCGGTCGCGCATCCTGCTCCGCGCGGTTCTCAACGTTGTGCGTTTGCCAGATCTCTGACCGCGGCTGACAGCAGACGGACCTTTGCCGGGTCGCGAGCCGTACCCGCGGCGACGGTCAGCCGCGTGTCCAACTCCGCCAGTGCGGTCCTCCGCTGCGGGCCCGAGCGCCGCTCGGCCGTATCCAGCGCCGCGCGCGCCGCAGCAATCGTCTCCGTAGTGAGTCCGTTCGATCGCGCGAGCTGATCGAGATACGCGCGGGCGAGCGCGAAGCTCGGCACCCAGACCAGCTTCTGTTGATCCTGCGTGTTCCAGAAGGGCATCTTCACCGTCTTCGCGGCGGCCAGCTCGTTCTCGGTGATGAGGCCGCTCGGCAGGAGCTCGTAGATGTCAAGGCCGCGCGCGATCTCGGAGCTGACGACGACGCCGTTGTACCAATAGGCGGACCATGAGCCGCCCATGACCATGCGCGTCGCGTCGATCGGACCACGGTCGTAATACGCGATCTCCTGCGGATGGTCGATATCCGTCCAGTCGAACACCGACACGCCTCCCTGATACCACGCCTGCACCATCACATCCCTGCCCGGAATCGGGATCAGCGATCCGTTGTGCGCGACGCAGTTCTCCTGGGGCGTCTGCGGGGCGGGCAGCTTGTAGTAGCTGTGAAACGTCAGCTTGCTGTTCTCGATCGTGAACAGCGCGTCGGCGCCCCACTCCTTTTTGTCTGTGGCACGGCAGCGCGGCTGGCCGCCGCCTCCCCATTCGTCGCTGAACAGGAGCTTTGTGCCGTCGTTGTTGAACGTCGCCGAGTGCCAGAACGACATGTTGGCGTCGGCCGCCGCGTCCAGCCGAACCGGATGCTCAGGATCGCGAATGTCGAGCAGGAGACCGAGGCCGGCGCAGGCACCGCCGGCCAGGCCGATCTCAGGGTAGACGGTGATGTCGTGACATTGATTCGGACCGGTCGGCGGACCTTGATTGCCACGCCCCTGCCCGGCGCCTGCGCCTGCGGCACCACCCCGACCGCGTTCGCCGCGTGCCGCGGCGGCAGCTGCCGCAGCCTCGCGGTCGCGCTGATCCTGCGCGGCGCGCTCTTCGTTGACGGGCGGCACCGGCAGACCCTGGAAAATCCGCGGTGAGCTCACGATCGCCGCGCGATCCGGCGTGCGCAGGGGGACCTTGATAACTTCCAGACGGAAGCGGGCGGTATTCGGATCGTCGACGCCGCCGTCCGCACATCCTGGCACCTCTTCCGCCGACCGCACCGCGGCCGTGCCCGACACGTAAATGTACACGTCCCCATCGTCACCCTGCTTCGTCACGACAGTGTGCGTATGCGATCCGCGGCAGGTCTGCACCGTCGTCACGAGCTTCGGACGCTTGACCTCCGAGATGTCGAACACGCGAATCCCGCGCACCCGCAGCTTGCTGACGGGCTCGGGCACGCCCTCGAACCCGCAGTCGGTGCGGCTGTTGGTCGCCTCCGACGACATGAAGAGCAGGTTCCGGTAAACCGACACGTCGTTCTGCGATGCCGGACACAGGTACGTCTGCAGGAGCACTGGCTTGGATGGATTGGAGATGTCGTAAATGTCGAAGCCGTTGTAGTTGCCTTGAATGACGAGGTTGCCCGAGAACGCGAGATCCGAATGCGTGGCCCCGAGTGTCCTCCCCTTCGGAGGCGTCGTCGAGAGCATGCGCATGTTCCACGCGGCCTGCGCGGCATCCCAGCGCCCGGCCTTGAGCCCGACACGCGGATCGGGCGTAGGCGGAGTCGCCGACACGATGGGCGCAACGGGCGGCGGCATCACCGCGGGCGGGGGCGGAGGCGGCGGTGGCGGCGTGCCTCGTCCCCCGCGCCCGGCGGCAGCGTCACCGGCGGGCGGAGCCGCCGGGGGCTCGGTCGCTGGCGCTGGCGCAGCGGTTGGCGGTGCGGCTGACGGCGGTGTCGCTGTGGGCGGCGGCATGGCCGGTGGCGCGGACACGGCGGGCGGCGTGGCGGGAGTCGTCGCGGGCGGCGCCTTGGTCCCGGAGCTCGCACACCCGGGTACGCCAAATGCGGCAGTGGCGAACAAAGCCGTCGCCAGCAGACCGTTGATCAACATCAATCGCGTTCTTCTCATTTGCTGTTCCCCAGCATTTCGTTCATCCGTCTGATCTCAGTGGACTGATCGGCGTACACGTCCGACGCGAACTTGAACACCGTCTCGTCCTGCGCCGCGCCGTACGATTTGAAGAGGACGTCGACCATGTCGATCGCGCCCTG
>DATKHR010000239.1:0-34780 GCA_035510155.1 Vicinamibacterales bacterium
CGCGGAGCGTGGGCGATGGTTGGTCGCGAATCTCACGCGACTGTGTATCGACACCAATCGAACGATCAACCGCGACGTATGAGTGGCATCGGGCCAAAGATCACCCAAACGAGCGTTATCCATTGATCGAGTGGGGATGGGGGCGCGGAGAATGCGTTCAGGCTATCGCGCGGGTTGGTCTGCCGCAGCCGGGGAAGTCGGCTTGTTTCTTTTGTCCGTCTTCCAAGAAGATCGAGATATTCGATCTGCGTGAACGCTACCCGAACCTAATGAAGCGAGCGCTGGCAATGGAAGCCAATGCGGAATTGACGAGCATCAAGGGATTGGGACGTTCGTTTGCGTGGGCCGATCTGTTGACGGCCAAAGACGCAACGACGGATTTGTTTTCCGAGTCAACGGTTGAAATTGCGTGCGAATGCTACGACGGCGAGGGGGAGAAATGAGCCATGCCATGCTGACCGACGACGAGATTCTTGCCGCGTGGAAGGTCGCTTACGCCGAGACGGAAAACGACATGACTACGCCGCTCAATATTGTGTTTGGGCGCGCCGTTGAACGCCTGACCCGCGAGCGCGTGCTGGAGGAGTTGAGGGATATGACCGCCGACGAATTAGACGTTGCGCTTGATGGCCCCGCCGCGAGTCCGCCGGCGAAGGAGGAAAAATGCTGACCGACGACGAGAAATCCGCGAAGCCAACCGCCCGAAGCGCGACCGACGCAAGGTGAAGCCATGGCCGACAACCACGAGGACGAGCGGAGCCGGATGCAGGGGCTGGCCGCGTGGCTGGTCTGGTTCGCGCTGTTCGTGGCCGCGATCGGCGCGCTGGTGGTGATGTGGCTGGGCCGGGACTAACCCGAGGAGACGACGATGGAACAGGCACGACTGGAAGGGATGGCGGCGGCGTTACTCAACGTCGAGCGCCTGCAGCACGACTGGATGCGCCGGGCGACGCACGTCCTCGAGAGTTACCTCATGCTCCCGGACGTGCGCGAGTGCGGCTTCAGCTGCCAGCGCATGCGGCGCGACCCGCGCTTCCATCAGCTGCGCAAGAAGTACTACCTCGTGCGCCCGCCGACCGAGCGCGTATGGGGTAACGTGGTCCGCTGGCTGGTGTTCCGCGGCTACCTGCACTCACCCTGCCGGATCAGCGACAAGGACCGCGTGCTATGGCAAGTGCGATGACCCTCGAGGTGCGGCCGCAGATCCCGCGCGAGCTGTGGGTCGTGCTCGGTCGAGGCGGCGTCCCGCGGCAGGTGTTCGTGTCCCGGGACGAGGCGCTATGGTACGCCAAGGGAATGCACGCCTGCCGCTCGATGGAACAGGCCAAGGCGCACGTCTACGAGTATCGGCTGGTACCGCCAGTCTGACCTTGCTGCACCGCAACACCAAACCCCGGGGAGGACAGGCATGGCAGGTAGTTGGATCAAGGTCGAGCACGGGCTGCCGGACAAGCCAGAGGTGCGTGCGCTAGCGCGCGTCTTGAAGGTATCACCGCATGAGGTCGTCGGCCTGTTGGTGCGGTTCTGGATATGGTGCGACGCGAATGTAACGGTGTCAGCGTTACCGGATTGTAACGCTGTTGTAACGCAGGCATCTGCAGAAGACATCGACGACATAGTCCGTAGACCCGGTTTCGCACATGCGCTGCAGGGCGTCGGCTGGCTGAGATGTTCAGATGCCACCGATCCACCGTCCGTGGTTATTCCGCACTTCGGTCGCCACAACGGGAAACCGGCAAAGACGCGGGCTCTCGGGCAAGTGAGGACTCAGGCACACCGTGCTGTAACGCTCCAAGCGTTACCCAACGGTAACGAATTAACTGTTACCAGAAAAGAAAAGAGTTTAAAATCTTCCCCCAAACCCCCACGCAGTACACCGCCCAAGACCCCGATCCCAACACCCTTCGACATATCGGACCGGGTCCGGGCATGGGCTGCGGAACGCAAGGTGGCCAACCTCGAGGAGCACGTGGCGCACTTCATCGACAAGGCCACGGCCAACGGCTACAGGTACGCCGACTGGGACGCTGCGCTGATGATGGCGATCAGGACCGACTGGCTCGCCGGCGCCGCTGGTGCGCAGCAACAGAAGAAGGCCGACCAGCCATGGTGGGCAAGCGACGACGGCATCCAGCGCAAGGCGGTCGAGGTCGGCATCCGAGCCCGGCCCGGCGAGAGCTTCAGGGACCTCGCCAGCCGAATCCGCTCGTCCGGAGCCCATTGACAGGCGCCGCCGGCGGGGTGTTTAATCCAGCCTCGAGGGGCTATGCCCGATAAGCGAGATCCGCAGGTTCAAGATGGTCGGGAGCTGTCTTGGTTGGGTCAGGAAGCCGAGAGGGCGGCCCGCAAGTCTGCATTCCTCGCTGCGCTGGCCAAGTGCGGCATCGTCAAGGACAGCTGCAAGGCCGCCGGGGTCGGCACGGCGACCGTCTACAAGTGGCGCGACACCGACGCCGACTTCGCGATTAGCTTCGATGGCGCCCTGCAGGACGCCTGCGACGACCTCGAGAGGGAGGCTCGGCGCCGGGCGGTCAGGGGCGTCCTTGAACCGGTGTTCCATCAAGGCCGCAAAGTCGGCCACATCCGCCGTTATTCCGACGGCTTACTTGCTCTCATGCTGCGTGCCCACCGTCCGCAACGGTTCGCAACAAGGACCGTGCTGACGGGCGATGCAGACTCTCCTGTCGTCATCGACGCTGCGCAGTCAGTCCGCAGCAAGCTACTTCCGGAGCTTGCCCTTCTCGGAACGGCAGTCTCGGCTGGAGGCGATGAATGAGGACGAGATTGCCTCGCTGTACTTCGACTGGGCCTTCTGGCAGCGCCCCGATCAGCGTCCGCCGGCCGAGTTCGTAGCCGGTCTCAAGACCTACTGGCTGGTTGACGCCGGCCGCGGTTACGGCAAGACTCGAGTTGGTGCCGAGCAGACCCGGGAGTGGGCTCGCTCGAATCAGTACGTGAACCTCGTCGGCGCGACGCTCGACGACGTCCGCGACATCATGATCGAGGGCGAGTCCGGCATCCTCGCCATCTGCCCGCGCAACGAACGACCGGACTACGTCGGGCGCCAGCTGCGTTGGCCATCCGGTTGCAAATCGCTGATCTTCACCGCGGACGAGCCCGACCGGCTGCGCGGTAAGCAGCATGCGAAGGTGTGGGCCGACGAGCTGGCGGCTTGGCGCTATGCCGAGTCGTGGGATCAGGTGCAATTCGGCCTGCGCTTGGGCCGCACACCGCAGGCGATCGTCACCACCACGCCGCGCCCGATCAAGGTCGTCCGCGAGCTGCTGACCGACCCGGCCTGCGTGGTTACACGTGGAACATCGTACGACAACCGGGACAACCTGCCCGCGGTCTACTACTCGACCATCATCCGCAAGTACGAGGGCACCCGCCTCGGCCGGCAGGAGCTGAACGCCGAGCTGCTCGAGGACAACCCGGGCGCGCTGTGGAACCACCGTAATCTAGACCAGCACCGCGTGCGGTCAGCGCCGACCCTGCGCCGGGTAGTGGTCGCGCTGGACCCGTCCGCGTCCTCGGAGGAGGGCGTGGCGTCGGAAGCTGGGATTATAGCGGCCGGGGTCGACGAACGCAACCCGCCCCACTTCTTCGTCCTCGGCGATACATCGAAGCGTGACCATCCGGCGGCGTGGGCCAAGACGGCGGTTGCGACGTTGCGCTCGTTCAATGGCGACCGCGTGATTGGCGAAGCCAACAACGGCGGCGACATGATCGAGGCGCTGCTCCGGGCGGTCGATCCGAACGTGCCCTACACCAAGGTCACGGCGTCGCGTGGCAAGCAGACCCGGGCCGAGCCGATCGCCGCGCTGTACGAGCAGGGCCGCGTCCACCACGTCGGCTCGTTCCCGCAGCTCGAGGACCAGATGTGCGACTACGATCCGCTCACGGCCAAGACGTCGCCGGACCGGATGGATGCATTGGTGTGGGCGCTGACCGCCCTCGCCGACAACACCGAGCGCTCGCTGCTCGATTTCTACCAGCAACAGGCGCAGCGCGCTGCCGCCTAACCGAGAGGCTAACCATGGCAAACGTGACCATCAACGCACCGTCCGGCGTCAGCTCCGTGCTTGGCCTCGACGGCGTCTTCTATCCTGTCGCATCCGGGCAGGTGACGATGCCGCAATCGGCCGTCCCGCGTGACCTGTTCGCCGCCGGGTATAACTTCGGCACCGGCCCGACGGGAGGCACCGGCGGCACGGGCTCCACCGGAGCCACAGGCGCCGTAGGCGGCGTCGGCGGAACAGGCGGCACGGGCGGTACTGGCGGGACCGGTGCCACCGGACCGACGGGTGGCAACACCGGCGCTACCGGAGCCGTGGGCGGCACGGGCGCGACTGGAGCCACTGGCCCGACGGGTCCGTGACGCTGGCGTAACGTTCACATAACGCAAGGAGCGTTACACCATGTCCTATTCTCTGAATGACGGCCGCTACGTGCTGTCGGCGCCGGCGGCGTTCCCCAACGGGTCGCAGTTCTACCTGAAGGACGGCAACACCTACACCGTCGCCAACGGCGTGCTGTCGATCCCGCCGGCGGCGTTCGATTCCGGCCTGCTGCGGGCCGGGTTCAACTGGGCGGTCGGCATCACCGGCGCCGACGGTGCGATCGGCAAGACCGGCGGCACCGGAACCACCGGTACGACCGGCTCGACGGGCGCCACGGGTTCGGCCGGGAAGATCGGCCCATCCGCCGCTCCCACCGGCGGTACTGGGGCGACCGGCCCGACCGGACCTACCGGCGCCACTGGCGCTACCGGGATCCCGCTGCTGCCGTGACGCCGTTCCTCAAGCTCTGGCGCGACCGCGTGCTGTGGCTCGAACAGCGCGTGGTCGGGCTGTGCGCCTCGGTCCATAGCCAAGCGCACGCGATCGATGCCCAGCGCGTCGCCATCGTGGCACTGCACGAGCGGCTGGCGCTGCTCGAGAGTGCGATGGGCGTCGACGTGCCGGATGCTGAGGAGCACGCGACCAAGATCATCGAGAGGTTGCACTGATGGCCGACCCGAACGCGGCCGGTCCGTACGACTACCCGACCCCGGCGATGCTGCAGCAGTACAGTGCGGACGCCCGGCGGTATGGTGGCGCTCCGGGGTACGCCACCGGCACGCCGCTCGACACCTCCCGGCTCGGCGCACCGCAGGCCACGCCCACCAAGTTGCCACTGATGCAGCGCATCGGCCGAGCGTGGAACGTGCTCATTACCGGGGCGGACGCAGCCAACGTCCTGTTTCCGCCGCAGCAACCGTTGCAGCCGATCGCACAATACCCGGACGCCGCGGTCGTCGGCCGGCCGTGGGATTATCAGGTCGGGCGTAACACGTGGGTCACGCCGCGCACCGGGGAACCGATCGGCTTCGCCGCCCTCCAAGCACTCGCCCAGAACTACGACGTCCTGCGCCTGCTGATCGAACGGGTTAAGGACAAGATCGTGTTTGACCCGTGGCAGATCGGGCCGCGCAACAAGAAGGGGAAACGCGACAAGCGCTGCGATGAACTCGAGGAGGTCTTCTTCATGCCCGACCGGGAGCACATCTTCTCGGACTGGGCGCGGATGCTGCTCGAGCAGGTTATGGTCTACGACGCGCCGGCGATCTGGCTGCAACCCGACCGCAAAGGCGACCTCGCCGCGCTGCATATCATCGACGGATCGTTGATTTCGCCCAAGATCGGCTCCGACGGACGCGTCCCGGACCCGGACGTCGGGCCGGGCTACCAGCAGGTCATCAAGAACGGGCTCCCGGCGTGCGACTACATCAAGCCGGTGCCGCGGGGCCAGCCGGTGCCGCTGGCGCCAGACGGCATCCCGTTCCCAGAACTGATGTACGCGCCGCGCAATCCGCGCGTCAACAGCCTGTACGGCTACGGGCCGGTCGAGCAGATGATTGCCACGGTCAACATCGCGATCTATCGCGAGGCGTACTTCCTGTCGTATTACACGATGGGCTCGACGCCGGACCTGCTGATCGCCCTGCCGTCGACGTGGAACGTGGACGAGATGGCGAAGTTCAAGCTGTGGTGGGACTCGGTGCTGCAGGGCAACGTCCAGAACCGCCGCGGCACGATGTTCGTCCCAGACGGCGCCAAGCCGGTCGACACCAAGGAGCGGATTCTCACCGACAAGTCGGACGAGTGGCTGATTCGGATCATGTGCTTCGCGTTCGGCCTGAACCCGATGCCGTTCATCCAGCAGATGAACAAGGGGCAGGAGAAGACGCACCACACCGAGGCGCACGAGGAAGGCGAGCAGCCGTGGCGCCAATGGTTGGGCTCGCTGATCGACCGCATCATCCGCACCAAGTTTGGTTATCCGGACCTGTGCTTCCGCTGGCAGGAAGAGGAGGTCGCCGATCCGCTCGAGCAGGCGCAGACCTACCAGATCTACGTCAACGCCAAGGTCTATCACCCGGACGAGGTGCGCGCCAAGCTGGGCGAGGACGCGATGCCGGACGACATGCGCGAGCAGATGGACATGGCGACCTTCGCCTCGACCGTCAACGCCACCATCCTGACCGAGGACCAGCTCGACGACAAGGACCAGCGTGCCGCCGCTCGCGCGCCGCAGTTCGGTGCGACCGGCGCGCCAGCGGCCCAGCCCGGCCCGCCCCAGCCGGCCGCGCCGGGGGTCGCGGGCAAGGTCTTGGGAAAAGCCGCAAGCCGTCCCCGGCACGCCCGGTCAACGTCGACCGTGACGCGTTATTGAGTGCGGAGAAGAAGCTTGCGGAGATCATCCTTGCGTTCTTCCGTCGACAGGGGCCGGCGCTCGCCCATCAGGTCGAGCTGGCGCGGGCCAAGCTCGAGCGCGCTGCCACCTCCGACGACGAAGCCGACGAGGTCGCCCGCATCCTCGCCGAGCTGGACTTCTCCGGCTGGTCCGTGCTCACCGGCGACATCCGTCCCATCCTCGAGGCCGTCGGCGCCGACGGGTCCACGGTCGCGCTTCACCAGATCGGGCTGGGCACGGAGGTGCGCAGCGAAGTGCTCAACGTGGTTCGCGACGAGACCCTCGACTACGCCAGCGAGCGCTCGGCCGAACTCGTCGGTATGCGCCTTACTGAGGCCGGCAAGCTGGTCGAGAATCCAGACGCCCGCTGGGCCATCACCGACGCCACCCGCGACTACCTCCGCGGCGTTGTTCTGGACGCGGTCAAGGAAGGCTGGAGCAACGACAAGCTGGCGGACGAGATCGTGCAGTCCGAGGGGTTCTCGGAGGACCGCGCCATGATGATCGCGCGCACCGAGACCCAGTTCGCGGCCAATAACGGCGCGATGGCGAGCTACGAGGCGTCCGGGGTGGTCTCCGGCAAACAGTGGCTGGCGCACGAGGACGCCTGCGACGAGTGCGAGGACAACGAGGCCGACGGCGTGATCGCGTTGGACGACGACTTCTCCAGCGGCGACGACGCGCCGCCGGCACATCCGAACTGCCGGTGTCAGGTTCTCCCGGTGGTCGATTGGGACAAACGTGATGCCGCACTCGCGGCCGAGGAAGAGACACCATGAATCAGCCGATGCGCGTGTTTGCACAGATCACCAAGGTCGACGAAGAGAAGCGGCTCGTCTATGGGCGCGCGGCGCACGAGGTCCCGGACCGCGCGGACGAGATCTTCGACTACGACAGCTCCAAGCCATACTTCGAGGCGTGGAGCGAGTCGTTCAAGAAGGACACCGACGGCAAGAGCCTCGGCAACATCCGCGCGATGCACGGTAAGGTTGCTGCCGGCAAGCTGGTGGAGATCGAGTTCAACGACGCGGACAAGGCGATCGACATCGTCGGCAAGATCGTCGACGACGGCGAGTGGAAAAAGGTCCTCGAGGGCGTCTACACCGGCTACAGCATCGGCGGCTCCTACGTCGGCGAGCCCAAGTACGAGAAGGTCGACGAGCGCCAGCTGCGGCGTTACACCGCGAACCCGTCCGAGATCAGCGTCGTGGATTCGCCCTGCATCCCGTCGGCGAAGTTCTTCGAGGTGCGCAAGGCGAACGGCGAGACCGGCACCGTCGAGTTCAAGGTCAAAGCTGTCGACCCGGCGCCGGTCGAAGTGCGCGGCAGCGACGGGGACGTGGCGGCCTTCGGCAAGGCGCTGAACGATTCCGGCTTGACCCTACAGGATGCCATCGACCTGATCGCGATCGAAGCGCTGCTGTGGACCGTGGCCGAGCTGGAGAAGCGGGAGTTCTCGACCGCGGAGCGCAAGGAGCGGGCGAAGAGCGGTCACGCCCTGCCCGACGGGTCGTTTCCGATCGACAACAAGTCGGACCTGAAGAACGCCATCCGCGCCTACGGCCGGGCCAAGGACAAAGCCAAGGCGAAGGCGCACATCATCTCCCGGGCGAAGGCGCTCGGCGCCTCCGACCTGTTGCCGGAGAACTGGACCAAGGGGGAGAAGGCGGCCGCCGGCGAGCTGGCCAAGCCGCTGATTAACAGTGACAGCGACGAGGCCCGCAGCGCGAACATCGCGACCGAGATCAAGGCCGGGACCGACCCCAAGCAGGCGGAAGCGATCGCCTACTCGATCCAGCGGCGGGCCAAGCGTCGGCGCAAGCTCTACGGCACGGTCGAGCTGACCAAGGGCATGTGGAACGTGCAGGAGTTCGCCGAGTGCCTCGAGTGTCTGGCCTGCGTCGCCCGGGGCGCGCAGTACGACTTCGACGCCGAGGGCGACGACTCCGACGTGCCGCGCAAGCTGCGCAACGCGGTCGGCGAGCTGGTCGAGATCTTCAAGGAGATGTCGGAGGAAGAGGCCGAGGAGATGCTCGAGGAGCTGAAGGAGCACGCCGGCATCGGCGAGGACGACGAGATCGAGCACGGGCTCGAGGCCGCACGCCGGGTCGGCGCCCTGCGCAAGGAGCTGGCCGGCAAACTGTCGCTCGAGCGCGCCTCCCAGATCTGCAAGGGCTACGCCGTGTCGCTCGGCGACATGGACTGGCAGGACAAGGTACTGGCGGCCGCGGCCAAGAGTGCCCCGGTGCCCGACGGACCGGATCACGCCGCGGTGGTCGCGCAGCTGGCCAAGGCGACCGAGCGCATCGCCGCGCTGGAGCGCCAGCCGATGCCGCGAACGGTGATGCTGCGCACGGTCGAGCAGGCCGTGGCGCGGAGCAAGGAACAGGACAACGGGACCGGCAAGGCGAACGGCGCCGACCCGCAATTGATCGACCTGACCGAGGACGACCTCGCGGTCGCCAAGAATCTCGACGGGACGGTCGACTACGAACTCGCGCGGCGGCTCAAGCTGCAGCGCCTGAACATGGCACCGGCTACTTAAGGGGCCGGACTCCGATCAACCATCCAACCTAACCGTACCAGATCGACGAGGAGCCCAGCAATGGACGCCCCGAAACCTGCAGTAATCGATGCATTCCGGCGGTTTGCTTTCCGCCCGGAGATCGCCAAGTCGACAGATTCCCTGTCTGCGGCGATCAACATGCTGCGCGAAGCGACGATGAAGCCGCTCGCGTACAAGGACGTCGCCGGGCTTCCGGGCTCGCAGTGGCTCCTGCAGAAGGCATTCACCCAGCCGACGTCCGCCATCTCCGGTCTCGCGCAGTACGACTTGGAACAGGGCGCGCGGCTGCTGTATCCGATCACGACGATCCTCCGCAACATGATCCCGCGCCAGACCGGCGGGCTCGGCATTCAGGCCAACTGGCGCTCGATCACGGCGGTGAACCCGTCGCGGATCAGCATCAACTTGGCGGAAGGCCAACGCGGCGCGGCCATGGCGCAGACCGTGACCGACAACCTCGCCAAGTTCAGCACGCAGGGCCTCGACAACTTCGTCACCGAGCAGGCGTACATGGCGGCGCTGACGTTCGAGGACCTGATGGCGTTGATGGCGACTGAAACGCTGCAGGCCACGATGGAAGCGGAAGAACTGCTCGACATCGGCGGCAACTCGAGCGTGGCGCTGCAGACCACGCCGACGCCGACGCAGGGCGCGGTCAGCAACACCGGCGGCTCGTTCAGCAACGGCACCTACTCGGTGATCTGCGTCGCGCTCACGTTCGACGGCATGACCCGGGCGAGCGTGTCGTCCACCGGCGTCCCGCTGCCGTATACCCGGGCCAACATGGACGGGACCACGACACCGATTCAAGGCTTCTGCGGCATTCAGAGCGCCGCGCTGTCCGTGACGCTGTCTGGCGGCACGTCGACGCAGCAGATCAACGCCAAAGTCGCCGCAGTCACGGGCGCGTTCGGCTATGCGTGGTACGAAGGCAGCGGCGGCAGCGAGAAGATCGTCGCCATCACCGGCTATCCGAGCGTCACGATCAACGCGGCGCCGGCCGGCACGAATCAAGCTGCGACCGCCATCCCGGCGACCGACACGTCGTTGAACTCGCTAACCTACGACGGTATCCTGACCCAGATCGTGAAGAGCGGCTCCGGGGCATACGTCAAAGACCTCGGCGGCGCGGCCCTGACCTCGAGTGGTTCCGGGTCGGGTGGCATCACCGAGTTCGACAACCTGATCAGCGATCGCATCAGCAACTATCGCCTCGTGCCGACCGATATCTTCATGTCGCCGTACGACCACGGCAAGGCGTCGGCGCTGATCTTGAACGGCAACACCAACCTCGCGCCGTTCGTGATGGGCGACGCCTCGGAGAACGGGTTGTCGGCGGCGGCGCAGCTCAAGGTGTACAACAACAAGGTGGGCTTCGGCAACACGCGGCTGGACGTGCACGCGCATCCGTTCATCCCGCAGGGCACGGCGCTGTTCTACAGCCGGACCAACCCGTACCCGCTGTCGAACGTCCCGAACCTGATCCGGAAGCTGTTGCGGCGTGACTACTGGTCGGTCGAGTGGCCGGTCGTCACCATGCAACGGACGATGGGCGTCTACTTCGACGGCGTGCTGCAGGTGTACTTCCCGCCGGCGTTTGGCGTCATCACCGGCATGAGCAACTAATAGCGGACCGGGCGCGCGTTGGCCTCCTCGTAACGGCGCGCGCCCCTTTTTCCCATGAGCCCGCTCGACCTCACCATCTACGCCAACGCGGCGCAGTGGCTCAACCTGTCCGCGGTCCCGATCTCCGGAATCAGTAACACCAACCCGGGCGTCGTGACGACCCCGGCCGCCAACGCGTTCCTTTCCACCATGCCGGTAACGCTGACCAGCGTCGGCGGCATGACGGAAGTGAATGGCCAGACCTACCCGGTGACGGTTATCGATCCGACGCACTTCTCGATTGGGGTGGACACTACGTCGTTTGGCGTCTACACCGTCGGCGGTTTCGCGTCCATCGACCACTCGCTGCTCGAGCGGCTGATTTCGGCCTGCTCGTCGTTTATGCAGCGCTGGATGTCGCGGATCATCGCCAACCAGCAGTACAACGAGACCCGCAACGGGCTCGGCCAGCCGACGATGCCGTCCAAGCAGACCCCGATCACGTCGATCACGTCGCTGGTCATCGACGGCATCGTGATCCCGCCGCGGCCGCAGCTGACGCCGGTCAACCAGACCTACGCCGGAGTGCCGTTCCCGTACGGGCCGTCCGGCTACACCTTCGACGAGGCGCAGGTCTATCTGTCCGGGTTTCAGTTCTGCCGCGGCTATCAGAACGTCCAGTGGACCTACAACGCCGGCTACATGATCCCGAACGAGCCGCAGGTCGTGCCGGCGTCGCTGACCCTGACCACCATCGCGCGCTGGAGCGCCGGCGATCTCGGCGTAACCTACGCCAACGGCACGCCGCTGGTGCGGGTCGCGTCGGCGCCGCTGCAGGGGCAGTACACGGCGCTCGGCAGCACCTACGGCTTTAACGTCGCCGACGTCGGCCAGTTGGTGCTGATCTCCTACGCCATGATCCCGTACGACATCGAGCAGGCGTGCATCGACCTGATCGGCGATTGGTTCAAGGCGCGCGCCCGGATCGGCGTCACCTCGGAGTCGATCGAGCAACAGTCGATCACGTTCAACGTCAAGGCCCTGACCGACCGGGCGAGGGGCGTCATGGAGCAGTACGCGCGGAGGGCTCCGATATGGTGAGCGGCGCACTGATCGGAGACCGCGAACTGGTGGCGCGGCTGGGCCGGCTGCCGGAGCAGACCCGGCGCGACGTGCGCGACACGGTGATCGCGCTCGGCTTCGAGCTGCAGCGCATCGTCCAGACCCAGTACCTAGACGGGCAGGCGCTGCGCGTCCGGACCGGGCGCCTGTCGTCGTCCATCGGCCAGCGCACCGCGCGCAGTCCGGGCGACACCCGGACCCGGTTCGAGGACAGCGGCGACCGCTTCGACTACTACGTCGGCACCAACGTCAGCTACGGCCGGGCGTGGGAGTTGGGCTTCACCACGCCGGCCTTCACCGTCTACCCCAAGACCGCCAAGGCGCTTAGGTTCGAGGTCGGCGGGCAGGTGGTGTTTGCGGCACACGCCAACATCCCGGCCAAGAGCCACGCCGCGCGGCCGTTCTTGGCACCGGCGCTGGCCGACATCACGCCGCTCGCGACCCAGAAGCTCGGCGATGCCCTCACCGCCGCGGCTAGAAAGGTGATGGGATGACGTCCCCGGCTGCACGGGAGGGGGTCTTCTTCGACGTGGCGACAGGCCAACGTATATCTGTAGCCACGATGCGTCCCAAGCGGCTCCCGGTGGCCGTCGCGGCCGTCCTCGGCACGCGCTCGCCTCAGCCGTTCATGATCGCGGTCCGGGGCCGGCGCAAGTGAGCCCGACGCGCGAACAGATCTACACCGCCCTATGGTCGCTGATCACGTCCAACATCAACGCGCAGGGTCAGTTTGTGACCATGCAGCGGTATCTGCGCCACTTCGCGGACGTCAGCCCGGGCGAGATGCCGGCGCTGTACATGGAGGAACGCGGCGAACAGTGGGTCAAGAAGGGCAAGGGGATCCCGGCGATCCGCACGCTGAAGGCGGACGTGCTGATCTACGTCAACACCGGCGACCCGCTGGCGGTCCTGCCGTCGACGCTGGTCAACAACGCGCTGGACGTGCTGGACGACATCGTCGAGCAGCCGGGCAACCCGGGCAACGTCCAGACTTTGGGCGGCATCGTCGAGCACGTCTATATCGAGGGGCAGGTGGCGATCGCCGAGGGGCTGCTCCAGTCGACCTCCATCGTCCGCGTCCCGATTACGGTCCTGATCCCGTGAACCACGCCAACGGCTCGCCCAAGATCGCCATCCCCGGCAACGCGGGAGAGGCGATCGCTGCCGCTCTCAACCGGATGGCCCTGCACCAAGGCGACTGCGAGGCCGTCATCATCAAGAAGCGTGAAGCCGGCGGCCGCTACGTCTACCGGATCGCTTTCAACCCAACCCCGGCGACGCCCGGATAAGGAGTTTTACTATGTGGACCTTTGGTGCTGGCGTACTGATCGCGACTCCCCAGTCCGACGCGTCCGGCAATGCGTTGACGCCGTCGTCGCCGGTGGAGATCGGCATCCTGCAGGAGGTGGGCGTGTCGTTCGACTTCGAGTCGAAGGAGCTGTACGGCGCGAACCAGTTCCCGGTGGACGTCGGCCGCGGCAAGGGCAAGGCGATGGTCAAGGCGAAGTTTGCCCGGATCAATGCCGAGCTGTTCAACTCGGTGTTCTACGGTCAGACCCTCACGGCCGGTTATGAGGCGCTGTTCCATGACCTCACCGGCACGCAGGCGACCGGCGGCACCGGCGGGATCACCGTCACGCCGCCGAGCAGCGGCGCGTTCGCGCTGGATCAGGGCGTGCAGGACGGCAACGGCGTGCCGTACACCCGGGTGGCGACCGGCCCGACCGGCGGCCAGTACGAGATGACCGGCTCCGGCAACTACATCTTCTCGACGCAGGATCAGGGCAAAACCGTGTTCGTGTCGTACGCCTACACGTCGACCGCGATCACTGCGGCCAAGAAGCTGACCGTGGTCAACCTGCCGATGGGCTACCAGCCGAGCTTCATGCTCCAGTTCATGGCGCAGAAGAACGGCAAAACGTGGTGGGTCGAGTTCCCGAACGCCGTCTGCAACAAGATGGACAGCACGTTCAAGAACGACGACTTTACCATCCCGGACGCGGAGTTCGCCTGCTTCGCCGACACCAACGGCAACATCTCGTATCAGTCGTGGAGCGAGTAACCGTGGAGGCGAACGGCAGCAGGTACGCCCCGGTCGCAGGCAAGATCCCGGGCACGGCAATCAACTTGGGCGGCGTCGATCTGGTGATCGCGCCGCTTTCCCTCGACCAAGTACAGCAGTTCGAAGAGGACATCTCGAAGGCGAGCGAGCGCCTGTCCGGCAAGAACTTCGCGGAGCAGATCAGCTATTGCCTGCCCGTGATCCACGCCGGCCTGTCGCGCAACTATCCGGACCTGACGCAGGACGAGCTGCGCAAGCTGCTCGACATCGGCAACTTTATACCGGCGTTTCAAGCCGTCGTCAGGGTGTCCGGGTTCGAGGTAGCGCGACCGGGGGAGACACCCCGGCCAAGCCCGTAGATTGGCCGGACGTGTACGCCTACCTCGCGGCGGCTACGGGGTGGACGTGGGAGTATATCGGTGAGTTCCTGACGCTCCCGCGTCTGCGCGCCATGATGCAGCACTACGACCGGCACCCGCCGACGCACATCGCCACGGCCGCCGCGTGGCTCGAGCGGAAGCCGTCCATCGATGAACAGAAGCTCCAGCAGGAGGCCGAGATCATGAGCCTGCCGGTGCGGCCAAAGCGGATCGCTGGTCGTGGCTGAAGGTGTCGAGGTCAGACTAGGCGCCGACGTCAGCGGCGCGACGTCGTCGATGGACGAGGCGGCGAAGAGCATCGCCGCGTCCCTCGCCCAGATCTCGAGCGCCCTCGCGGCGTTTACGACCAAGCACAAGACCGACACCGCGCAGGCGCTCAAGAACAACGCCGACCTGTCGCGCTCGTTCCTCGAGCTGAAAGGCTCGGTCAAGGAGGGCTTCGACGGCGTCGCCGGCGTGGTCGAGCGGTTCCGCGGCGTACTCGGCAGCCTGACGCTGGCGCTCGGCGGCGGCGCGCTGTTCGGCGAGGCGATCAAGGAGACGCTGGCGTTCGAGGACACGGTACGCGGGCTGATGATCACGCTCGGCATGACCGCCGACCGGGCGACCACCTTCGGCATCGCACTCAAGCTGGCCGGCGTGGACGCCGGGGCATTCGAGCAGATGGCGATGCGGGTCGGGCGCCGGCTGCTGACGCAGGGCGACGAGTTCGACCGGCTCGGAGTGAAGGTTAAGGACGCCACCGGCAGCTTCCTGCCGATGGAGCAGATCATGCAGAACGTCTACAAGCGGATGCTCGACTTCAAGGTCGGCACCGACCAGCAGATGTTCGCACTGGAAGCGGTCGGGCGCAACGCGAAGGACTTCGCGACCGACATGGAGCGCCTGAATCGGGTGCAGGAACGCGCCAAGCAGCTGCAGGAGGAGTACAACATCGAAATGGGGCCGGACAAGATCGACCGGCTCGAAAACTACCGGGTCGAGGTGAACGCCTTCCAAGTCGGGCTGGGTGCGCTGGCCGACAAGATCGGCGAAGCGGTGCTGCCGTCCCTCGAGCGGCTGGCGCGCTACTTCGGCGAGATCGGACCGCAGGCGGTGACGGCGCTCCTGAACGCAATCAAGGGCTTCCTGATCATCGGCGAAACGCTGGTCGCCGGCATCCGGATCATGATCGAAGCGTGGATCGCGCTGGTCAAGACCATAGCCGACGCCGAGCAGGCGTTCTTCGACATCGGCGCGGCGCTCCTCCATCTGGACTTCGAGGGCGCGGCTGACGCCGCCAAGCGCGGCTGGAACCGGATGGTCGCGGACGCCAAGGCAGGCACGGCAGCGATCGAAGGGATCGTCAGCGAGTCGAGTAAGCGTATCGCCAGTCTACTCGACGACACGGTCACGGCCAAGAAGGGCGGCGGCGCTACGGCCGCCGGCGGCACCGAGCGGTTCTCGCCGAAACCCAAGGGTGGCGGCGCGGACATCGTTGCCCAGTGGCGGCAAGAACTCGAAGAGATCAAGCTCCAGCAGGGCCTGTTCAGCGAATGGTCGATGGCGCAGGAGGCGTCGTTCTGGGCGGGCAAACTGGCGCTCGTCCAGAAGGGATCGAAGGAGTACGCGGCCGCCTACAAGATGTTCTACACCGCGGTCAAGGCGGTTGCGCAGGAGCAAGTCGCGCTGACCGTCGAAGACTTCAAGCTGCAAATCGAAGCGGCGAAGAACAACGAGGGCGAGCAGAAGCGCATCGCTGATGAACTGCTCGCCTATCTCGCGTCGATCTACGGCGCGAACTCGCGCCAATACAAGGCGGCGGTTGCCGAGCGCATCAAGATCGACCAGCAATGGGCGGCCCAGCACGCACAGGTCGCCAAGATCGCGGCGCAGGAAGTAATCGACGCGAGCAAGTTTGAGCTGGAGCAGGCGCGGGCCGGTCTCCAGCAGGGCGTGGCGCTGTTCCAGATCAGCAAACAGCAGCAGCTGGCAGCCGAGCGCGAGTACACGGCGCAACTGTACGAGATCGACCGCGCCGCGCTGGAGCAGCAGCTACTCGATCAGAACTTGACCATCGTCCAGCGCGAGGAGATCCACGCCAAGCTACTAGGTCTGGAGCGCACTTATCAGGCCGAGCTGACCAAGATCGACAACGCGGCCGAGCTTGACCGCCAGCAGTACGCGCTGCAGGTGCGGCAGGCGCTCGAGTCCACCATGGTCGACACACTCGACAAGCTGATCACGAACACTAAGAACTGGAAGCAGACTTTCCTCGATGCTGCGAACTCGATTGTGGCGTCGCTGAACAAGATCGCGTCGCAGGCGATCATCCAGCAGTTCTTCGGCGCCGGGACCGCGGGCGGCGACATGTTGAACAAGATCGCCGGCATCTTCGGCGGCGGCGCAGGCAATACGGCGCAAGTGACTGCGACGACAGCGAACACGACAGCGGTGACAGCGCTGACGGCGGCGATTGAATCGCAGCTTGCAGCGGGCGGCATGGGCGGCGCAGGCAGCATCTTCAGCAGCTTGCTCGGCGGCGCGACTGATGTCGTCGGCATGTCAGACCCGATGGGCTTCCTCGCGATGGCCGGGATCCCGTTCTACGCCTCCGGCAGCCCGTATATCCCGCGCGACATGCTGGCGGTTGTGCACAAAGGCGAGCGTGTCGTCCCGGCGGTCGACAATCGCACCGGCGCGTACAAGGCAGGCCCGGTCGTCGTCAACAACCACTTCCACGTCGACGGCACGGTCGACGGGCGCACGCAGGCGCAGATCGCGGCCGAGTCCGCGCGCAGCGTCAATCGCGTGGTGTCGAGGATCTGACCATGTTCATCGAGACGCCGCGGTTCCCGGACAACATCGCGCGCTGGATGAAGGGGGGCTCCGGATGGCAGACGATCGTGGTCGAGACGTATGGCGGGCAGGAGTACCGGAACGCCGCGTGGGCGCAGCCCAAGGGCCGCTGGCAGTGCGACGACGCGCAGCAGGCGCTGAACTCGAACAGCGCCTACTACTACACCGCGCTCCGCAATCTGTGGATGGTTGTGATGGGGCAGCTCGGTGGCTTTCGCATGAAGGACTACTTCGACTACCTCGACGAAGGCGGCGGCAAGTTTTCGATGATTGACGCGACGCACTTCCAGTGCGTGAAGCGCTATACGGTCGGCTCGACGACGTTCGACCGCACGATCCTGAAGCCGGTCTCCCCGATCGTTGTCACCGGCGGCAGCGGCGTCAGCGTCGACTACACGACCGGCATCGTCACGGTCAGCAGCGGCACGCCGACCGCGTGGACCGGCGCGTTCGACATCCCGGTCCGGTTCGAAGACGACCTGTCGCAGATGATGGTCGATTCGACCGGGGCGCTGTTCGACTGGCAGATGCTCCGGCTGATCGAGCTGCGGAACCTGTCGTGATCCCGATCAGCGTCGCGCTCAAGGCGCATCTGGCGCAGCCGTACCAGACCGTCTCGACCTGTTGGAAGATCACGCGGCTGGACAGCACGGTTCTCGGGTTCACTGATCACGATCAGCCGATCACCTTCGGCGGCGTCACGTACGTCCCGACGACGGCTTATTCGCGCAGCGACATCGAAGGGCGCGGCGATCTCTCGGTCGATAACCTCGAGGTCGAAGGGCCGCTCGTGCTGCCGAACATCGTCGAGGCCGACCTCGCCGCGGGCCTGTGGGACCACGCCGCGGTCGAGATCTTCATCGTCAACTGGGCCGACCTGACGATGGGCAACATGGTCCTCCGGACCGGTTGGATCGGCGAGGTCAGCGCCGACCGCGGCTTCTTCAAGGCCGAGCTGCGCGGTCTGACGCAGGCGTACTCGCGCATCATCGGCCAGCTCACGTCGCCATCGTGCCGCAACAATCTCGGCGACTCGTTCTGTCAGGTCGACCTGACGCCGTTCACAGTGACCAGCACGCTGACCGGCGTCGGCGCGGACAACCAGACGATGTATGACACGGCGCGCACCGAACCCGGGCCGTCCGGCGGCGTCGTCATCCAGACCGTCACCAAGGCGAACCCCGGTCACGTCACGCTGGCCGCGGCGCTCAACATTGCGCCCGGCTCCCCGGTCACATTCAGTGGTTGCCTCGGCATGACGCAGATCAACGCGGTCCAGACGTTCAACAACCCGAACACGGCCAAGACCCAGTTTGACCTGTCAATCGACACGTCGTCCTTCAGCACCTATACGACCAACAGCGGCACGGCGACGCCGCTTGGCTCCGGGACGGGTTACTTCGACTTCGGACTGATGACGTTCACGAGTGGCAACAACGCCGGCCTGTCGATGGAGGTCCGCAGCTACGTGCCGGGGCAGTGGATGCTGTTCATGCCGATGCCGTACCTCGTGCAAGTCGGGGACGCCTACACCATGGTCGCCGGCTGCGACAAGAGCGTGACCACCTGCCACGATCGCTTCTCGAACGTGGTCAACTTCCGCGGCGAGCCCTATCTGCCGGGCATCGACCGCATGATCCAGACGGGCAAGCAATGACCGTTGCCGGCGACGCGCTCGTCGCTGAAGCGCGCCGCTGGGTCGGTACGCGCTGGCAGCATCAAGGCCGCTCGCGCTTGGGCTGTGACTGTATCGGCCTGATCGGCGGCGTCTGCGCCAGCACCGGCCTGACCGATGACTGGCTGACCGATGCTTCGCTCGAGTTCAACGGCTACGGCCGCGCGCCGCTGGTCGAGTGGATCGCCCGCGGCTGTGCCCGCTGGATGAACCCGGTCGAATGGATCGACCGCCAGCTCGGCGACGTCATCGTGCTCAACTTCCGCGGGCTCCCGGGCGCCGGCCCGAACCCGCCGCCGCAGCACTTCGCTTTCCTGTCCGGTGTGAACCCGGACTACATGATCCACAGCTACGCCAGCGCGCGCCGGGTCGCGGAGAACGGCATCGACCGGGTGTGGCGCTCGCGGGTCGTGTCGCTGTGGCGTCTTAAGGGCGTCGGCTGAGATGGCATCACTCGTCCTCGGTGCGGTTGGCGCCGGCATCGGGTTCCTGATCGGGGGTCCTGCCGGCGCGGCCATTGGCTGGGCGGTCGGCTCGGCCGTCGGCTCGCTGTTCTTCCAGAAGGGCCAGACCGGGCCGCAGCTGAAGGACCTGCACGTCCAGACCAGCGACTACGGCAAGATGATCCCGATCATCTACGGGACGATGCGCGTCGCCGGCGTCGTGATGTGGGCGGACGACCTGAAGAAGGTCACGCACACCAGCGGCGGCAAGGGCAGCGGCCCGAAAGTCACGACCTACAGCTACACCGATTCCTTCGCGGTGATCCTGTCCGAGGGGCCGGTCACGGCCATCCTGCGGATCTGGGCCAACGGCACGATCATCTACGACGCGCGCCCGGGTGGCTTGACGCTCGACCCGATCCCGGTCACGCTGTACCTCGGCACCACGACGCAGAACCCCGACCCGACGATGGAGGCGGTGCTCGGCGTTGGCTTCGTGCCGGCGATGCACGGCTACGCGTACGCCGTGTTCACCGACTTCGACCTGTCGCAGTACGGCAACGCGCTGCCGCAGCTCAACTTCGAGGTGCAGGTCGAGAACGCGCCGAACGAGGTCGGGGTCTACATCGTCTCGAAGAACTCGCCGGTCGGCCCGTGGCAATCGGCGAACAATCCGACTGCGCAACTGCCGTATATCAGCGCGTGGCCGGCGGCGACCACCGACATCCGCGTCCGGTCGCTGTCGACCAACACCATTGACCTGTTCAAGCAGGACCTGACCAGCGACGGCACCGACACGGCCGGCGCGAACGACGCGTTCCCGATCCGCCGGCATTTCCAGCTCACTTTCCCGCCGTACGAATCGTGGAACTACTTCCCGATCGGCATGTTCAACGGCCAGCCGGTCTGGTATCAGCAGAGCCATTCGACCGGAGTTTTCTATCCCACTGGCGGCGACGGCACGCACGATCCGGCAATCGCGGTCGGCTCGGTCACGCTCGTCGGCACTGGCATCGTTGCAGGCTTCGATGTCGCATCAATCGTCACTGGCGGTCTGTACGTCAGCGGCGCGTGCATCTCGTCTGACCAGAACACGCTCTTTCTGTTCACTGCGCCGACGCACGGCGCGAACCCGACCGTGTGGTGGAAGATCACGTACAACGGCACGAACTACGTCGTGAGCGGAACCGGCAGCATCCATGGCGTCCCGGTTAACAGTTCGCTCGCTGGCGTGTGGGGACCGACCGCGCTCGGAACGGTCGGCATCCTCGCAGCGATGGTTGCCGAGAACGACGGGATGCACTTCTGGCAAGCGCGGCAGGGCGGCATGACCTCGATGTACTACATCGACAGCACCGGCCTGCTGAACTTCGACCCGGTTTCGGGCACGACGCTACCAGTGAACATCGACACCGGTTACTCGGACTCGTTCGAGCTGCCGTCGTTGTTCTCGCCCAAGATCGGCTACTGCGGCTACGTCGGCGGCCAGACGATCGCCCTGCTTGCCCGGCTCGCGACCGGCGGCGGCCAGCTCACACTCGCCGACGTGGTCAGCGACATCTCGGTCCGCGCCGGCCTGACGACCGGGCAGATCGACGTCACGGCACTGGTCGACCTTGTCGACGGCTACGCGATCACGCAGCAGTCGGCGTGCCGGGACGACATCACGCCGCTGCAGGCCGCGTATTACTTCGACGGGGTCGAGTCGAACGCCACGATGAAGTTCGTCAAGCGCGGCGCGGCGCCGGCCCTGACGATCGCCGACACCGACACCGCCGCGCACACCACCGGCAGCTCGCCGCCGGCCATCGTGGTCGCCAAGCGCGCGCAGGACGTGGACCTGCCGGTGCAGATCAACGTCAACTATTTGCAGCTCGCGGCCGACTACCAGATTGGCTCCCAGTACTCGCGCCGGATCGCGGTCGAGACGACCCAGCTCGCGAACAAAGTCGACCTCGCGATCACGCTGTCGGACCAGCACGCGTCGGCCATCGCGTGGACCCTGTTGACGCAGGCGTGGGCGGAGCGCGAGACGTTCACCTTCGACCTGCCGCGCAAGTACTGGTATCTCGAGCCGACCGATGTGATCATCGTGCACGGCTACGAGATCCGGATCATCTCGAAGAAGGACAAGGCCGACGGCACGCTGGCGTTCGAGGGTTGCGCCGCGCTGTCGTCGATCTGGTCGCAGGGTCCGGTCGGCACGACGGGCAGCGGCTTCAAGCCGTCGCCGCCGCCCGGCACGCAACCGACCGAGTTGTTGATGCTGAATATCCCGCTCCTGACCGATACCGACACCAAGAACGGACCGAACGCCGCGATGTGCGGGACGGTCGCCGGCCAGTCGTGGGGCGGCGCGACGCTGTACGAATCGATCGACGTCGGCGTGACCTACGACCAGATCGGCGCCGAGAGTGTCCCGAACGTCATCGGCGTGGTTAACGGCGTGATCCCGACCTTCGGCGGCGGCAACATGTTCGACGAAGGCACGATCATCGACGTGACGATCGGCAACGGCGGCGGCCAGCCGGAGGCGGCGACCGAGGGGTCCGTGCTAAACGGCATGAATATGGCGCTGTGCGGGCGCGAGATCATCCAGTTCAAGAACGTCGTGCAGGTGGGACCGAGCGAGTTCCAGCTGTCCGGCTTGTTGCGCGGCCGCCGCGGCACCGAATGGGCGATGCAGACACACGCCGATCAGGAAGTGTTCGTCATCCTGCCGGTGCTGGACATCGACGGGCCGTACTCGGACCTCGGACAGGCGCGGCTGTTCAAGGCGGTGAGTTCGGGCCAGTCGCTGCAGGCGACGAGCTTCGTCGAGTTCACCAACGACGGCTCGACGCTGCGCCCCTATTCGCCGGTGCTCCTCGATGGCGCGCAATGCGACCCGTTCGACGGCAGCGTGCAGATCGACTGGACGCGACGCACGCGCATCTCGGGGCAGTGGGTCGACTTCACCGACGTGCCGGTCTCGGAGCCGTCCGAGGAGTACGTGCTCCAGATCTGGGACTCGACCTTCACGACGGTCGCGCGCATCGTGACCGGGCTCGCCTCGCCGGCCTTCACCTACACGCACGCGATGCAGGTGACGGACTTCGGCGCTAATCAAAAGCAGATCTTCGTCACGGTCGGGCAGGTCGGCACCTACAAGCTGGGCGTGCAGGCGCACACCATCGTGGACGGGGCCGGCTCGACCAATGACGTGCCGCTGAATCCGCAGCCTCCATACAACAGCGACCCGCCGCCGCCGACCGGCGGGTGCACCCTGCCGGAGCAGACCAGTTCGTTCACGTGGGGGACCGCGCCGTCCACGGTCACGAATGCGAGCGCCGACGACGCGCACACGTGGGTCATCTCGTTCACGACCGGCGTCGCGGTCGCCGGGCTCGGGCAGATCAACCTCGGCCCGAACACCGGCGCCACCCCGGTGTCGATCAACGCGGTGCTGTCCGCGTCGCCCTGCGGTGCGCCGCTCGCGCCGGATGCAGTGCAGTCGGGCACGTCGCCGCTGCTGCTCTTCTACATGACGAACAATCCGTCGCCGACGCAATTCCCGACGCTGCTGCCGTCGACGACTTACTACGTCAGCGCGAATCTCGGCGGTGCGATGGACGCCAAGGCCACGCTGCAGATCCCGGTCGCCGGCGGCAGCGGAGGCGGCGGCGGGGGCGGAGGCGGCGGTTCGGCGTGCGTCGGCTTCAACGTCGTGAATATCGAAGTCCCTTGGGACATCACCGGTCCGGTCGTGCCGATCCCGCAGCTAGGTCCGAACGATGCCGTCGTGCTGCACTTCAAGACGGGCGCGGCGGTGCCGAGCGGACCGCAGTCGCAGCAGCGCATTTCGATCTTCGAGTTTCAAGGGCCAGTGACGACGCGCACTGCCGTCGTCGCCACGCAGCCGTGCGTGTCGACTTCTGATGTCGACCCGTCATTCGGCAAAAGCATCAGCACGGATCCGAACTTCGACATCGTATGCGGCTATGCGATCACGCCGCTCGGGTTCTTGAATCTGAATCCGTTCACCGACTATTACATCACCGTCACGAATCGTGACGCGACGCCAGCGAACACCTGTTCGCAATCATCCTGCGGCGCTGCGGTTGAACTGTTCGCGCCACACTGAGAGAGAAAGCGATGGCATCCAACCCGACCAACCTCGACACCATCAGTCAGTCGCAAGGGCAGAAAGAGGTCACTGCGAACGCGCTGTTCGATGCGATGTCGCCGGCCGCAGCGTTCGGTCGACACGCGAGCGCGTGCATCGGTCTGACGTGGGCTTACTACGGCGGCAACATGATCATCGGCGGGTCGCCGACGTTCATCGCGAACGGCACGCTCTCGCTCACTGCCAGCACCGTCTGTTACATCGAGGTCGATTCAAGCGGGGCGGTCAGCTTCAATACGTCGGGTTTCACCCCCGGCCGGACGTCGCTCTATGCAGTGACGACCGGCACGTCGAGCGCGACATCATGGTTCGACAAGCGCGTCGCGGGCGGCGCTCCCGGCGCAGCGGGCGCAACCGGGAACACCGGCGCGACGGGTCACACCGGCAACACTGGCAATACCGGAGCGACGGGAGCAACGGGCGCAACAGGTGCGGGCAGCACAGGCGCAACGGGCGGGACTGGGGCGACGGGCGCGACCGGCAACACTGGCAACACCGGGAACACTGGCGCAGGCACGACGGGAATGTACGGCGGCGCGATCACGATCTATTACCAGTTCAACACGTCGACGAGCGTCGCGGATCCCGGATCCGGAAAGCTGTCGCTCGACAACGCGAACGCGCTGCTCGCGACGAACATCTGCGCGAGTCAGACCGACGCGAACGGCAACGCGAACTGGGGTCCGGTTCTCAACGCGATGGCCGATTCGACATCGGTGATCAAGGGACAGATCAGAATCCCGAATCGCTACGACGACAGCGTGTTCACGGTCTACAACGTCAACAGCGTCACGTCGCACACCGGCTGGACGCAGATCACAGTGACAGAGGTCACTGGCGTGTCGCCGACGCCGTACGCGAGCAACGACCCGTTGCTGCTGTGCTTCACGCGCAACGGCGACGAAGGATCGACCGGCGCAACAGGCGCAACCGGCGCGGGCTTCAGCGGCGCAGTCGGGCCGACCGGCGCGACCGGCGCGACCGGGGGGACGGGCCAGACCGGGGGGACGGGCCAGACCGGGGGGACCGGCGGCACCGGCGGGACGGGTGCGACCGGCGCGACCGGCGTCGCGTCGACGGGGCAGGAGTTCACCGCCGGCAGCTCGAGCTTCACCTACAACGTCCCGTCGAACGTGTCGTTTATCTGGATCACGATGATCGGCGGCGGCGGCGGCGGGTCGAACCGGGTCAGCAACACCGGAGGGGGAGGCGGCGCGTCCGGGGAACTCGTCGAGTCATTGCAGATTCCGGTCACCGCTGGCGGCACGGCTGTCATCGTCATCGGCGCAGGCGGGACGGGTGCAGCAGGCGATGGCAGTGCGCACATCGGTGGCACAGGCGGTACGACGAGCGTGACAGCGAAGGGCTACACGTGGAACGCGCTCGGCGGGAACGGGGGCACGACGGGCGGCGTCGGTGGACTCGGAGGCGGTCCGAAGGGCGGCACAGGCGGCACAGTTGCAGCAGCACCGAACGCCGGTAACTACGGCACGCCAGAGAGCCCCGCGCATATGGGCGGCAACGGCGGATCGCCGGGATCATCATCAGTGACCGGCACAGGCGCGAACGGTGTCGCAGGCGCAGGTCAGAGCGCCGGAGCTCCGGGCGGAACGCCGTCGAGCAATCAAGCGGGCGGCGGCGGCGGTGCAGGATCGATATGGGGCAACGGCGGCACTGGTGGCAACGGCGGCGTCACAGGCAGTAATGCAGGCGCAGCGAACTACGGCGCAGGCGGCGGCGGCGCGGGCGGCATGACAGGCTCGACGACGACAGCAGGCAACGGCGCGCCGGGATACGTGTTCGTCACTGCGATTGCGTGATGCGATGGGCACTCAGTCAACCGAGTTCACAGGCGCAGGGAACTACACGTTCAACGTCCCGAGCGGCGTGTCTATTGTGTGGGTCACGATGCTCGGCGGCGGAAGCGGAGGCGCGCACACGTCAGGATCGGCGGCGGCCGGTGGCGGCGGAAGCGGCGAGATCGTCATCGCTCGACCGCTCGCAGTGACGCCGGGAGGGACAGTGACGGGATCGATCGGTGCGGGCGGCGCAGGCGCGACATCAGGCGGCACGGTCGGATCAGCAGGCGGCGATACGACGTGCGGTCCGTTCACTGCGAAGGGGTCTCCGGCAATGCCAGTACCGGGCAACGGATCGGCAGGCGGCGGCATGAATGCACCGGCAGCGAACACCGTCGGCGATACGTCGGGGACGTTGCCGGTGCAGAACGGTTCGCATCGCGTCAACGGCGGCGGAAGCGGAGGGACGAGCGGCAGCGGCATCAAAGGAGCGAGCGGCGCGCCATCCGGCGGAACAAATGGGGCGGGCTCGGCGGCGAACCCAAGCGGAGCCGGCGGCGCGTCGACGATTTTCGGCCTCGGCGGCCTCGGCGGCGGCAACGGCGCAACCGGTGGCGATGCGGCGACGAGCGCGTGGGGCGCGGGCGGCGGCGGCAGCGGCCCAAATGCGTTCTTGCGCGGCGGTAACGCCAACGACGGCTACGTCCGCTTCGACTACTGCGTGCCGAACTGATCATGGACCGCTTCAGCCAGTGCCTCGCGTTTGAGCTGCGTCCGGATATAGAGGGCGGCTACGTCGACAACCCGGCGGACCCGGGCGGCCCGACCAACCACGGCATCACGCAGCGCGTGTACTCGGCGTGGCTCGCGCGTAACGGCTGCGCCGACGCCGACGTGCGCTATATTTCGGACCTGCAGACCGCCGCGATCTACCAGCAGCGCTACTGGGGACCGACGCGCTGCGACCAGATGGACGCGCCGCTCGACCTCGTGGTGTTCGACGGCGCGGTTCAACATGGCGTCATGAGCATCGTCAGGATTCTGCAGCAGCGGGTCCTCGGCTTTGATCCGCGCGAGGTCGACGGCATCGTCGGGCCGTCGACGTTGGCTGCGATTGATGCCGAGCCGGCCGTGATGCTGGCGTCGAAATTGATCGAAGCCCGCCGGATGGTGTATGCTGCGATCGTGAGGCGCGACCCGACGCAGGCCGTCTTCGCCCACGGCTGGTCTAACCGGATGACGGCGCTGGCTGGCGCCGCCGGGACAGTAACCGCGTGACTAATGGCCGCCGCTGGTGGTGGGGTGCTCTGATCCCGGCGGTCGCCGGCGCGGTCGGGGTCGTGTGGTCGATCTACGAGAAGGTGCAGACGTCGGCGGTGCGGATCGAGCGGCTCGAGGCCGCGGATGCGCGCCACGACGACGACATCAAGCAGCTGCGGGAAGAGATGCACGCGCTGGCACTGCGCGAACAACCTGCGAAAGGAAGGTGAGACATGACCGGAGTTACCGTGAACGTGAACATCGACGGCGCGGTCGCCTCCGTCGACCAGACCGGCAAGATCGTGAATATCAGTGCCGGAGGCCCGCCGCCGCCGACGCTGCAGTCGATCATTGTCGAACCGCAAAACGCGACGGTCAACGCGCCCGCCACGCAGCAGTACACGGCGAAGGGCGTCTACAGCGACGGGTCGTCGGCGACGATCACGAACTTGGTCACGTGGAGTTCGAACAACCCCGCGCTCCTCAGCATCGCAGCGGGCGGGCTCGCGACCGCCATCGCTGCCGGTGCGACGCAGGTCAACGCGATGCTCGGCAGCGTGATCGGCTACGCGCCGGTCACGGTCACGGCGTCGGGCTCCGGTCCGTACCCCGGCAACAGCGTCATCAACGCGAAGATCACGCAAGCGAACCTGCGCACGCAGGTCAACGGCATCATGCACGGCGTGACGTGGGCGGTCGAGTTCGACACCACGACGACGCAGTACCCACGCGACTACAACAACATCGGCAAGGTCAGCTGCTACGGACAGGGCGGCGACAACTCGCGCATCATCGGCTGGCTGTCGTTCACGCCGAACGGCCCGCCGATTCCGTGGACACCACCGATCACCGGACCGCTCGCGCCGAGTCTGAACCCCAACTGGAGCTTCGGCGTGCAGACCGCGCCGCCCGGGCAGGCGTACTGGCTCGTGGACCTGCCGCTCGGGACGAAGGTGTACGCGAACTTCGTGGTGGACACCGGCGCTCCGGGGAACTGGTTTTGCGAGATCAACAAACCGCAGCTTATCCAGTAGGAGGCATCATGTCGCTAGTCGCGTTCCTGATCTGGCTGTTGGTTCTCGTCATCATCGCCGGGCTTGGCTGGTGGATCATCGGCCAGTTCACCCTGCCGGAACCGGTCGGCAAGCTCGTGCGGATCGTGTTTGTGGTCGTCATCTGCGTCATCCTGATCGTCCTGCTGCTGAACCTCGTCGGGGTCGCGGAGATCGGGGCAGTCAGGCTCAAGTGACGGGGTCGCCGGCGCGCTCCTTGGGGGTCTCCTTGGGCTCCCGGGAGCGTCCGGCTATGGTTATAGCTTGGCGCCATCTGGAGCGCCACGGAGAGGCCGCCGCGGGGTGTCATTGCGGTGTCATTTGTTGTATGATACAATCTGTTCGCCATGTTGTTTAAGTTCGAGGGGGACGCGGACGACCTGTGCCGGATCTTGCGGTGCGCCTGCTGTGAGCAGCCGGCCGCCCCGCAGATCGTGGCGGCGACCATCGGGCTACGACTGGGATCGATCACTCTGTCGTTCATCGGAAAGGGGTACACCATGCAAGTCCCAGACAACGGCGGACCATTCACCGCCACCATCGGTGGTTTCGTTGACGCGGCGGGCCAGCCGGCCGCCGATCCCGGCACGGCAACGTGGGCGACCAGCGACGCCACCATTGCGACCGTGGTCCCGCTGCCGGATGACGGCTCGGGCACGGACGCCGCGACCGTCACGCTGACCGGCGCGCTCGGTCAAGCGCAGATCACTGCGACGTACGGCGACCCGACCACGACGCCGCCGTCCGGCTTCGTCGTGACCGGCACGCTCGAGGTGATCGCTGGCCCGGCCGTCTCGGCGACGATGACGTTTACCGGTCCCGGCGCGAGCGCCCCAGCACCGACGCACTGAATCACTTCTTCTTGTTCGGTCCTGTCTTTGGGGCGGGCTGCGGCTCGCCCTTTTGTTGTTCGATCATCCGGCAGACGCAATGGAGCTGTGACAGCTTGAGCCGGTAGTTGATATCGACGTGTGGCGGCGGCGATGCCGCCTTGTAGTGGCGCTCCAGCTCGAGGCGGGCCTCGACGTAGGCCGAGATCGCAGCGGCGAGATCCATCAGTGTCTCCCGGGGACGTACAGCTCGCGCTCGTCGTCGGTCGCAAGCCGGGTGAACCGCGCGTTGTGCCGCACGATCTTGCCGCCGAACAGGTCGGCGCAATAGGCGAGCCACTCGTCCACGCGCACCATGAGACCGCGCGCCATCTTCTGCTCGAGTTCGCGGTCGTTGACGACGTCGTACGGTGCCTCGATGTCAAACGTAACGCGCAGCTTCATGCGGTTTCCTCCCACAGCCGGTGAACGGCGGCGAGTACCTCGTCTACGCTGATCTGGCTCGTGCACTCCGGAGCCCGCGGGTCGTCGTAGGACGGCGCGGCCAGCATCGACACGCCGGCGTCGCTTCTGGCCTTGGCGTCCGCGATGTTGATGCACGGGCCGCGTGGCTGGCGCGAGATCGCCGGGTTCTCACGGAAGCACGGCTGGCAGGTCAGGCCGCGCGAGATGTTGATGTTGCTGTCGTAGCCGGCGGCGCTGGCCTGCGTGCTGCCCCACGCGATGACGCCGCGGACCTTGCGGCCGCCGCGCTCGTCGGTCCAGAAGTAGTTCGTCAGGTGGTTGCAGAACGAATCGACCCCGACGTGCATGCGGGCGTTGGCGAACACGGCGATCGCTTCGGCGAGAGTAAGCCCGACGCGCTCGTCGATGAAGACGTACGGCATCTCGAGGGCGTCGGTCAGCTGCCGCAACTGTTGTTGGTCTGCCGGCCACTCCTTGTACTTGCTCCAGCCAGCCCGGTTCTGGATCGTGATGTAGTCGTGGACTGGGCAGCAGCCGACCCGCGCCGGGCGGCGTAGCGTCAGGGACGGCAGGGCGGACTCGTTAACCGTGATGCCCATCTCGTTCGCAAAATACTGCAGGAGGTGGAACTCCATCGGGCGCTCCGGGTAGCCGCGGGCGCCGCGCCCGACCGGGTAGCCGATCAGGTCGACGACGCGCTCGTAGTCCTTGCGTCGCGCGTCGAGGTGCGTAAAGTCGAGGACGAGGTCGACGCCGGCCTGCGAGAACAGCGAACCGAGTGCGTCCTTACCGTGCAGCCTACGATGGCAGAAGTAGTGGATGTCGTGGTCCGGGTTGGCCTCGCGCAGCATCGGCACGATGTTGAGCGTCATCAGCACATCGCCGATCGCCCCGGGCCGGTGTAGCGCGATGGCCGGGCGCATCGCCTCTCCGACGATGGCCGGGAACCGCGGCACGACCAGCTCGCGCAGCTCGGCCACACGCTGGTCCCAGTCCGCGTCCCGGCCGCCGATCTGCTTCTGCGCCTCGACCGCCCAGACGTAGGCCAGCTCGTTGTTACCCAGCGACGAATGACACCACGACAGCATCCGGCGCGGCTGGTCCGTGTACTGGTTGGGCTCACGCCAGAGCATGGTCTTGGCCGGCTTGCACTCCATCGCGCGGAACGCGTACTCCATGGCGTGGGCGTGCCGGCCGAGGTCGCGGGCGCACCATGCCCTCTCCATCCACAGCTCGGCCCAGTCGGGCTGGCGCTCGAGCGCCTCGACCAGCGTCGCCTCGGCCTCGTCTTGGCGCCCCTGCGCGCGCTCGACGCGGGCCTTGTACAGGTGCGCGAACAACCACTCGTCGAAATAGCCGTCGCCCATCTCGATCCGCTTGGTGAACCAGTCGATCGCTTGCTCTGCCCGGCCGCCGTCCCGGTGGTTGCACGCCAGATAGAACGCGCACCGGGTCGACGGCTCCTCCTGCCACTGCCGGGCAAGGATCCGGTCGTTGCGTGCGTTTGAATCCTCGGCGCCCTCGTGTGGTGTGCCATCGTGCCGGATGATGAAGGCATCTACCACGGCGCACTTGAGCCCGTCCGTCAGTGGCCACTCATGGACCCGGCCGCCGAATCGGACGTGCTTCTCGGTCTTCCACAGTCGGAAATGCGTGCCAGTGTTGTTCGGGTTGGCACTGAGCTGGATCACCGCGCCGAACATGTCGTGCTCGGTCCAGTAGGTCAGCCGGCGCGCCACGTTCGGCGTCAGCAGCGCGTCGTCCGCGTCCATCCACAGCAGCCAGTCGACGCCGCCCGCCTCGACCAGCTCGCAGTAACGGTTGCGGGCCTTCGCGAAGTCCCACAGCGTCCAGTCGCCGGTTTCGTTCCTCTCGCTGGCGCCGTAGAACGGGACCGTGGTGATGCCGCGGTCCGCGGCGACCTTCCCGGTGCCGTCGGTCGACCCGGTGTCGACGATGGCGGCGTGGTCGACGATGCTCAACACGCTGTCGAGACAGCGCGGCAGGTCGCGCTCCTCGTTCTTGACCATCATGCCGAGCCCGATCAGCGGGCGCCGGTCGATGGGCGCCAGCCAGAAGTCCGACTGGCCCGGGCGCAGCTCCTGCCGCTCTTCGATCGCCCACTGGTCCTTCAGCTGGGCGCAGCACTCCAGCACCGACTGCAGGCAGTGGTAATACGGGTGGATGGTGTAGTGGCCGGGCGTGAGGTCGCGCTCGTAGCCGGGCACGCTGTGATCCGGCATGCGGATGAACAGCCGGCCATCACGCTTGATGAAGCGCCGGATTTTGGATAGCGCGTCGAGGGGGCGGGCGAAGTGCTCGAAGGTGTGGATCAGCGTCACGAGATCAAACGCCTTCCACCAGCGGCGCGATGCCACGAACGCCTCGAAGTCCACGCGCACCACGTCGACCATGAACTGGCCCGATGCGATCGGCTCGTGCTCGATTACGACTGCCTGCGCGTTGTGGTTGCGGGCCAGCGCGTCGGCCAGCACCGGCAGCTTGGCGCCGATGTCAAGCGTGCGCGGCTGCTCGTTCGGCCGGGCGGTGAACCGCATCCGCTCGGCCAGCCGGCGCGCGAGGTCGACGTTCGCCGCGCGTTCCTCGTCCGGCATCTGCTCCGGCGGCGGCTCGTGGGCTCCGATGTACACCTTGGACGGTAGCGGGTGCTGAAACCATACGTCGCAGCTCGGGCAGGCCCAGTAGGGCGACTCGCCGACCCGGCGCGTGCTCTGCGCCCGGCACACCGGGCAGAGGACGCCGGCGCTCATAGCCGCTGCAGCCGGGCGGCCGCGATCACGTGCAGCTCGTCCCGGCGCATCATGTCGTCAATGTTCGTGTCGATCAGCGCCTCGGCCTTGTGTAGCGCGTCCTTGGTCTTGGCCGAGCTGATCGCGACCGCGATTGTACCATACGTGACCTTCTTCGGCTTCGCCGGCTCCGCGGCGGGTGGCTCCGATGGCTTCGCCGGCTCGGCGGGTGGCTCCGCGGCGGGCGGCTCCGGTGCTACACCTCCGCCCGTGCCGGCCTGTGTCGCGATTCCGGTCTCGCCGTCGATGATGATCGGCGCCGGCCTTGGCGTCAGGGCGGCGTTGATGTCGTCGACCGCGGCATTCTGGACTCGTGTCGCTTCCCCCTCCACGATCCGGGCGGCCTCGTCTTCGTCATAGATGCCGGCGAACCCGAACGCTAGCCGGGCGCACTGAATCAGCGACTTGTGCCGGAGCATCCGGCCCGGGTGGCTCTGCCACGGGCCAGTGTCGCGGAAGCACTCGCGCATCCACTCGCGGACCACGATGGGGTGCGAGCGGTCCTTGCGGTGGATGATACACTCGATCCACGCCGGCGCTCCGCGGTATTTGGCTTCGTCGCCCGGGCCGACCTCGAAGGTGAGCCCGTCGAACTGCGGGTGCTCGTTGATGATCCGCGACCAGCCGTCGACGGAGACGACCGGGACGATGCCGCCGCTCTTGTTGGGGAACGCGAACAGCTCCCGGGTAAACGGGTTCAGCTTGTACTGGTCGGCGACCACCAGCAGCGCCATCATCTCCTCGTTTGAGATCTCCTCGGTGCCGCCGTTCTTGGCCGGGACCCGAAACACCGTCGACTTGAGCGTCGTCAGGAGCTTGGACGGCTCGACCTCGAAGCGGTTGGCGAGCTTGGTGACGAGCCCGCCGGAGGCGACCTTCGCCGGAGCCTTGATGACTTCCTGTTGACCTTCTTCTGCCATGTCGTTTCTCCTAGACGTCGAAGCGCCGCGCCCAGCGCGGCATGCGTAGCGGTTGGATGGTCGGCGAGTAGCCGGCCCAGACGTTCCGGGCCAATGCGTCCCGGTAGCGCTCGGCGGCAATCGCCATCTGGTGCTGCCCGGCCATGATGTCGGCCGGGTCAAAATTGTAGACCGCGACCGCGTGCGGCGGTTCGTTCTCGACCGCGATCAGGACGAAGAACCGGAGCGATTCGTTGAGCACATGCTCCGCCCCGGAGTTGTAGTGCGCCGCGCCGATGTGGTAGCCGTAGGTCGCCGCCAGCCGGGGGAAGCCGTCGGGCGAAGCGTCGCTGGTACTCTTCAGGTCGACGCCGCCGCCCAGCGCGATCAGGTCGAACCGGCACTTGCACGGCACGCCATACTGCGCGTCGGTCCAGAACAGCGAGAACTCGCGCTCCGTGGCGGCGGCGAGCAGCTTGGCGGCCGCCGGGTGGTCGGCCACGCTGTCGGCCATGGCGGTCGCGAATCCGAACTCCTCCACCGTCACGATAAGCTGGCCGGCGTGCTCCAGCTCGAACTCGTCCCACGCCTTGCCCTTCCGGCTTTTGCCCTCGAAGATCGCGACCCCGGACGCGACGCGGTCGCGCTCGAGGACCAACAGGTGAACCAGCGTGCCGAGCTGCATCGAGGCCGTCGGCTCCGACGGGTGGTCGCGCTCGAGCCGGTAGTGGAGCGCCGACTTGAGCAGCTTCTTGGCGCCGGACGCGGACAGGGCCTCGACCTTGTGGTAGTCGGCCGCCGGCAGATCGCGCACGAAGCGGTTCACGGTTTACGGACCGACGGGTATCCGGCCAAGCTCCAGTCGATCTCGAGCGGCCGCCCGTACAGGCGCTCGATCTCGCCCCGGCGCCACTGGACCTCCCGCATCCACGATCGCATCCGCGCGTCGAACTGGGCGTGACGCTCGCGCTCCTCGTCGATGGCCGACTCGAGGTGGGCGATGTCGTTCCTGAGCAGCAACACGCGGATGCCGCGGATGAGACGCTTCAGCATAGGGCATTCTCCTAGGGGTTGGCAACGAAACCGTGGGCCTGCATGCACGACACGTACAGGTCACGGTCCTGATTGGCGGCGCTCTGCGCCGCGATGGCGAGGAACAGCAGACCGCCGGATGCCCAGCGGCCCTTGGACGCTTCCTTGACCTGCAGCCGGCAGTCGTAGTCGGCGCTCGCGAGCGCCTGCTGGTCCTGATTCGCCGCCGGGCGGAACGTCGGAACGGTCGCGCAGGCGGCGAGCCCGACGGCCAGTGCTACGATTAGGGTTTTCATTGTGTCTCCCTGAAGAAAAAGCCGGGGCTCGCGCCCCGGCGGAATCACCACACCACTACGCGGTCACTTCGCACAGGATGCGCAGTGCGTCGTCCTTGAGTGCGCCGCCGTTGCCGAACCACGCCGACGACAGGCGGGACGCTTGCACGCCGCGATGGTGGTCGACGTACTCGGTCACGGCGTTGAGCAGGCCATAGGCCGTGCCGCTGCGCTCCTCGATGTCGGCGCCCATCTGCTGGCCCTTGAACAGGTCCATGATCCACTTGAACGTCTTGCCCTCTTCGACCTTCAGCTCGACCCGCTTGCCCTCGATGGTCTTGACCGGGGTCGGGAGGAGCGTCTTGAGGAACTGCGTCGCGAACGCGTCGTCGACCTTGACCTTGGCCAGCCGGCGGGCATTGCTGATGAACTCCTCGAAGCGGTCGAAGCACAGGCCCAGCTCGATCCGCGCCTCGTCGATGTCGAACTCCTGCGAGTGCGGGATCCGGATCGCGACGCTGTCCTTCTCCGACTGCCCTTCGCCGGTGTTGGCGTTGCCAGCGGCCATGGTGAGCGTGTTGTTGCACACCACGCAGATGCCGGTGTCCTTGCCGATGGTCGCCATCGACGTGTCGTACGACGTGGCGACGAGCAGGTACGGGCGGACCTCCTCGGCGTGCAGCAGCTTGACGCCCTCGCCCAAGCGCATGAGCGCCCAGATCCGGCGGCCGCCGTCCAGCGCGCCGGCGACCTCCATCCGGACC
>DATKHR010000240.1:0-10900 GCA_035510155.1 Vicinamibacterales bacterium
CCCGATGACTCGGAGAGCACATGCAGCAAGCTCCGACCCATCAGCCCGCCCGCGACCAGGAACATGACCGTCAGCGCGATCTGACCCACGACGAAGAAGCTGCGCAAGCGCTGGTGGAGGCGGCCGCTATCGACGGTCGGAGTCGACCGCAACGCGTCGTAAGCGTCGCCCCTGCAGGCCAGCCACGCGGGCACGGCGCCGCACAACACGCCCGTCACGAGCGCCGCAGCGAAGTTGAAAGCGAGTGCGGTCAGGTCGAGTCGCGCAAGATTGGCGTTCGGGAGCTCGTCGAGATGCGACGCGGTAAATGCCCTCACGCCCCACCACGCCGGAATGAGGGCGACCGCGCCCGCGATAACGGCCAGCAGCAGATACTCGGTCAGCAACTGACGCATCAGACGCCAGCGTCCACCGCCGAGCGCTGTACGGATCGCCAGCTCTCTCCGCCGGGCGCGGCCTCTCGCGATCAAGAGACTCGCGACATTCGCGCACGCAATCACCAGGGCGCACGCGACCGCACCGCCGACGAGCGCAAGCAATCCATCCGCGTCCTGAACCAGGGCCTTTTGCACCGGTTGGAGCGTCGCTGTCGAGCGGCCGTCCTCGTGGGGATATCGGTTCGCGAGATCGCGGCTCACCTCGGTCATTCGCCGCTCGGCAGCCGCGAAGCTGACGTCCTCCCGCAGCCTGCCGACGACATTGAGACTTCTGTCGCCGCGGTTCGTGTCGGCGCGCGATGCGCGGAGGGGCATGTACATGTCTTCGTGGCCGAAGCGCGGGAAACCCGCCGGCAGCACGCCAACGATCGTCGAGGACGAGCCGTCGACGACGATCTGTTGTCCGACGACACCCGGATCGTGTCCGAACAGATCTTGCCAGAGACCATCGCTGATGAGCACCGCGTTTCCGGCCGTTGTCTCGTCCGCCGTGAAGAGACGTCCCCGTGTGGGTGGCACCGCCAGCGCTTCGAGCAGCCCCGCCGTCACGCTGAGTCCTTCGATACGATCGGTTCGATCGACCCGGCGGACATTGAAGCCGCCTTCCTTGAATGCGCCCAGGCTCGAGAAAACGCCGCCCGCTCGCCAGTCCTGCATGTCTGGCATCGACGCGGGGAACTGATGCCATCCGCGCGCCGGATCCTCGGTCCAGACCATCACCACCCTGTCTGCATTCGGGATGGGCAGCAGTGCGAGGACGACATGCGCCACGCTGAAGACGGCGGTGTTGCCGCCGATGGCAAGCGCGAGGACGGCCGTGACGACCAGCACGAACCCTGCGCTTCTCCGAGCCTGGCGCCAGCCGTCGCGCACGTCGCGCACCAGATCCTCGACGAGCCGGGTGCCGCGCGCGTCTCGGCATTCTTCCTTTCGAAGCTCCAGACCATCCATCGCGGCGAGCGACGCACGCCGCGCCTCGGCCGGCGACAACCCTCGCGCGACCTGCGCGTCGATCAGCCGCTCCACGTGATACGCCAGCTCGTCGTCGAGCTCGCGATCGACCTCGCGGCGCCGGAACAACGACCGTGCTCTCAACCGCAACACGCGCAGCCAGCGCTCCAGCCCCATGGATCAGGCCTGGTTCAATCTGACGACATGCGAGATGGCGTTTGCCAGGCGGCGCCAGTGGGCGGCTTCCCGATCGAGCTGCCGGCGACCGGACCGGGTCAGTGAATAGAATTTCGCGCGCCGATTGTGCTCGCTCGCCTTCCATTCCGCGGCGATCCACCCCTGTTGTTCGAGCTTGTGCAGCGCGGGATAAAGCGATCCGTCGCTGACCTGCAGGACGTCACCGGAGACCTGTTTGAGCCGCTGGCTGATGGCCCAGCCATTGAGCGGCTCGAGCGCCAGCATCTTGAGGAGGAGAAGGTCGAGCGTGCCTTGGACGAGATCGGGTGGTTTGCTCAGTGGCGCCCTCGGTTACCGAGACCCCTTCCCTCGGTTACCGAGATAGCATATGCCGACTCCTCTCGGTAATCAAGGGGAAGAGGCTCCGGCTGCGGGGCCCGCGCCCGCTCGAGGACTTGGCTCAAAAGCTCAACCGTGCACCAATCTGAAACGCGCGCGGACCGCCGGATCCAAACGTCTGGCCGACGCGCTGGTTCGCTTTCCCGAACGTCGCGGGCACGACGAGGTTGTAGTTGAAATTCGTAAGGTTCGAGACGTTGAAGATGTTGAAGCATTCGCCGATGAGACGAAGATCGGTCCGCGGCCCGAGCGCGATCGTCTTCGTCACGCGGAGATCCTGCGACGAGAAGATATCACCGAGCTGATAATCGGCCGGCAGCGTGATCCTCGGGTACGTCTGATTGCGGGTGATCCCTGCCTTCCCCGCGGGCGTCAGCGTGCCGGCGTACATCGCGTTGTATTGGTTGACGAGGTTCTGCAGATCATCGTGACTCAGGAACCCCGAGTAGCCCTGCCCCAGGATCTCCAGCAGCGGTGTGTAGCCGGTGCTCGAATAGTTCGTGCCGGTGTTGTCGACGCCGTTTCCGATGAACGGAGCGACCGGTGGGCGGCTCAGGAATGTCGAGAGCAGCGACACCTGGAATTTCCACGGCAGGTCCAGCAGGCCGGAAACGGTCAGGTTATGCCGCGGCTGGTCCGGACCATAAGTGGCGAAGTAGTCGTTCAGGTTTTGCGTGACGTCCTGGATGCTCTGGCTGCTCTGCAGCGCGTACGCCACGGTGAACTGATAGCGGTGGGAAAGACGCTTGTCGAGCCTCAGCAGCAGCGCCTTGTACTCAGATGTGGCGCCCGGCCACCAGAAGTTGATCGGACCGGATGAACACTCGGCGGTCGGATCGTTCGCCTGCGCAAACGACGTGCACGCGGGAATCACCGGACCGCCGATCGCATTGAAGCGGTTGTAGTCGACGCTCGCGCCGAAGAACCCCCCGGGCGTCTGATGAATGCCCTTCCGATAGACGAAGTCCGCCTGGAGCGACATCTCGTCGGTCATCTGGCGCTGAACGCCGGCATTGAAGTGGTTGGCCCTGGCGGTTGGAAAGTCCTGCGGATACAGCGCGCCGAGCGCGTTCGCCTGTTTCGACAGCAGGATCTGCGGCTGCGACCCCGTACCGGGGTATTTCGCGTTCTGCTGGGCGATAAGCGTCGGAAGATCGTTGAGGAACCGGCCGTAGGTGTATAGCCCAGAATTGAGGAATGCCGTGCTGAACGGCAGACCCGTGCCCGGGATGGTTACAGCCGCATTCCCGATGAACTGACGGCCGGAACCGCCAATCACCGCGCGCTCGCCGAGTCGCCACCATCCGAGCTGCGTGTCGTAGAAGATCCCCGCGCCGCCGCGGATGACCGTCGGCTTCGCCGTGTTGAGGTTCCAGGCGAACCCTGCCGCGGGCGCGAAGTTCTTGTACTGCTTGTTGGTTGGACTGAGATTGCTCCCGTAGATCGGCGCGAGGTACTGCGGCTTCGACAGATCGTAGTTGAGGACGTTGCTTTCATGCTCCCAGCCCAGGCCGTAATTCAACGTGAAGTTGGGCCTCAGCTTCCAACTATCCTGCGCGTAGAAGTGGAATCGATCGTTGCCGCGCGCGGCGTCGACGTTGTACGACGGCTGCGACCGGTCACCAATCCCGAGCAGAAACGCCACGACGGGAAGCTTCTTCAGATCGTTGTAGCTGTGAACCTGGCCGTCGGGCAGCCCGTACACCGCCGGGAGAATCGGATTGATCGCCGCCAGGAACTCAGGTGACAGGAGGTAGACGCGGCCCGGATCGAAGAACCCCCAGTAGCCCACCGCGTCCACGTGCTCCCACTCGCCGCCGAACTTCACGGAATGCTCCGCTTTCTGCCATGTGAGGTTGTCCGAGATCGGGTAGCGGTGGAGATCGCGCCCCTGCGGCGAGTTGAAGTTGTTGCCGAGCGCGAAGTTCACCGAGTTGAGATAGAAGATCTCCGGGCCGCCGGCCCCGATGCAGTTGCCGTTCGGATCGCCCGTGCACGGCGCCGGAATGTTCCGGTTCCGCCAGTACATATGGGAGAAGCGGAAATCATTGACGAGCGAGCTGCTCAAGATGCTCGTCAGGCTGAGCAGTTGCTGGTCGACGTAGTTGTCGTTCGACACGAAGTTCGACGGCGGGACGGGCGTCCCGAAGGGGCCGCTGTTCGTGTTGCCGTCGTGCGAGTAGCGCACGAACATCGAATTCTGGTTGTTGAAGCGGTAGTCGACCCGCCCGCTCAACTGGTGGCCCGTATACGGCGCCGGCGCCAGCGTGCCGAAATTCGCGACGGACGCCAGGTCCGGTTGCACGACGTAGATGCCCTTTTGATCCGTGTACTCGTAGTTGGCGAAGAAATGGGCCTTGTCCTTCTTGATCGGACCGCCCAGCACAACGCCTGTCTGCCCCCTCGAGAAGTCCGGGTTGTCCGTCAACGGATTGCGGGCGAGGCTCGGATACGCCGACATGGCCTGGTTCCGAAAATAGCCGTATCCGGCGCCGTGAAAGTCGTTCGTCCCCGAGCGCGTTACGACGTTGATCGCGCCGAAGCCGGTAATCCCGGTCGACAGATCGAAGTTCGCCGTCGAGATCTGGAACTCCTGCACGACTTCCTGCGAGAAGTTCTGGCCGGTGCCGCCCTCGACCGGGTTCCGCACGTTGCCGCCGTCTACGGTGATGGCCGTGTGCGACGCGGGGGCCCCGAGGACCGACACATTGAATTGAGCATTGAACTGAGCGGGATTGCCAGGCGCGACGGTCACTCCCGGCTGGAGTTGCGCGAGGTTCAGAAAGCTGCGGCCATTGAGCGGAAGGCTCTCGATCTGTTGCCGGCCGACCAAACCCTGCACTCGGTTCGACTCGAGATCGATGAGCGCGGCAGCCCCGGTCACGGTGATCGCCTCCGTTCTCGTGCTCACTTGGAGCGTGAGCTTGACGGTGGTCGTCACGCCGGTGGCGACTTCAACCTGGCTCACAGTCGGCTGAAAACCAGCCGCCTCGATGAGCACGTCGTACTCGCCCGCGGGCAGCGACGGAACGGCGAATCCACCGTCCGGCCCGGTCTGCACGGTACGGGCGGCCCCGGTCGCTTTGTTGGTGACCGTGACCGTGGCTTTCGGCAGCACCGCTGCCACCTGATCGGTGACAGTCCCTGCGATGGTGCCGGTTGGAACCTGCGCCAGAAGCGGCGCCGAGACGAGAACAACGATCGCGAACAGGAGCCCCACTCGACCCATGTGCCCTCCACACAAGTGTCCGGTTTGAGCAACCGACCGTCCGGTAGGCCGCAAAGTTTACACCCGTTACACATGAGCAGGAAGGGCCTCGAAGGGCAAAAAGCGCCGAGCGGGTCAAAAAAGCGTCGGAATGGCACGAAAGGGCCCCGAGAGCAGGCCGAACCTGCGGGTCAGGAGTGCTCGTCGGCCCAGACGAACGGGGTCTTTTTGTTCGATTGGAGCTGATCGCCCGGCGGGGCGCCCGCCAGGTCCACGAAGCCACTGAGGCTGCGGTGGATGGCCGGTTCCGCCCCATGAATCCTGCCCTGCCGATCGATCACGAGCCGCGCAACGGGGTGCTGCAGCAGATAGAGGTTCCCGTCCGAGTTCATCGTCGCGACGCGGATCCCCACAAAGGCGCCGCCCTGCGATGCGACGAGGGCTTCCTCGGCCCGCCGCGGATCCAGGGCCGCGGACAACCTCACGAGCTCGACGCCTCCGGCCTTGACGACGGACGGCATGTTGGGAGCGGTCACGGGAATGTCGGGATGGACCTTGACCACGAGCGGAATCCATTCCGGCGTTTTCTCACGGCGACCCCACAGCGCCGGCTCCACGCGGAGGAGCGCCGCATCGCGATTCCCCGCATTGGTGAACGCCACAGTCATATAGAGACTGCCTTCATTGGTCACATACGAAACCTCGGTCACCGTCACGTCGAGCTGATGCTTTGTATAGATGTAGCTGCGATAGAAGCTCAACGCCGACAGGCTCAGGGCGAGCACGGCCATGACGGCGGCGAAGTCCATCTTCACGCGCCATACGAACGGCATCCGACCGCGCTGATTGGTATCGTCAGCCACGCGCCCCATCCGGCCTTTTTAGGGCCGCGGCTCGCCGCTGCTCGTTGCGCGGGGGCGCTCGCTGCGCGCCTTCGCAACCATCTCCTTGACCTCTTTCATGAGCGTCGGCACGTGGTACGGAATCCCGTCCTTGATGGTCCACTCGATCCCTCCGCCGTGGACCTGCTTGACGTTCGGATCGTCCGGCTTCACCACGCCGGAGTAGTTGTCGATGATCTGCCCGTTGTACGACATGAGGTCGGCGCCGTACGGGCTCATGATCCGCAAGTTCTCGAGCGGGTTGCCGTTGATGACAAGGAGGTCGGCGACGAACCCCTGCCGGACACGCCCCAGCCTGTCGTCGAGACCGAGCACCTGCGCACCGTTCGACGTCGCGTGTTTCAGCACCTCGAGCGGATGGAACCCTGCTTCGTGGTGCAGCTCGAGCTCGCGGCTGATGCCGAACCCATACATTGACCCATAGAGGAACCCGGCGTCGTCTCCCGTCGTCACAATGCCGCCTTTCAACGCGAACTCACGCACCGCTGCCATCCACACCTGATAGTTGTGTCGCCACTTTGCTTCCTGGGCCTCCGTCCAGCCGATCCAGAACGTGCCATGCCGGGTCATCGATGGCTTGAAATACTCCGCCAGCGACGGGTGCAGGTAATCCGCGTACCAGGGAAGGTTCTGCGCCCTGATGAGATCGCGAGCCGCCTCGTAGGTCGACATCGTGGGGCTCCACGCCACACCCCTCGCCACCATGTCGGACAGGAGCTGCGACAGCTTTTCATGATTGAGGTTGGTCTGCGTGTACAACTCGCCAGCGTGCCCGAAGCGGTGAATCTCGTTCGCGGAGTTCATTTCCGGCGGGAAGTCCTGGATGCCGTCGAGCGCCGCGTCCGCCACGCCGTAGAAATGCTCGATGCAGTTGACGCCGAGATCGACGAAATCGCGCGCCGTCGCTTCCCCGACCCCGATGTGCGCCGTCGTCGGCAACCTCTGCACCTTGGCTTCTTCGAGGGCAGCCGCCACCTGATCGCGGTCCATCGGCCCGATGAGCTTGATGCCGTCGGCGCCGCGCTCCTTTGCCTGCCGCACGAGCGCCCGGATCTCGGCTGGCGTCTGAGTGTAGACGTCGCCTGGCTTCACGAGATCCGCGAGCGTGGGGTACAGAACGATCCGCGGCGCGATGATGGTGTGGGCCGCGCTCTCGGACCGCCACTCTTTGGTCTTTTCGAAATGCCCCCCGACTTCGCGCGCGGTGGTCACGCCGGCTGCCAGATAGAGGTTCCGCTCGTACTGAATCGGAATGGGTCCAACCCGCTCCTCGTGCCAGTGCATGTGCGTGTTGACGATGCCGGGCATGACGTATTTCCCTGCGCCGTCGATCACCATCTCGGGCTGAGGCCAATTGGCTGCTCGCGAGGTGCCGAGTCGGGCAATGCGACCATCCTCGACGAGGATGTCCGTCGGACCATAAGCAGGCACGCCGGTGCCTGGAATGACCATCGCGCCCCGAATCAGCAGGCGCTTCACGCGCTTGGCATGAACGGCTGCCGTTGACTCTTGAGCGAGGAGACCCGACGGTCGGGCGGTCACGAAGATTCCGAGCGCCGTCACCAGCGCGAGGGCGCCGCTGACGTGAGTCAGTCGCGAATGATGCATGGTGGAGAGTCTAATCCGGGGTCGCCAGTCGAGTCGACTCTGCCTGCCGCCAACCGGGTAGAATCTCACCCGATCCGAGGAGGAACCATGCGCAATGGATGGCTCGTCTCGCTGCTGGTCCTCGCGCTCTGTGAATTCGCACCGGGGGGCCGTGGCCTGGCCGCGCAGTCATCGACGGCCGACAAATACATCGGTACCTGGGCCGGTACGTGGGATGGCGCCGGCTCCGGCGAGTTCGAGTTGACGCTCGACAAAAACCGTGAGGCCAGGGACGCCCCGCTCATCGGGAGAGTGGCGGTCACGACCGACGGAGGCAACTACAACGCGGATCTGAATTCGGTGTCCTTCAACGGGCAGAAGATGACGGCGAAATACGACTTTCCGCTCGATCCGAGCGCGGAAGTCCTGGTCGCGGCCACCTTCGAAGATCGAACGGCCAAGGGCACGTGGTCGCTGCACCCGAAAGGACAGGACACCGAGATCGCCGGCGGCAGCTGGACGGTGACGCGCAAGTAGGCCGGCACAAATGACGAGACCTGCACGGCGTGAGCCGATGACTCTTCTCCGAGTGGGACTGGCGCTGTCTACGGCGTTTGCGGCGGGCGCCTGCGCTCGGGCACCTGCCGTTCGCATGCCTGCCGTCGGGCGAACGCCGTTCGGAAATCTCCCCGACGGATCGGCCGTGGAGCTGTTCACGCTGACCAACAGGACAGGCATGGAGGTGCGGACGATTCCGTACGGCGCCGTGATTGTGTCGATCAAGGTCCCGGATCGAAACGGCCGGCTCGACGACGTGGTCCTCGGTTTCGCCGCGCTCGACGGCTACCTGCAGAACAACCCGTATTTCGGCGCCGTCGTCGGACGCTACGGGAATCGGATCGCGAAAGGCCGGTTCAGCCTTGACGGGACGACGTATCAGCTTGCCACGAACAACGGACCCAACCATCTTCACGGCGGCGTGAAGGGCTTCGACAAGGTGCTCTGGCAGGCGGAGCCGTTCGAGCGCGACGACCGGGTCGGTGTCGTGTACATGCACGTGAGCGCCGACGGCGACGAGGGCTATCCCGGCAGTGTCACGGCGCGGGTCACGTACACGCTGACGCCGTCGAACGAGCTGATCGTCGACTATCATGCGACGAGCACCAAGCCGACGCCCATCAACCTGACGCAGCACAGCTACTTCAATCTTGCCGGCGAGGGCAGCGGCGACATCCTGGGTCATTTGCTCACGATCGAGGCGGACCGCTTCACGCCCGTCGACGCCACGCTGATTCCCACGGGCGAGCTGATGCCCGTGGAGGGGACGCCGTTCGATTTTCGACGGGCGTCGAGCATCGGCGCGCGCATCGGATCCGATGATGTGCAGCTCAGGAACGGCATGGGCTACGATCACAATTGGGTGCTCAACGGACCCCTCGGCACCCTGCATCACGCCGCGACGCTCCAGGATCCGCAATCCGGGCGGACGCTCGACGTGACCACCACCGAGCCCGGCGTGCAGTTCTATTCCGGAAACTTTCTCAACGGGACGCTCGTCGGTAAGTCCGGACGTCGCTATCAGCAGCGGTTCGGCTTGTGCCTGGAGACCCAGCACTTTCCTGACTCGCCGAATCACCCGGAGTTTCCATCCACGATTCTCCGTCCTGGCGCCCGGTTTCAGTCGACGACGATGTTTGCATTCGGGGTGACGAGATGAGTGGCCGAATCGTCTGACGGGATTATTCTGACGCGATGGGCTCTCGAATCTCCCGACGCGAGCTGCTGAAGCGGATTGGCGCGGCGGGCGCCGCCGCCGGCAGCTTCGCCAGACCGGCCTCAAGCGCACAAACCACGGGGCAGCCGTCAATTGTCATTGCCGGCCAACCGATCGAGGTCGTCATTACACCGGCAAGCGCGTTGACGACCCGAATCAGCCTTCTTCCTGACGGGGCGCAGCCCGTTCCGAGCGACGGATCGCTCGTCGAACGACCGTGGCCGGCTCCCGCCGCGCGATTGACCAGGCTCGGAGGACTGCGGACCGTCGCAAGCGGGCAGCTAAGCGTCGAGGTCGCATGGTCGCGGCGTGACGGGACGACAACGGCGGAGGCGCTTTCTCTGCGGGTTCAGGCCGGCAACGGCTTGATCCAGGACCTTCGGGTCGACCAGGAAACTGCCGCAGTTACGTTCTCCACAGGCGACGGTCCGCTTCTCGGGCTCGGCGAGGGCGGACCGCAGTTCGATCGTCGCGGATCGATGGTCGGAGCGCGGAGCGGGCAGGGCGCCTACCAGTTGCGCACGCACGGGGGGCGCGTGCCCGTGCAGTGGCTCATTGATACCAGCCGCGGTGCGCTGTTCATCCACTGGCCGTACGGCGCGTTCGATCTCATGGGCTCGGAGGGCCGGTTCGTTCCCAGTGCCGGCCCGACCTCCGGGTCTGACGCGACCCCGCCCATCGCGCTTCCACTCGATGTGTTCGTCGTAGGCACGCGCGAACCGGTCGCGATCATGTCTGAGTACGCGATGCTGACGGGCCGACCTGAAATGCCTCCCCTGTGGTCGCTCGGCTACCAGCAGTCGCACCGGACGCTTGCGAGCCGGGACGAGATCCTGCAAGAAGCGAAGATGTTCCGGGAGAAGAGGCTCCCGTGCGAGACCTTGATCTACCTCGGCACCGGCTTTTGCCCGTCCGGTTGGAATACCGACAACGGCGAGTTCACGTTCAACCCGAAGGTGTTTCCCGATCCCAAGGCCGTCGTCGACGCGCTGCACGACAACCACTTCAAGGTCGCGCTGCACATCGTCCTCGAGGGGCGAACCCTCACAGGAACGGTTAAAGACCCATGCACGGCCCCGCCGCTCCCGAGCGGAAAGACTCCCGACGGGCAGTGGCCGGACGATCGGCAGGTCAGCTGCTACTGGCCGGTACACAAGCCGCTCTTCGACCTCGGCGTCGACGGGTGGTGGCCCGACCAGGGCGACGGTCTCGACGCATCGTCCCGCCTCGCGCGCAACAGAATGTATTGGGACGGGGCACGCGAGTGGCGCCCCGGCGAGCGTCCGTTTGCGCTGCATCGGAACGGTCACGCCGGCATGCAGCGCTACGCGTCGTTCCTCTGGTCGGGCGATGTGTACTCCACGTGGGAAACGTTGAAGACGCACATCCCGGTCGCCGTCAATACCGGATTGAGCGGGATGCCCTACTGGGGCACCGACATCGGCGGCTTCGTGCCGACGAAGGA
>DATKHR010000241.1:0-9799 GCA_035510155.1 Vicinamibacterales bacterium
AGCACCGGACGGAGCCGCGCGAATCCCGCCGACAGCATGGCGTCGCGCGCCCGCGGCAGAGACGCCCGCTCGTCGTTCGCAAACGTGACGATCAGGATGCTGTTCGCAGTCCCTACGCCAATCGACATGATCGAGCCCATGAGCGATGGGACACTCAACGTCGTCCGCGTGACGAACAGCGTCCAGAGGATGCCGGCCATCGCGCCCGGCAGCGCGGTCAGAATGATGAACGGATCGAGCCAGGATTGAAAGTTCACCGCCATCAGCAGGTAGACGAGCACGACGGCAAACACGATCCCCAGCCCGAGCCGGAAGAACGACGACTGCATCGTGTCGTACTCGCCGCGCAGGATAAGAGTCGTTCCGCGCGGCAGACTCGACTGCTCCCCTGCCACGATCGCGCCAACCGCTTTGCCGACCGTTCCGAGGTCCTGCCGATCGACGTTGGCGTACACGTCGAAGACCGGAGCCACGTTGTAGTGGTTGACGATGACGGGGCCGTAGCTTCGCGTCACGTCGACGAGGTTGGACAAGAGCTGCGTCGTTCCGCTCGCCATCGCCCCCGGATTGCCGTACGCCTGCGACGCGCCGCTCGGCGACGAGCCGACCGACGCGTTTCCCGCCTCCGCGACGCCGGCAAGCGACCCGGCCGTAGTCTCCGCAACCGTGTTCGTCGCCGCCGTGACCGGCGTCCGCAGCAGCTGGTCGAGCGAATCGATCCGGTACTGCGACGTTTGCACGCCGACGTTGTAGCTGATGCCGGTCGTCGGATTCAGCCAGAAACTCGGCGCCACCTGGTTGTTGCCGCTCAACGAGATCAGCATGCTGCTCGTGACGTCGCGCTGGGTCAGCCCCATCTGCCCTGCCTTCACACGGTCGACGTTCAGGTTCAGCTGCGGCTGCGCGAACACCTGGTGGATGTGCACGTCGGCGGCGCCGGGAATGCGGGCAACGCGTTCGCGGAGCCGCTCGGCCAGGCTGTAATTGCTCCTGGCGTTCTGCCCGACGACCTGCACGTCAATGGGCGCCGGCAGGCCGAAGTTCAGAATCTGATTCGTGATGTTCGCTGGCTCGAAGAAAAACGACATCTCGGGGAATTTCTCGTGGAGCCGCTTCCGCAGCCGTACTTCGTAATCGCGGACGGCCCCGTGGCGCTCCCGATTGAGCGAGATCAGGATCTCGCCGTCGGTGGCGGCGATGTTCGGCACGTCGCCCTGTGCGAGGCTGCTCCACGCATTCGGGATCCCGATGTTGTCGAGAATCGTCTCGATCTCCGCGGCCGGGAGCGCACGGCGGATCTCCTGCTCGACGTCCGCGAAGCGGACCTCGGTTTGCTCGATCCGCGTCCCCGGCGGCATGCGCGCGTGAAGCCGCAGGTTGCCGGCGTCCACGTCCGGGAAGAAATCGCGGCCGACGAGGCGCACCAATCCGAGCGACCCGAGCGACACCAGGAGGAACGTTGCGAGCACTGGAGCACGCCGCGCCAGCGACCAGTCGAGCAGGCCCAGGTAGCGGGCGCGAACGCGCTCGAACCGATCGTTCATCGCGCGATGGAGGGTCCACAACCCACCCCGATCGCCGTGCCCACCGGATGGGTAAACGACCACCTCGCTCCGCAGCATGTGGTGCACCATCGTCGGGACGAGGGTGCGCGACAGCAGATAGGAGGCCATCATGGCGAACACGACGGCCATCGCGAGCGGCGTGAACAGATACTGCGCCGTGCCAGTCAGCAGCAGCACCGGCACGAACACGATGCAGATCGACAAGGTGGACACGAAGGTGGGCACCGCGATCTGCGACGCGCCATCGAGCACCGCGCGGACGAGCGGCTTCCCCATTCCGAGGTTGCGATGCGTGTTCTCGATTTCGACCGTCGCGTCGTCGACGAGGATGCCAACGGCGAGCGCCAGTCCGCCGAGCGTCATCACATTGATCGTCTGGCCCAACAGGCTCAGGACGCAGATGGAGCTCAGGATCGAGAGCGGGATCGAAGTGCACACGATGAGCGTGCTGCGCCAGCTGCCGAGGAACAGCAGGATGACCAGGCCGGTCAACACCGCTGCGATAAGCGTTTCGCGCACGACGCCGCCGATCGCGGAGCGCACGAACAGCGATTGATCCCCGAAGAGGGACAGCTTCAGATCCTGCGTCACGGTCGCCATGATCCGGGGCAGCTCCTTCTTCACGGCGTTGACAATTGCGAGCGTGGACGCCCTGCCGTTGCGCGTGATCGTCAGCAGCACGCCGCGCGATCCGTTCGTCCGCACGATGTTGGTCTGCGGAATGAAGCCGTCGTGGACCGTCGCGACGTCCTTCATATAAATCGTCGCGCCGTTCACCGTCTTGATCGGCAGGTTGTTGAACTCGCTGACCGCCGGCAGGCTGCTGTTCAAGCGGACGGGATACTCGGTGTCGGCGAACTTTGCCGTCCCGGCTGGCACGATGAGGTTCTGCAAGTTCAGCGCGTTCGAGACGTCAATCGGCGACAGGTGCTTGGCGTACAGATCGTTGAGGTCCAGATCGACCGTGACCTGGCGGTTCTTGCCACCGAAGGGATACGACACCGTCGCGCCCTGTACCGTCGCCAACGGCGTCCGGATGAAATTGTTCGCCAGGTCGAAGATCTCCTGCTCCGTGAGCGTGGTGCTGCTCAGTCCGAGCTGCAGAATCGGCACGCTCGCAGCGTCGTACTTGAGGACCTGCGGCGGAAAGGTGCCGGGCGGCATATTGCGGACCTGGACCTGGCACTGCGTCACTATCTGCGAGAGCGCGAGGTCGACCTGCACCGTTGGATGGAAGTACACGCGGACGACCGCAATGCTCTGATGCGATTGCGACTCGATGTGCTCGATGCCGACGACGTTGGCCGTCAGCGCGCGCTCGAAGGTCGTGACAATGCGGCTCTCCATCTCTTCGGGGGACAGCCCGTTGTACTGCCAGACGACGCTCACGACCGGAATGTCGATGTAAGGGAAGATATCGACCGGCATCGTCGCAATCGAGACGACGCCGAGGATGGCGATGAGCAGCGCCACGACGACGAAGGTATAGGGGCGCCGCAGCGCGAGCCGGACGATCCACATAATTCACACCCGGAGCGCCCGCACGTGTTGGCCGCTCGTACGTCGCGAGTCCGGTGCCTGTGAGGATTATTGATCGCGTGCGACAAAAGCTTCCGCTGCCCGGCTCGGGCCCCCCGGGATGTCTCCGAACGTCGCCGCTCAGGTGGGGCTCGCGATTGAGGGCAGCGCGAACGCGCGAGAATGGGCTCAGCACGGACCAGTCGGGTCGCGTGTCGGGGTAACGGTGTCGAGCACCAGCGCGAGTGTCACAGGCACCACGACAAATTGGGGTACGTTGAAGTCAGCGCATGAATCGAATTCATGCGATCGATGTCGTGCGGACAGGGCGGCGCGCGGTGCCGCCCTGTCAAGAGGGCACAGTGTCAGTCATCCGCCCTGCGCTCGACCGACTGACCCTGGAGCGTGAGGGCGCGGTCGGCGATGCTCGACCACTCGGACGACGGCGTATCGCCGTATGCGTCGTGCCAGTTCCACCACTTGTAGGGTGGCGTCTGCGGGTAGCCCTCCGGCGAGTCCTCCCACTCCTCCTGGCGCCCCAGCGCCGTAATGTCAAGGTAGCTCCAGGTACTGCCCATCGCCTCGTCGCCGCGGCTGTTGATGAAGTAGGTGCGGAACACCCTGTCGCCGTCGTGGATGAACGCGTTCGTACCGTGCCACTCGTCAACCCCGAAGTCGATGTCGAACGTATCCCTGATGGCGTACCACGGCATCTTCCAGCCCATTCGAGCCTTTAGGCGCTCGATGTCCGTCAAAGGCGCACGTGAGACGAAGGCGAGCGTGGTGTCGCGAGCGTTCAGATGGGCGACATGCGCGACCTGGTCGGCGAGGAAGGAGCAGCCGCGGCAGGCATGTTCAGGCCACCCGTACACGCCGGGCTCGAAGAAGGCGCGGTAAACGATCAGCTGGCGGCGGCCGTCGAACAGGTCGAACAGGCTCGCTTTGCCCCTGGGCCCGTCGAACTCGTACGTTTTCTCCACGGCCAACCAAGGCATCCGCCGGCGCTCGGCGGCGAGCTCATCACGAGCGCGGGTCAAGGCCTTCTCTTTTACGAGGAGATCCTGGCGCGCAGCCTCCCACTCCTGCGGCGAGACGATCGGGGGGGTGTTCATTGGGAGATGCCCTTTCGCGTGCTCCATGTCTCTCTCCTTGTTTCTGTTTGTTCCGTTATTCCTACGGAGTTTCCGACACGATCGCGAACGTCGTGCCGTGCAAATGATTGGCCACGTCGAGAGTCTCGAGACGAGCGATCATGTCGCGAGCCTGTGTTGTCGAGTCGTACACCAGGAAGGAACCTTGCCGTGGAAGAGCTTCGAGCTAGCCGTTGGACTGCGACGTTTCCGAAGCTACCACTTCAATAAGAGTCGTTCGCAGTGGCGCACTGGCGCGGACCGTGGTTCCTGCTCCCGGCTCTGACTCGATGACAACGTCGCCATTCACGAGCCTGAGACGCTCCTGCATGCTGACCAGGCCCAGGCCGTGCCCTCTCAACGCTGCCTCGGCGTCGAAGCCACGACCGTCATCGATGACCGACAGTTTCACTTCATCATGCACGCCCCGCAGCGTAACCCAGCAATGGTGGGCGCCGGAATGCTTCGCCGCGTTCGACAAGGCTTCTTGCAGCACCCGGAACATGTTGATGGCCACATCCTTGTCAAGGTCGACAGGCACATTTTCGTGGACGTACTCAATCTGCACGCCGTGGTGAGCCGATGCCTCCTTGCAGAAACTGGCGGCCGCGACCGCGAGACCGAGGTATTCGAGCTTGGAGGAATGCAATCGGTGTGAGATCCCCTGAACGTCGCTTGCAAGCTCACCGACGGCATCCTGCAAACCTCCCAACTCCTGTCGCGCGTTGACTGCACTCGTCGGCAGCAGGTCGTTCAGTCGCGCCAATTCGATCGCGACGAGTGACATTCGCTGGCCGACGTCGTCGTGCAACTCCCGAGCGAGCCGCGCGCGCTCCTGCTCTTGCGCCGTAATTAATCGACCCGCCAGATCCCGGATCTGCACGTGACTCGCGCGCAGTGAGGCTTCGGCGCGCCGGCGTTTGGCGCGCGCAGCGATCAAGCCCACAATGAGCGCGGTCTGAAACATCAGCAGCGACGCTGCGCCGATGATATAGAACTTGTACCGTTCCCAGGGACCGACCTCCGCGAATCTGATCACGCTTCCCGGCGGCAGGCGCGTCTTTGAAATGTGCCAGCGTTCAAGCCGGCGGGCGTCGAACATCGGATAGTTCGGATCGATAGTCTCGACCGGGATGTCAGCCGGTCTGTCGCCCGCAAGCACCCGTTGCCCGAGCCGGCCGGCCGCGTCGCCCGCCGGCGCGAGGTCGTACAGGACGCCGCCGACGATCCCTGACCCGAGGAACGCTTCGTCGGTGCCGTACACCGGAGCATTCGATCCCGCGGTGATCTTCGCCAGTGCTTCCTCGGGGAGAAAGTACTGGCCGGCCGCATCATAGTAGAACACCGTGGTGAACAGAATGGCCGTGTGCTCTGGAAGCGCGCTCAAGGTGCGAAGCATCGCATCCATAGAAAGGCCAGAGGTGTATGTGATGCGCACCCGCGTCTCATAAGGCAGGAACAGCTCGCGCGTCTCCTTCCCCCACGTTTCTTCCGTCGGGGACGATCCCACCGGCACGACGATCTGCTGCGTATCAGGGTGAATGGACAAGAGCAGGTCGAGTGTCCGGCGCACGTCACGTTTAACCGCGACACCTGTGATGTTCTTGTTGAGCGCGATCTGCGCGATGTGTGACGCGTTGACGGACGTGAAGACGATTGAAATGCCCGGAAAGACCGTGTCGCCGTGCTCGAGGATGAAATCGAACGCGAGCGAACCCACCGCGACGATGAGGTCAATCCGCGGCGAGGCGTACTTGACTCGAAAATAGTCGACCGATTGCTGCCGATGGCGCGCATCGGCAAAGCGCATGAGGTCGAGGTACTCCGTATAGAACTCGATCGGCTGCGGAGCGCCTGATTGCAGGCGCGAGCGGAGAGCGCGGTCGAAGCTCGTATACATCGCCATCTCGCGCTCGTGCGAGTAGACCAAGAGGACCCGCTTGGCGGCTGGCGCTTGAGCGGCCGCCGAACCTGGCGTCACTGCCATCAGCAGCGAGACCAAGGATATCCACACGTTGCGACCGACCATTACGTCTGTTCCTGGGGCTTGTGCGCGCTGCGCCGAGGGAGCCTATCACGCAACGTGGGAGACTCCCAGCGCGAAAAATCGCGTTGCAGCAAAAGGCAGAACACGGCTGCCTGGTGAGTCTGGCTCGCGTCGCCGTGATCACGCGCGTTTGCGCTTCGCGACTGGTTTGGTGACCGTGGCCTTCGCGGGCTTCTTCCTCTCGGTGCTGACCGCATCGAGACTCTTCTTCAACGCATCCATCAAGTTGACCACCCTTGCCGGCGCTTCGACCGCTGGCGCAACGATCTCCTCGCCGGCAATTTTCGCCTCGATGATGCGCTTCAAGCCTTCCCGATACTCGTCCTTGTAATTCGCCAAGTCCAGCGGTCCCTCGAATGTCGCGATGACTTGCTTGGCGAGCTTCACTTCTTCCGGCTTCACCGTCGCGGCCACGGAGTGCAGTTCCTCGACGGTATCGATGCGGCGAATTTCGGCGGCGTGATGCAGCGTGTACATGACGATCCCACGCTCATGCGGCTTGACGGCGACGAGGTATTCCCGCCCGTACAGCGCGAGCTTGCCAATGCCAACCTTGCCTTTCATGCCTTCCCGCATGACGGCGAAGGCGTCACCCGCCATTCTCCCGTCGGGCGCGAGGTAGTACGGGCGGTCGACGTACATCGGATCGATGGCCGAATCATCGGCGAACTGCACCAGATCGATGACCCTCGTCGACTCCGGCCGAACCTTGCCGAAGTCATCTTCTGACAGCACGACATAGCGACCCTTGTCAAACTGGTAGCCCTTGACGATCTCGGAGTTTGGGACTTCGCGATTGCAGTGCGGGCACCACCGCTTCTGCTGGATGCGCGTTTGGCACTCGCCGTGGAGCTGATTGAACGAGAGGGTCCCGCTCGATTCGGTGGCGGGAAAGACCTTGATGGGAATGTTCACGAGGCTAATTTTTAGAAACCCCTTCCACGTCGGTCGTGCGGCCATGGAGAAATTGAACCCTACTGTGCCGGAGATGTCGAGATCTTCCGCGCGGCTCAGGCGGGGGCACAAGCCACGAGCAGTTTTGGGAAGAACTGACGCCTCCTCAACGCCGGTCGAACAACAACCGATAGACCAAGCGGGGAGGTCGACCGATGAAAACCGCTCGCACGCTCTTCGCTCTCGCGCTCGTGTGTCTTCTTGTCGCCGCTTCCGCGCAGGCAGCCCAACAGCACGTCGTCAATCCCGATCAGCTCACAGCGACGATGACGCAGAAAACCGCCGGCGAAGCCGCCGATCGCGCCTCGGTGCACGAGGCACTCGGGCGTACCGAGGTCCGAAATGTTGCCGCCATGATGGGCGTCGATCTTGATCGAGTCAACGCCGCGGTCGACACCATGCAGGGCGCGGATCTGGACCAAGCGGCGTCTGCGGCCCGCCGCGTCAATCAAGAGATCGTCGGCGGGGAGTCGAGCGTGACGCTCACGACCACGACGATCATCATCATTCTTCTGGCGATCATCCTGCTCGTCGTCATCGTCAGGTGATGTCGGTCCGACTTTCTCAGCATGTGATCCTTACGCTGCTCACGGTCTTGCGGGGAGGCTCAACTTCCTAGCAACAACTTCCCCGCAACCCGGCGCCGCCTGCAAACCGGATGGCGTTCCATGCCAGCCTGCGATTTGGCGCGAGACATAGTGCACCTCGAACACCTTGTGGCCAACACTCCGGTTTGCGTGCGATATTACTCCTTCATGGAGACCAGTCTTGCGCGCTCGCCGTCTGTGTGGCTCCGTCTCTCCACGATGGCAGCCCTATTGTGGCAGCTGTCAACGATTCGGGTGGTCAGCGGCACAACCACTGCCCAAGCGGGAGCGCCGTTTCCCACGCTCGTCGAGAACGACTACATCGCACGCGACTTCAAGTTCAGCTCGGGCGAGACCATCCCCTCGCTGAGGCTGCACTACCGGACCGTTGGGGCACCCGTCCGCGATTCGACCGGGGTTGTCCGAAACGCCGTCCTCATCTTGCACGGCACGGGCGGATCCGGCGCCGGGTTCCTCGCCTCCACCTTCGGCGGTCAGCTTTTCGGCACCGGGCAGCTGCTCGACGCAAGCCGCTACTTCATCATCATTCCGGACGGCATCGGACACGGGAAGTCGAGCAGACCAAGCGACGGTCTCCGCATGCGTTTTCCCAAGTACACGTACGACGACATGGTTCGATCGCAGCATCTGCTGCTCACCGAAGAGCTCCACATCAACCATTTGAGGCTCGTGATGGGCACGTCGATGGGCGCGATGCACTGCTGGGTCTGGGGCGAAATGTATCCGGGCTTTGCCGACGGGCTCATGCCGCTTGCAAGCGCCCCGACGGCGATCGCCGGCCGGAATCGCGTCATGCGCAAGATGATCATGGACAGCATCACCGAGGATCCGGACTGGCTCCACGGAGATTACGTCGAGCAGCCGCGTCGAGGCCTCGTCGGCGCGCTGAATATCCTGATGATGATGACCAGCAGCCCGCTGCAATGGCACCGAACCGGACCCACGCGAGACGACGCCGATCGCTGGTATGAGGATCAGATCCGCTCCCGCCTGATGACGACGGATGCGAATGACATGCTGTACCAGTACGATGCGTCCCGAGAGTACGATCCCTCACCGGCACTCGAAAAGATCACGGCAGCCGTGCTCGCCATCAATTCGGCCGACGACGTCGTGAACCCGCCCGAGCTCGGACTGATGGAAAGGCTGATGCCGCACGTGAAGCACGGGCGCTACGTACTGATTCCGACGAGCGAATTAACTCGCGGCCATGGCACACATTCCCTGCCATCGGTCTGGGGCCGCTACCTGGCCGATTTTCTCCAGGAGCTGGAGCATTCGAAGACCGCAGGGCCAGGCGCTCTTCGACGATGAGCGACCCCCAACACCGCCTCGTGTGCGAACGGACCGCAAATGACGCCCTTCGATGACGCGACGGTCGGACCAGTCCGGATCGCTGTGACGCCTGGAGGAGCGACGTTCGCGGCGGGACCGTCACGGTTTGCGCCAGGCGCGATCGTGGCGGGTCGTTACCGGCTCGTGGCGCTCCTGGGGCGCGGAGGGATGGGCGAGGTCTATCGTGCCGACGACTTGACCCTCGACCAGCCAGTCGCGCTGAAGTTCCTGCCGGACGGTGTCGCCGAGACCGATGCACGCGTCGCGCAGTTCCATGACGAACCTGGCGGCGTGGTGGTCGGGGCCGATGATCGCGTCCCTCATTTTGGTGAGCGCCGCCGCCTGGTTCGCGTACTCCGCAGCTCGAGTCGGTCAGCCGCTCTTTGGACAGGTCCTGGAGGACTGAATGGATCCGATCAGACGCAGAATACTGAAGTCGGGCGCCGCGGCGGCGGTGGTGGCCACCGCGCCGCGCGTGTTCGCTGACCGGGCTGAGCAAAAAGACGCTGCGATGTCCTTCTACGAAAAGGGTCCCACTCGCATCCATTATGAGGAAGCCGGTTCCGGCTTTCCGTTGCTGCTCATCGCCGGCGGGGGGTTGAACTCGACGATCTCGGGCTTGAAGCGCGGCGACCCCTTTGA
>DATKHR010000242.1:0-9293 GCA_035510155.1 Vicinamibacterales bacterium
GGTTTGATGGGAGCGTTCCTGTCCCTACCAGAAACTCTGTCGGCGCCTCTGAGAAGCCTTGGACGGCCTGCTATCAAAGTCAACGCGGATCCAAATGCGGAGACACGAGTTGGCATCGCCGCGGGGTATCGGTACCGCACAGCGGGCGAACGACGCATGAGTGCCCTATCGGCAGGTTTTCGCACACGACGGCGTCGACCGTCGCGGACCGTGGCGCACGTTTTCTGGCCAATCACGTCGAACTCCCTGAACACGGCCAATCGTCGCGGTGGAACGCTCCCATCAAACCAGACCGACTATTCAGTGGGGACAGGAGGACGGACTTCTTGGGACAAACCGCCCCCATTCTTAAAGCCAAGAACACTCAGTGAAAATCTGAGGCCGTGAAGACAAACGCGAAAAACGGCTGCTGCTAACTCAGCAGCGGCGTAGAATGGGCCATTTCGACGCAGTCCAAGGATCCGATGGCCCTGCTGCTCTCGCGCTCGACGAGGCGTTGAACGCGTTGGAGGTGGTTGACCGGTGCAAGAGTCATGTCGTGGACCCTGCGATTCTTCGGGGGCTCAGTGTGGATGAAACGGCCGAGGCGCTGCAGGTGTCGGCCGACACGGTCATCCTCGATTGGCTCGCGAAGACGTGGCTGCAGCACGAGCTGAGTTGGGAGGCGCGATGACGCCCGAACGCTGGCGGCGAATCCAGGAACTGTACGACGCAGCCGTGACCCGCGACGAGCGCGACCGCGCGTCGTTTCTGGCCGAGGCCAGCGCCGATGACGAGAGCCTGCGGCGCGAGGTCGAGTCGCTACTCGCGCAGCCCGCGGAGCGTTTTCTGGCGGACCCGGCGATCGTCATCGCCGCGACACAGCTGGCGAGCCCAGCCGCATATCTGGCGACCGGAGACCGCATCGGCGTGTACGAAGTGACGTCGCTGCTCGGCCGGGGCGGGATGGGCGAAGTGTATCGAGCGCACGATACCCGACTAAGGCGCGACGTCGCCCTCAAGATCCTGCCCCGCGAGTTGATCGCGGATCCCGACCGGCTGGCACGCTTCGAGCGAGAAGCCCGGATGCTGGCGGCGCTCAATCACCCCCATATTGCGACACTCTATGGGATCGAGGAAGCCGGCGACGTGCACGCGCTGGTGCTCGAGCTGGTCGAGGGGCCGACGCTGGCCGAACGTCTGGAGCGCGGCCCTCTTTCAATCACCGAGAGCGTGGCCATCGCGCGCCAAATCGCCGAGGCGCTCGAAGCGGCGCACGAGCGCGGCATTGTGCACCGCGATTTGAAGCCAGCGAATATCAAAGTCACACGCGATGGGGTCGTGAAGGTGCTCGACTTCGGTTTGGCCAAGGCGGTCACTGGTGGCGGGACGAGTCCCGATCTGTCGACGGTGCCGACCGTCACAATCGAGGGCACGCGGGACGGAGTCATTCTGGGGACACCGGCCTACCTGAGCCCGGAGCAGGCACGCGGCCAGGCCGTGGACAAGCGGACTGACATCTGGAGCTTCGGATGCGTGCTCTACCAAATGTGCTCGGGACAGATCGCGTTTTCGGGCCACACAATCTCGGACACGATCGCGGCGATTCTCGAGCGTCAGCCGGATTTCGCGAAGCTCCCAGCAGCGACGCCGCGGTCTGTCCGGCGCCTGCTTTCACGATGCTTGGAGAAGAATTCGGCGCGGCGTCTGCGGGACATCGGCGACGCTCGACTCGATCTCGAAGACGTGTTGTCACGCGAGCCAGCAGACGTTGCCGAGTCCGCTCGCGTCCGTGCGCGTTCGGTCTCGCTCACGGCGGCGATAGCCGTCGCGGGACTGCTGGTGGGTGTCGGGGCCATGGCCGCGTGGTTTGGGATGCGCCCGCCAGTCCCCCGGCCATCGGGTCTTGTGACGCGGTTCGCGATTCCTTTCGGCCCGAATGAGTTCGTCGGAACGAGCCATTCACCGCTGGTGACGATTTCCGACGACGGATCCAAAGTGGGTTATACGGCCGCCGGCGGGTCTGCACTGGGCCAGTTGCTCTATGTCCGGTGGCGTGACCAGGATCAGCCGAAGGCGCTGCCCGACGTATTCGGGAGCGTTCCGTTCTTTTCACCCGATGGGCAATGGCTCGGCCACTGGAATGGACTTAGCCGGACGCTCAGAAAAGTCGCGCTGAGCGGCGGTGCGCCGGTGGTCCTGGCCGACGTCGACTCAGTTTCCGGTGCGACATGGGGCGAGGACGGGAACATCGTGTGGGCATGGTTCAATCTGTTCTCGGTGGCCGCAAGCGGCGGCACCCCGAAAACGCTGCTGCAGGTAAATATCGACAAAGGCGAGCGCTTCTTTCGTCAGCCGCAATATCTACCGGGCGGCAAGGCGATCGTGTTCGCCATCGGCACGGGAGACATTGAGGGGTACGAAGATGCCCGCATTGCGGCACTGGACCTGGCGACGGGACAATACAAGACGCTGATCGAAGGTGGATCATCGCCTCGCTATGCCACCACCGGCCACCTAGTCTATGCGCGCGGCGGGAGTCTCTTCGCCGTCCCATTCGATGCCAAGAAGCTGGTCGTGACGGGCCAGCCGTTTCCGGTGCTCGACGGGATCTTCAGCAGCCGCAACACCGGCGCGGCCGACTTTGCCATCGCCGCCAACGGTGATCTGGCCTACATTCCTGGTCCGACCGAACGCGGACGCCGCCAGCTGATGTGGGTCGATCGGCAGGGCCGCTCACAATCGTTCGGCCTTCCGCCGCGCTCCTACCTGCACCCGCGTTTGTCACCGGACGAGAAGCAGCTGGCGTTCGAAATCGAAGGGCCGGCGCACGATCTCTACTCTTATGAGTTGTCGCGCGGCGTCACGACGCGTTTGACGTTCGACGGCGCGAGCCATTGGCCGATGTGGTCGCCAACCGGTGACCGGATCGCGTTTCGATCCTGGAAGACGAACGGCATGACGCTGTGGTCGATGCCGGTGAATCAAAGCCGTCGAGAGGAGCAGCTGCCGGCCGCCGGACACATGCTCAGTCCAGAATCCTGGTCTCCCGACGGTAAGACGATCGCGTATCTCCGCATGGATGACATGCGGCACTTTGATGTGTGGGAGTTCCTGCTCGAGGGCGGCCGCAAATCCCAACCGGTGCTCGAATCAGCCAAGTTTCTGCAGGCATCGCCCAAGTTCTCACCGGACGGGCGGTGGCTGGCGTATTCATCGAATGAGTCGCGGCGTCCTGAAGTGTTCATCACGCAGTACCCTGGGCCCGGGGCCAAGATCCAGGTTTCCACTGAAGGCGGCTTGGATCCGGTGTGGCGGCGTGACGGCGAGGAGCTCTATTACCGGAACGGCGACAAGATGATGGTCGTCACAGTCACGCGAACGCCGGCGATCACTCTTTCCTCACCAAGAGTCCTTTGGGAGGGACATTATACGTTCGGTTCGAGCTCGTCGTGCGGTGGGCCGGGCGTGGCGTCAGCGAACTACGATGTGACGGCGGATGGCCAGCGCTTTGTGATGGTCGAGGACAAGGACCAGGATCTTCGCGCTCGCGAGGTCGATGTGGTCGTCAACTTTTCGTCGATGATTCTGCAAGCCGAAGAACGGTCTCGTCGTAAATAGAGCGCGCTGTCTGTGCTGAAGTCCGTCCGTATGGCTGCAAGATCGATTGCGGCGATTCGACGGCGTTCCCAACAGAGCTATGTCCATGGAGATTCTGCACTTTCCCGCGCGAGTTCCCGTCATTCAGGTGGCCAACGACCTATCGAGCCTCGCTTATTGCCGTAGAATTACAGGTGTTGGTCAGTGGTCGTCAGGTACTTTGGCCAGAAGGGGACCTCATGAAGTTGACATACGACGCGCGGCGGAACATCGCGTATTTGAGGCTTCAGGAAAAAAGCTCGGAAGTCGAAACCATTCGCGGCAGCGACGAGTTGAACGTTGATTTGGCCCCAGATGGGACCGTGTACGGCGTCGAGTTGCTCAATGCCAACGAACAGTTGCAAGCGGGGGACGATGGAACGCTTGTCGTGGTCAATGAAGCGTTAGATGAGCGACGGGAGATCCCTCTTCGCTAGATGACCATCCGAGATTCTTCTCGACTCACTCGCCGTCGGCTTTGAAGCTTGCAGTAGTCGTTGAAGAAATCGGCCCTCACGCTCTGCACAATCTCTGCACAATCGGGGTTCCGCATCACGGCTCCAGCGGGGCCGGTCCATAGATGCCGGAGCTTTTCGAGCACGCGCTCGGCCTCAGCCGCGGAGTCGAACTCTAGAGAGGTCAAGCCTTCGCGAGCAAGGCCGGTAATTGCTCGTGCCCAGCGATGCGGTGCAAAACGATCTGACCAAACGCGACTAAGCCGTAAAGCAAGGTGATTTGTCGCATCTCGGGGGAACGGGCGATGACGCTGCATGCGCTCCCACGAAAGACGCCGCTGCAGTTGCACACGCGGCTGAGTTACCCTAAGAAACGCTCGAAGAGGCGAATGACTGTGCGACGAGCGCTCGTCCTCGGAGCGGGTGGCAACGCTGCGATCGCTTGGGAGATTGGCGTCATCGCCGGCATCGCAGATGCTGGCGTCGACCCCAGCGATGCGGATCTCATGGTTGGCACATCGGCCGGATCCATTGTCGCCGCGCAGCTCTCGAGCGGTCTGAGCCTGGACGAGCTGTTTCAGCGTCAAGTGGATCCGCGTCTCCAGGTGAAAGAGACGCCGCCGCAAGTCGACTTCGCGAACTGGCGCGCCTCACTGGTCGCGGCGAAGCAGGAGGCGAGGAGTGACAGTGAATTCCTTCGTCACTTAGGATCGCTCGCGCTTGGCCGGCCGGCCGAGTCTGCCTCCGAAAGGCGTAGGCTGATCGCGGCTCGACTGCCCAGGACCACGTGGCCGACGCGGCCGGTGCTCATCGTTGCCGTCGATGCTGAAAGTGGGGAGCGCCGCGCGTTCACGCGCGACAGCGGTGTGGATCTCGTAGACGCGGTGACCGCGAGCTGCGCGGTGGCCGGCATCTGGCCGGTCGTGCAGATCGACGGGAGGCACTATATCGATGGCGGCTTCTACTCAATCGATAACGCGGATCTCGCCGTCGGACACGATCGCGTCCTCGTCCTCACGCTACCGGCGCGCGTGCCGCCGATGTGCGTCGTTTCGCTCGACGCCGCGGTGAACATGCTTCGTGGGACGGGCGCGCGCGTCGAAATTGTCCACCCAGACGAGGCCGTTCAGACGGTGTTCACGTCTGTCGGTGGCAACCTGCTCGATCCGGCGGTTCGCGAAGGCGCCGCACGTGCCGGCCGCGAACAGGGCCGGATCGTGGGACCCCGCGTGTCGTCTCTGTGGAGGTAGTCGGATGCCAAGCCTCCGCCGCGAGTTTCCGCGGATGCGATCTATCCACCTGTTTGGGAAAAAGGTCACCGGCTGGCAGGTGCTTCCGGTTGATGCTCCCGATTTCGAGGAGTCGGCCGTTAGAGCGTGCGAACTGGTTCTTGCGTGTGATCCTCGCATCGGCAAAGTCCCGAAGGAGCGGCCCGCGAGATCGACTTCTAGAGCGAAGCCAGTGCAGCCGACGCAACGATCAAGGACGCCTCGACGGTGACGACGCCAAATGTTGGTGGCGAGGGCCAGGATCTCCGCTTCGAGTTCGAGTGAATTGATCCATGACCACGAGCACCCAATAGGTCCGCAGCCCGAGAGATTTGCAGCGAAAGAGGTCGACGCTCAGAGGTTGTCTATGGTGTGTCAGATCACCGACAACCACGAGGGGCCGGTCCCGTCTGAGGAGCCGGTAGTGTTGGGCGAGCACGCGGCGCACGACGTTCCGGTCGATATCGACGCCGAAGGTGCGTGCGATGATGCGCGCGATCTGTGCGCAGCCGAACCGCGGATTGCGCGACGTGAGCTCGACGATGGCGCGGCACCTCCTAGGCCGAGTGCGCCTGCCAGTGGCCGCCGTCCAGCGGTTGATCCGGCGTGCGCGTATCTTTTGTCGGATGCGGTCCGTAGTAAGGGGTGAAAGGAGATTTCATCCACATGACACGGCACGGCATCGACATCGCGAACATGACAGTCCTGATCACCGGCGCGAACCGCGGCATCGGCCGCGCGCTCGTCAACGAGGCCCTGCGACGAGGAGCGAAGAGGGTGTTTGCCGGAACGCGCGGCCCACTCGGTATCGCCGACGACCGCGTCACGGCACTCACGCTGGACGTGACCAATGTTTCGCAGATCCAGCAGGCGGTCGAGGCGGTCGGCGCTCTTGACGTCCTCATCAACAACGCTGGCGTCGCGATTTACGACGACCTGGGCAACCTGGACGTCGTCGAACGGCACCTTCAGGTGAACTTCCTCGGCATGCTCAGAGTGACGCACGCCTTCGTGCCGCTCCTGAAGCGCTCCCATGGCGCGATCGTGAACAACCTGTCCTTGGCGGCACTCGCTGCCCTCCCGATGATCCCGGCCTACTCCATCTCGAAGGCCGCGGCGTTCAACATGACGCAGTCACTCAGAGCGCTCCTGGCGAGCGAAGGGGTCTCGGTGCATGGCGTCGTCCTCGGTCCGGTGGACACGGACATGAACCGCGGTCTCGAGATTCCGAAGGCGTCGCCGGAGTCTGCCGCGGCCGGCATCTTCGACGGGCTGGCACGAGGCGAAGAGGAGATCTTTCCTGACCCCGCGTCTCGGTCCATCGCCGATGGCTGGCGCATTGGCGTCGTGAAGGGCCTCGAGCGGCAGTTCGCCGTCTTCGCACCGGAGAACGCGGCCAGTTTAGGATGACGTTTCGAACGTGCGACGGAAACCAAAGGGAGCGCAGATAATGAAGACCAACGATTACACAACATCTTTTGCGGTCGAGCAGTCTCCCGAAGACGTCTTCAACGCCATCAACAACGTGCGCGCGTGGTGGTCAGGAGACATTGACGGAAGCACCGACCGGCTCGGCGCCGAGTTCACGGAACTCCGCTTACGCACGTGGGCCTGGTTCCCACCTTCGAATGCTACGGTGGCTGTTCGGACGCATGGGGCTTCTATATCAACGACAGTTTGCGCAGCCTAATCGCGACCGGCAAGGGACAGCCCAACCGGACGGGAGACGCGAATTGGGAGAAGGCTTCTCAGTGATCCGGCTCGGAGCAACGGCCTCGTCGTTCAAGGCGCAGCGCTGGAGATGATGATAGAAGACGCAGGCAAGTTCGACGTCCGGTATCTGGCGTTTCTCGAAACCATCAGCCAGCTCCGGCCGCAGCTGCACCGGTATTGTTCCCGGATGACCGGCTCGATCACAGACGGCGAAGATGTGGTGCAGGATGCGCTGTTTCGCGCCTACCGCAGCCTTAACACCTACGATGACAGCCGCCCGCTGGCGCCGTGGCTATTCCGGATCGCCCATAACCAATGTATCGACTTTCTCCGCCGCCGGGGCGTGCAACTAGAGGCCGAAACCGCGGCGGCGAAGCCGGACTTCGTCGCGCCACACGAGTTGTCCGGGGCTCGGGTCGGACCCGCCATCGAGCATCTGGTTTTGAACCTGCCTTCGAAGAGCGGGCGTGCGTGCTCCTCAAGGATGTCTTCGATTATTCGTTGGAGGAAATCGCGGAGTTCGTCGACTCGACGGTAGGCGGCGTCAAAGCGGCCCTCAACCGAGGCCGATCGAAGTTGGCGGCCTTCAACGAACGACAGGCAGCGTCGCGCGAGTCGACACCCCAGAACAAAGAGATCCTCCGTTTGTACGTCGAGCGGTTCAATCGTCAGGATTGGGAGGGACTCCGTGAACTGATCAGTGCCGACGCCCGGTTGCTCGTGGCCGATCGGTACTCGGGCAGCTTTGCGGATGGCGGATACCTCGGGGTCTATTCACGCATGCAAGTGAGGTGGCGGCTGGCGCTCGGCGACGTCGATGGTGAACCCACGATCGTTCTTCTGCATTTCCGCGATGGCGCATGGGAGATCGGGGGCGTTATCCGGGTCGAAGTGGGCGCAGACGATCACATTCAGCGGATCGCCGATTACCAGCATTGCCCGTGGGTCCTCGCGGCTGGATCGATCATCGTCCGGGAAGCTGTTGCATGACCGGCAGAGGACCGCGATCATCAGCGCTGAACCCACCCACGCGAAGATCAAGAGTGGTTGATCGTTCTGAATAACGGCGTGCCGTCCCGTGATGAAGGAGGGCTGATTCGTGATGACCTTGATGACAGGCATCCTGTTCGGTGAGCAGCCGCGCTGGCATGAGGGTAGGCTGTGGTTCTCGGACTGGGGCACGCAAGAGGTGATTGCGGTCGACCTCAAGGGAAACAGCGAGGTCATCCTCAAGGCGCCATCGTTTCCGTGCTGTGTCGATTGGCTGCCCGACGGGCGCCTGCTCGTCGTTTCCGGAGGCGATGGCCTGATTTTGCGTAGAGAGCCAGACGGATCGCTCGTCACGCACGGCGATCTGAGGGAGCTGTCTGTCCCCCCGGCGGGGAACGAGCTGGTGGTCGACGGTCGCGGCAACGCGTATGTCAACGGGGGCCAACCGTTAGGGCAGGCGGATGCCACGGGAATCGTCGCGATGGTCAGGCCGGACGGGTCGGCGTGGAAGGTTGCAGACGGACTCGCGTTCCCCAATGGCATGCTTGTGATGCCCGACGGCCAGACCTTAATCGTCGCCGAGTCCTACGCCAAGCAGCTGACGGCGTTTCGCATCAAATCCGACGGTCGCCTCTCGAAGCGCAGGGTGTGGGCCACGCTCGGAGGCGGCGTGCCCGACGGCATCTGTGCAGACGCCGAGAACGCCGTCTGGTACGCAGATGTCCCCAATAAGCGCTGCGTGCGGGTCCGTGAAGGTGGTGAGGTGCTTCAGAAAATCGAGCTTGATCGCGGCGGCTTCGCTTGCGCCCTCGGCGGCTCAGACCGACGAATGCTCTTCATCGTCGCGACGGAGTGGAGGGGGCCGGCGAATATGTTCCAAGGCCCGCGAACGGGTCAGGTGCTGGCGACCGAAGCGCCCGCACCAGGGGACGGATGGCCGTAACCGCGCTTGCTGGGCTTGACGGCGTAGGGTCGGCCGGTGTCGAAATTGCGTCTCTCCGTTCGACGAATAAGCAGAGGCATCACGAATATGACAAAGATCAATCGGCGATTTACAGCCAGGTTGCGGAAGAGCGCAGGCGGCTGGGTGTGCGTCATCTGGCCAGATTCAGTCAGGTTCTTTGGAACTCGAGGGCTCGTGAAGGTCGCGGGCACAGTCGATGGCCATCCGTTTCGAAGCTCATTCATGGCGTTAGGCAACGGTCAGCACAAGCTGCCTGTGAAGGCCGATGTGCGTAAGGCAATTGGT
>DATKHR010000243.1:0-7283 GCA_035510155.1 Vicinamibacterales bacterium
CGGGGGCTCAGGCGCCTCCGACATTAGGGAGAAACTCCGGCTGCGCGGAGCCAGGTGGTGGCCGCGCGGCGGGCGCGGGTGCGTCGAAGCTGGTTAAGGCCTTTGAATTGAATCACTTCTCGCGAGCGTGGATCTCGCCGCGAGGGGAATGTGCCTTGCTCGATTGAGCGGTCAGGCATGCGCTCGGCAGGTCCATGACCCGCGGGACGAAAACGGCAACTGCAGCGTGGTTGATCACAGCTGTGTACTACTTCTATCAGTACACGCTGCGCTCGGCGCCGGCGGTGATGATGCCGCAGTTGTCGGAGGCCTTCGGCCTGAGCGCGATGGGCGTGGCGTCACTCGCCGGCCTTTTCTACTACGGCTATTCGCCCTTCAGCCTCGTGGCCGGCGTCACGTTGGATCGACTGGGGCCCCGACGGGTCGTTCCGATCGGCGCCGCGACGGTCGGCATCGGCGCGCTGCTGTTCGCGTCGGGCAACAGCCAGGCGGCCAGCGCGGGGCGTCTCCTCCAAGGCGCCGGCGGCGTGTTCGCGCTCGTCGGCGCCGCCTACATCGCGACGACGAACTTCCCGCCTTCGCGCGCGGCCACGCTCATCGGCGCCACGCAGATGTTCGGCATGGCCGGCGGATCCGCAGGCCAGCTCGTGGTCGGACCGATGATCGCGGCAGGCGTCCCCTGGACGATGTTCTGGATCGTCATGGGCCTCTCTGGCCTGGCGATGAGCGCGCTGCTCTTCTCCCTGCTTCCGGAATCGAACGCCGCCGACCGGCGTGACGACTGGCTGAAGGCGGCTGCAGGCTCGCTCGTCACGGTCTTTCGAAATCCGCAGTCGATCCTCTGCGGCATGATCGCCGGCCTCATTTTCATACCGACGACGATCTTCGACATGATCTGGGGCGTTCGCTACCTGCAGGAAGCTCGAGGCTTCGACTACGCCTCCGCCGTGCTGCGTTCGTCGATGGTTCCGCTCGGCTGGATCATCGGCTGTCCGCTGCTCGGGTTCGCCTCGGACCGCATCGGGCGCCGCAAGCCGGTCATCGCCGCGGGCGCCGGCGTGCTGCTCGTCTCGCTCGCCTGGATCTTGTTCGGCCGCACGGACGTCTTTCCCCCTTACATCGTTGGACTCGTCGCCGGACTGGCGTCGGGGGCGGCGATGGTGCCCTACACGGTCATCAAAGAAGCCAACCCGCCGGAGGCGAGCGGCACGGCGACAGGCGTCGTCAACTTCCTGAACTTCACGTTCAGCGCCCTGCTCACACCGGTCTTCGGCTGGGTTCTGCTGACTGTCAGCGGCGGGCTCGCCGAGATGAAGCTCGAACATTACCAGACGTCGTTCGCGCCGCTCCTTGTTGGTGTCGGCCTGGCGATCGTTCTCACCTTCTTCTTGAAAGAAACCGGGCCGGCGATTCACGCGCCGGTCGAAGCACTCGCACGAGGAAAACATGGCTCGAGTCTCTGGAACGGGAAAATACGAACAGCTGCTCGCGAGGTGCCGGACCCTCGAACCGGTGCCCACGGCGGTGGCACACCCGTGTGAAGCGACCGCGTTGGCCGGCGCCGTCGAGGCTTCGGAAAACCGGCTCATCGTCCCGATTCTCGTCGGTCCGGCAGGCAAGATCGGCGAGATCGCGAAGGCGAACGGGATCCGCCTGGATCAAGTCCGGATCGTCGACGTGCCCCACAGTCACGCCGCCGCGGCGAAGGCCGTGCAACTGGTCCGCGAGGGCCAGGCCGAGCTTCTGATGAAAGGAAGCCTGCACACGGACGAGCTCCTCGGCGCGGTCGTTGCGAGAGAGACCGGGCTGCGAACCGGCCGCCGCATCAGTCATGTGTTCATCATGGATGTGCCCACCTACCACAAGGTCCTGATCGTCACCGACGCCGCCATCAACATTGCGCCGACGCTGGAGGACAAGGCGGACATTTGCCAGAACGCGATCGATCTCGCGGTCACGCTTGGCGTCGCGCAGCCCAAGGTCGCGATTCTGGCGGCAGTCGAGACCGTCACTTCAAAGATGCCGGCCACGATAGATGCCGCCGCTCTCTGCAAGATGGCCGAGCGAGGCCAGATCAAGTCGGGTCTCCTGGACGGCCCGCTTGCGTTCGACAACGCGATCAGCAAGGAGGCCGCACGTATCAAGGGCATCAAGTCGGACATCGCCGGCGATCCGGACATCCTCCTCGTTCCGGATCTCGAAGCCGGGAACATGCTGGCCAAACAACTCAGTTTCCTGGCGAATGCGGACAGCGCCGGCCTCGTCCTCGGCGCTCGCGTGCCGATCATCCTGACGAGTCGCGCCGACAGCGTCAGATCGAGAATCGCGAGCGCGGCGGTGGCCATGCTCGCAGCCCACGCCCGACGGCACGTGCTCCAGGCCACGACCTAGCAGGGTCAGGTTATGGACGACTACACCATCGTGCTCAACGCCGGCTCATCGAGCCTCAAGTTCTCCATCTATGTACGGCGGGAAGCCGCGGCCTGGCGGTTAGAATCGCGGGGACAGATCGAGGGGATTGGCACGGCTCCGCACTTCTCAGCGCGGGACGGCGCAGGCGGTCGCCTTGCCGAGGAGCGTATGGACGGCAGCGTGCGCGACGGACCGAGCGCGCTCGATGCCCTTGCGGCATGGCTCCGCTCCCGCTACAGCGGCGCCCGCGTCCTGGGCGTTGGTCACCGCGTCGTTCATGGCGGCGCGAAGTACGCCGCCCCAACCGTTGTCACACCGGAGGTCCTTGCCGATCTGCGCACGCTCATCCCGCTCGCTCCCCTCCATCAGCCGTACAACTTGGCGGCCATTGAAGCGATCGCCGAGCGGCTTCCGGGCGTGCCGCAGGTGGCCTGTTTCGATACGAGCTTTCATCGCGGACAGCCCGCGGTCGCCGAAGTGGTGCCGCTGCCGCGCGAGGTCTGCCGTGACGGCGTGCAGCGGTACGGCTTCCACGGCCTTTCGTACGAGTACATCGCCTCCGTGCTGCCGGAAGTGGCGCCGGATCTCGCCAGAGGACGCGCGATCGTTGCCCACCTCGGCAGCGGCGCAAGCCTCTGCGCGATGAAGAACCGGAGGAGTGTGGACAGCAGCCTCGGGTTCACGGCGCTCGACGGACTCTGCATGGGAACGAGGCCAGGCGCCGTCGACCCCGGCGTGATTCTGTATCTCTTCCAGAACCTCCGCCTCTCCGCGAAGGATGTGGAGACCATTCTCTACAAGAAATCGGGCCTGCTGGGGATATCCGGCATCAGCAACGACATGCGGGATCTTCTTGGCAGCACCGAGCCGGCCGCCCGGCTCGCCGTGGACTACTTTGTGTACCGCGCTGCCAAGGAGATTGGAGCGCTCGCTGCGGTGTTGGGTGGGATCGATGGGCTGGTGTTCACCGCCGGCATCGGCGAGAACTCTGCGGAGATACGCAAACGAATCTGCGAGGCTTCCGCGTGGCTGGGCATCGACCTGGAACACGACGCGAACGAGCGAAAGGGGCCGCGGATCTCGCGATCCGGCAGTCGAGTGTCGGCCTGGGTGATCCCGACGAACGAAGAGCTGATCATTGCCCGGCACACCGGGATGTTGCTGGGACTTATCGAGGCCCGCGCTTGACGGGCAGGAGGGCGCGGGAGCTCCAATGGCTGAGACCATCACCCAGGAGCCGCCAACGGGCGGGGACCGTTTCTCCCTGGCGGGGATTCCGGACGGGGCTCTGGCAGAAAGAGATCAACGTCCGCGATTTCATTCAACAGAATTACGAGCCGTACGACGGGGACGCATCGTTTCTGACGCCCGCCACCGCGCGCACGCAGTGGAAGGCCCTCGGCATGGAGTACAAGCTGGAGACGACCGAGCCTCCGACGCTCGACCGCGTCGAGCGGGTGTGTGCGCTCTTTCGACGCGAGGGGCTCACCACGCATTGAACCGGGCGTTGAAATCGATGCGTTGCCCCGCGCTGCCTCCGGCATTCGGGAGCGTCTCCGGCCCGCCGGAGGCGGAGTCGTCGAGGGCCGCGCCAGGCTTGTTCGAAGTAGTCTAAAGCCTTGGGGATCGCCAGGTTCCGTCCGGTCCTGGAGTCCCAGTGCGTGGCACGCACGCTGCTGTCACCGAGTGAGGCGCGCGACATGAGAAAGCCCGCGATCATCGTCGTCGTCATCGCGATTCTGGCGTTGCTGGGAGCCCGATTGGTACAGCATTCCGGCGTCACTGCACCCCGTCTGCACGCGCACCAAGGCTCGACGACTTCCCCGGCCTTCTCCGCGGCTCAGGCGGTTCAGACCCCCCGGGACATCGACAGCCTGCTCGCACCGATCGCCCTGTATCCGGACCAGCTGCTGGCGCAGATCCTCATGTGCGCGACGGACCCTGACAGCGTCCGGAGGCTGGATGAGTGGCTGAGAGTCAACCAGACGTTGAAGGGGAGTGAGCTCCAGGATGCTGCGGCCGTGGCGGGTTTCGAGCCAAGCTTCGTTGCGCTGGCGGTCTTTCCCCAGGTCGTGAGCACGATGGCCGGCAAGCTGGATTGGACGACGCTGGTCGGGCAGGCGTTCGCCGCGGATCGGAGCGCGGTCTTCGCCAGCATCCAGAAGCTGAGAGCGCAAGCAAGGAACGTGGGAACCCTGAAGAGCAGCCCCCAACAGGAGGTCGAGACGCGCACCACGTCGAGCGGCGAAGAAGTGATCGTGATCGAACCAACGAACCCGCAGGTCGTCTACGTACCTCAGTACAACCCGACGGTCGTCTACACCCAGGCTCCCACCACGTCGACAGTCGTCGTCCAGGAATCGAGCAGCGCCGACGCGGCCGTGGCGGCGGGCCTGATTGGATTTACCGCGGGCATCGCGATTGGGGCCGCGGTCAACAACAGTTATTACTACGGTCCTTACGGATGGCATGGCGGCGCGTACATGTACAACGACGCGTGGGACGACTACTACGACGCGCGGGAAGATGCCCGGGAGGACTGGCAGGATCACCGCGAGGAGCTGGCCGAGGAACGAGGCGAGCGCGCCGGCAATGCGCAGGAGCAGCGGACCGAGCGGCAACAAACGCGCCAGGAGAACCGTCCACAGACGCAGGCCGACCGCCAGCAGCGGCGGACCGACGCGCAGAACGCCGCGACACAGGCGAGGAGCACGGGTGCGGAGAACTACGACTCTCGCGGCTACAGTGATGGGCAGAGGACCGCTGCAACGGAGCGGAGCGGCACCAAGTCGGACGCGTTCTCAGGCTATTCGAACGGGCGATCGGAGCGCGCGGCCAGCACACGCGGACAACAGAGCCGGAGCAGTGCGCGCTCGAGAGGGAGCGGGGGCGGTTCGAGAGGGGGCGGCAGAAGACGGTGACACGTAGCGGGCTTCGAGAGATGGCGGTGAACGGAATCATCATGGGCCGATGGGTCGTATCACTCAGCGATGTGGCGCGCTGTCTGGTCGCGGCGGTGATCGCGACCTCGGTGCTGACGACATCCGTGTCGCACGCTGCGCCGCCGGCCGGACAACGGCGAACGTTCGCGACACCTGAGGAGGCGGTGCGCGCGCTTGCCGCCGCCGTCAAGGCGGGGAACCTCGACGAAGTCCTGGCGATCTTCGCGCCGGACGGGCAGGAGCTGGCGGCCTCGTCCGACCCCGCGACCGGCCGCAAAAATCGCGACGTGTTCACGGCCGCCTTCGCCGAAGGTTGGCGGCTGGTCAATCAGGGCGCGAACCGCAAGACGCTCGTCATCGGCGGTGAAGCGTGGCCGTTCCCGGTCCCTCTGGTCAAAGAAGGGTCCAGATGGCGATTCGATACGGCCGCGGGAAAGGAAGAAGTGCTCGACCGCCGGATCGGCCGCAACGAGCTGGCCGTGATCGCCGTCTGCCGATCCTACCTCTCCGCACAGCACCGCTACGCGCAAGATGGGCACGACGGCAAGCGTCCGGGGCTGTATGCGATGACGTTTCACAGCGAGCTGGGAAAGCAAAACGGGCTGTATTGGGCCGTCGCGCATGGGCAAAAGCGCAGCCCGCTTGGCGACCTGGTCGCCCAGGCGGCAGAGGAAGGCCGGCCGGTCGCCGAAGGCGGCGCGGCACCGCTACCCCTTTACGGGTACTACTTCAAGATCCTGACGGCGCAGGGTCCGCATGCGCCTGGCGGGGCGAAACCGTACGTGGTCGACGGCGCGATGTCCGCGGGCTTCGCACTGGTCGCCTGGCCAGCCCAGTACGACGCCTCGGGGGTCATGACATTTGTCGTCAACCAGGATGGCATCGTTCGGCAGAAAGATCTCGGCCCCCGAACCGACACGATCGCCAGCGCGATGACCCACTACGATCCGGACGCCTCCTGGGGCGCTGTTCACTGACACGTGTCCATTTCGGTCGAGACGAGCCTCACCGGCTTTCGCACTTGACCCGAACCCGAGAGCGTCAGAAGCCGACGGCGTGAGCAGTCCGATGCGCGCTTCTGTCGATCGGGACGGGGGTGCGAGGCGCCGTCACCGTCGTCCGGAACGGCTGGAACCGGACGTGACAGTGGTGAGAGCTCAGGAACGTCAAGAAGCGCTTGTAATCGGATTGCGGCATGTTGAAGAGCGACACGAGGCTCCGGTAGTTCCCGCCGGATCGCTCGAGGCCGCGCGACACCACTTCGGTCAATTGGGCTCGTGTGAGATCTCGATCCATGAACGGGCCGTGCACGACGGACCAGAACGATTCGCGCCCCTCGAGCATCCGGGCGAGCAGTGCGGGAACCACCGATCGGTCGGCAGGCACCGCAGGCCCCTCGGCGGCGGGCGCGCGATAGCCGAGCTCCAGGTCGCGCGGAAGGTCCTGGACCTCGATCATCATGCCCGTTGATTTCACCACGAGGCGCTCGACCACGTTCTTCAGCTGACGCACGTTGCCCGGCCAGTGATGAGCGCTCAGGTGTGCGACGACGTCGGGTGAAAACTCGCGCGGTCCAGCGCCGTGGCGGTGGCCGTACTCGCGGAGGTAGTGATTGAGGAGCGCGGGAATGTCTTCGCGGCGGTCGCGCAACGGCGTCACGTTGATGTGAAGCACGTTGAGCCGATAAAACAGGTCTTCCCTGAACCGCCCGGCGTTGATTTCGGCGATCAAGTCGCGATTGGTGGCGGCGATCACGCGGACGTTGACGCGGGCGTGGACCCGGTCCGCGCCGACGCGCTGCAGCTCGCCCGTCTCGAGAAAGCGGAGCAGCACAGCCTGCATGCGCGCGCTCATCTCGCCGACCTCGTCGAGGAACACGGTGCCGTTCGCGGCTGACTCGAAGATGCCCGGCTTGTCCCGGTGCGCGTC
>DATKHR010000244.1:0-12027 GCA_035510155.1 Vicinamibacterales bacterium
GGCGTACTTCAACGGTGCCGGCGGCTGCAACCGATGCCACTCGCCAACAGGAGACTTGAAAGGCATCGGTTCCCGCTATGACGGTCCAAGCCTCCAGGCGCTCATTGCCTTCGGGACGATGAGGGGAGGACGTGGGCGCGGCGAGGCGGCCGACCCGTCGCGGACGGGCGCGTCGCGGAGCGCCCGCAGAGCCGCCGTGACGCTGCCCTCCGGTGAAACGTTCTCCGGCATGCTCGTCCGCTTGACGGACTTCGACATCACCATCCGCGACGACGACGGCAGGACGCTTTCCTGGCTGCGTAACGGCAGCACCCCGAAAGTGCACGTGACGAATCCCCTCCAAGGACACGTCGACCTGCTGCCGAAATATACAGACGCGAACATTCACGATCTGGCCGCGTACCTGGTGACGCTGAGGTGACGTCTAGCTCGCGGCGAGGATGCCCATGAAACTGCTTCACACGCTGCTGGCGGTGTGCTCGGTCGCCCTGCCGATCGCCGTCCTGGCACAAGGAGCGGATCGGTCGCGCCTCGCGGCGTTTCCGGATGCGTGGCCGACGCATTACGGCGACTACTCCGGGCGGCGGTACAGCCCACTTGCTCAGATCACCGTGAGCAACGTGAAAACACTGTCGCTCGCGTGGATCCATCGGGCTATCGGCCAGGAGACCGAGAACGTTGGCGGCGAGTATCGGGCCGGCGACCCGTACTACTGGGGCCGGCCGCAGCCGAACGTGACGATCAAGTCGACGCCGCTGATGACGAATGGTGTGCTGTATTTCGCGGCTCCCGATCACGCGTACGCAATCGATGCACGCACCGGCAGGCCAATCTGGCACTACTTCTGGCGCACGCGCGGCGGCATCCACATCGGCAACCGGGGCGTCGGCCTGTACGGGAACATGCTCTTTTTCGAGACGCCGGACTGCTACTTGGTTTCCCTCGACGCGTCCACTGGCAAGGAACGCTGGCACAAAGAGATCGCGGATGTCCGGCAGGAGTACTTCTGCACTCCTGCGCCCATCATCATCGGACGACATGTCATCGTCGGCATCGGCGGCGATTCGCTCGACGTGCAGGGTTACCTCGAGTCGTACGAGCCCGAAACCGGTGAGCGTCAATGGCGCTGGTACACCACGCCGCAGAAGATGGGCGAGCCTGGATCGGAGACCTGGCCGGACGAATACGCCATGACGCACGGGGGAGGGATGACGTGGCTGCCGCCAACCTACGATCCCGAGCTGAACCTCCTCTACATCCCCACCGGGAATCCGAATCCGGTCTTCGCACCACAGAGCCGCAAGGGCGACAACCTCTACACTTGCGCGCTCGTCGCGCTCAACCCCGACACGGGAACGATGGCGTGGTATTTCCAGACCTCGCCGCACGACACTCACGATTGGGACAGCGCCCAGGTACCCGTGCTGATCGACGGCCAAGTTGATGGACGGCCCAGGAAGCTCGTCGCGCAGGCTGCGCGCAACGGGTACTACTTCCTGATCGATCGCACGAACGGCAAGAGCGTATTGACCCGGCCCTATGTGGACTTCATGAACTGGTCGCTTGGCGTGAACGCGAACGGGCAGCCGATCAACAACCCTGCGAAAGACGCGACGGTTGACGGGGTGCTCGTCTCGCCCGGCTCGGCCACCAACTGGCCTCCCCCGAGCTTCAGTCCCAGGACGGGACTGCTTTATGTCGGAACGTCGCAGTCATATAACCTGCAGTACCTCACCGACACGGACGAACGGCCCGAAGGCTACGGCGGGGGCGCGGTCGGGCCAGGCGGCGGTGGCGGCCGAGAAAGCTACATCAAAGCGATCGACTACCGCACCGGCAACGTGCGCTGGAGACACGCGCTATTCGAAGGCGGTGCGATGGGCCTGCTGACGACGGGCGGCGACCTCCTCTTTGGCGGCGACGGGTCGGGGAATTTCGTTGCGTACGATGCGTCGACGGGGGATCCGGTCTGGCACGCGGGGCTCGCAGCAAACCCGTCGAATGCTCCGATCACGTTCATGCTCGACGACCAGCAATTCCTCGTGGTTGGCGCCGGAGACTCGTTGTACGCGTTTACGCTGGCCCGGTGACCTGTACCAACATGAACCGACGCGCATTTCTTGAGCGCACGCTTGTCGGCGGAGCCGCAGCGACGCTTGGCCTGTCTCGGGTGCCATCACGCAACGCCGGCGTCCATTGGCGGATTGGATGCTTCAACCGTCCGTGGACGACGTGGAACTTCGACGAAGCGTTGAAGCAAATCAAAGCGGCCGGCTACCAGACCACCGGCCTGCTCACGCGCACGAAGGACGAGCCGTTCATTGGCGCCGACGCCTCACCGGACTACCTGGCGAGGCTGCAACAGCGGCTTGCCGGCAGCGGCCTGACTGTAAACATGGGCGCGCTGCGTTCGCGGCACGACATTCCGCTGGGCGATTCGATCAACGAAGTTCGTCGTCAGATCGAGAACGCGGGCGCGCTGGCATTGCCTTATCTGCTCACGTTCGGCGTCGACAAGCCGGGGGAATACGAGCACTACTACAAGGTCATGAGCGATGCGGCTGCGTACGCGGAGGAGCACCGGATCAAGCTGGTGATGAAGCCACACGGCGGCAGCAGCGGCGCGTCGGATGAAATCATGGCAGCTATGCGAGCGGTTCATCATCCGAACTTCAAGATCTGGTATGACGCCGCCGATCATGGTCGAGTGTTGCAAGGTGGGCCAAACTGCGGAAGAGACGGCGGCGAACGCGCGGGCAAATCGAGTGTACCTCGAAGCTGTCCTGGCGCAGGTCTGAGTTGACAGGAGGGTCGCATGGCCGATCTTTCACGGCGCCAGTTCCTCCGAAGAACCGCGACAGATGCCGCCGCGGCCGGATTGCTCGCCGCGGGAGCGGTCGAGCTTCGCGCCAATCCCCTGGGATTGCCAATCGGCAGTCAGACCTATCCCCACCGGCAGATGATCAAAGACGGCCACTTTGCCGCGCTGGCCAAGACGCTGGCCGACATCGGCGTCCAGAGCGTCGAGCTGTGCTCGCCGTTTGGTTACGCGGACTTCGCCAGCCTGTCCGACGGGAAGCAGGTTATCAAGATCCTTCGCGATCACGGCCTTGCCTGCGAAAGCGGGCATTTCAGCATGAGGGAGCTGCGGGAGAAACAACCGGAGAGCATCGCCTGGGCGAAAGACGTCGGCATGACACAAATGATTACGGCCAGCCTGGGCAGAGGCACTACCCCGACGATGGATGACGTGAAGAAAGGGGCTGATGAATACAACCGAATGGCCGACGCTGCTGCCAGCGCAGGCATCCAGCAGGGGCTGCACAACGAGGGCTTCGAGACGTCGATGGTCGACGGCCAGCGCACATACGACGTGTTGATGAAACTGCTCGACCCGAAGCTGGTCAAGTTCCAGTTCCAGATGTCCACGATCAGCCAGGGATTCATCGCCGCCGATTACTTCCTCAAGTACCCTGGCCGCTTCTTCTCGATGCACATACAGGACGTGGACCTGAATGCCCCGCAGCCGCCCGCGCCTCCATCAGGATCGCCCCCTGCGGGATCCGGGCGGCCCCGAGGCGGTGGCGCGGAGCGCGGCGTGCAGGTAGCGGTCGGAAAAGGCAGCATCAACTGGGTTGCAACGTTCAGCGCGGCGAAAGTCGGCGGTGTCAAGAATTACTTCGTCGAGCAGAACTTGGAGCTCACGAGGGAAAGCGTCGCCGCGTTGAAGGCGATGCGGATCTGAGGCGCAGGCGCGCCGGCCGATTATGGCGACCTCGAGAGGTTAGGCCCACACAAATGGCCACTCGCGCGGAGAAGCTCGGCGTCGCCGTGTGCGGCGCCGGCTGGTGCGCATCACAACACATTGCCGCATTTCAGCGAAATCCGCACGCGGTGATCACCTGGATCTGCGGACGCGACCCGGACCGGTCGCGCGCGGCCGCGGTGAACGGCGGTGTCGCGCTTTCCGATGTTCGCATCACCACGAGCTACGACGAGGTGCTCGCGGCGCGCAACGTGGATATCGTTTCGATTGCGACACCCAACCACCTGCACGCCGACCAGGCCGTGGCCGCCGCCCGGGCGGGCAAGCACTTCGTCCTCGAAAAGCCGCCCGGCCTGGACGCCGCGGAGCTCGTCCGCATTCGCAGCGCCGTGCGCGGCGCGGGCGTTCGAACGATCGTGTCCTTCGTGCTTCGATACAACGCCCACCTCAAGTTTGCGCGGTGGCTGCGCGCAGAGGGCTGGCTGGGTCAGATCCGCTTTGCCCGAGCGCAGTATTTGTCCCGCGTTACGGACTGGTACAGCGGTTGGGACTGGCTCCGAACGCGCGAGAGCGGACGCAGCCATTTGCTCGCAGCCGGCTGCCACGCGGTGGACGCCCTCCGTTGGTGCTCGGGGCTGGAGCCGCTCGCCGTGAGCGCGTTCCACACGCGTTTCACCGATGGGTACGAGTGGCCGACTTCCATCATCGCGAACATGACGCTCCCGGGATCCGCGCTCGGCCACGTCAGCAGCTCGACCGATTTCATGCTGCCGTACACATTCCTCGTGGAGCTGATGGGCGATCGCGCGACGCTCCGGCAGGAGTTGCTGCAGTGGCTCGATACGCCTCTCGACCTCGAGGCGCTTGCCGCCGCCAATCCGTTCCCGGACGTCTGCTTGCACCCGGCGAAGGACGCCGCCGGTCGGCCGGCCATCCGCGTCGAGTGCGTGATGCCCGAGTCGGCAGACGTCAGTCATCACCCGTTTCAAGCCGAGATAGACGAGATCGTCGCGTGTGTGCTCGACGGGCGCGAGACGTCGATCAGCGTGTTCGAAGCGCAGAAAACGATGGAAGTGTGCCTGGCGGCCGATCGGTCCGCGCAACTCGGCGGCCAGCCGGTCGCTCTGCCGTTGATCATAGACTGACCGGCACATCAAGATTCGTGAGCTGCGTGATGACGTCGTGCGCTGAGGCCCTCTACACAGGCCTCTGTCCCGACAGAAACCGGTCGACGCGGCGCGCCAGATCTTTTAGGTACTCCACGTCGCCCCCCGCGACCTCCGTCGTGAAGAATCCTCGATACCCTACATCGCTGAAGGCGCGCCCGACTTCGCGCCAGTCGATGTCGCCGTCGCCGATGTTCGTCCACGCGAAGCGTCCGTTCGGCCGATCGAGGTGAAAGTCCTTGAGGTGCACCTTCGAGATGCGGGCGCCGAGCGTGCGAATCCAGTCCTGCGGGTATCCATAGAAGACGACGTTGCCGACGTCGAAGTACGCCTTCAGCCATGGGGAATCGAGCTCGTCGACGTAGCGGGCGAATTCGAGCGGACTCAGCAGGAACTTGTTCCAGACCTCCTCGACGGCGACGATCACTCGCAGCTCGCCCGCGACGGGCAGTACCCGCTCTCGAATGACCTGCTGGGACCTCGTCCAGGCGTCTCGGTACGACGTAGCCTGATCGACGACAGCCGGTACGAGCAGCACAGCGTCGGCGCCCCACCTCGCCGCGTTACGCAGAGAGGTGTCCAGCCCTGCGACGCTTCGATTCACGACGTCGCGATCCCCGCTCGACAGCGGGAAGCGCCAGTGATCGACGTTCATCACGGAATGAATTCGCAGGCCGGTCTTGTCGGCCGCGTCGCGAATCTCCGCAGCCTCTTCCTCACGGGCGACCGTCTGCATCTCGATCGCGTCGAATCCCGCCTCGCGCGCGATTGCGAAGCGCTCAGCGTAGGAGGCATCTTTCGGGAGCACGGAGATGAGGACGGCTTTTTGGGGGCGAAGCGTCGGCTGCAGCGCTGGCAGCAATGTCGCGGCTGCAGCCGATTGCAGAAACGTCCGGCGATCCATCACGCGTCGCCGGCCCGCAGGCGTTCCTTCAGAAAATCGATGGTCCGCCATGCCAACGCGAGAATCGACCACGTGGTATTTTGCGTGCCGCCGCACACGAACGGCGCCGCGTCGGCGATGTAAACGTTTTTCGCGTCGTGCAGACGGCAGAAGCGGTCGGTGACCGACGTTCGGGGATCGTCGCCCATGCGCGCGGTTCCGATCTCGTGAATCGACCACCCGGGCGGTAGCGGCTCGCGCTCGATCTTGATGTCCTCGGCATGGGCGGCCGCCAGCATCTCCTCGATAGAGTCGGCCATGTCCCTGGCCATCTTTTGCTCGTTGTCGCCGAATTTGTAGTCGAACCGAAGTACTGGAATGCCCCACGCGTCCTTGATCGCCGCATCAAGCGTGACGCGGTTCTCCTTGCGCGGCAGGACCTCGCCAAAGCCGCCGAAGCTGATGAGGGCGGGATAATGCCTGCGCACGCTCGACTTGAACGCTTTTCCGTACCCCGCGATCTCGTGCGCCATGGTCGGGTACTCGGCGCAGCCGCCGCCACCCTGAAAATGGTAGCCGCGGATGAAATCCGGATGCCGATCGGTCAGGTTCCGAAATCGCGGAATGTACGGGGACACGGGACGCCCGTCGTCGAGGGTCGTTTCGGTGCCGATTCGAGCCGGGATGTACCCGCTGCCCCGGATTCCCATAAGGTGCTCGCTCAAATAGCAACCGAGAAGGCCCGATGAGTTTCCGAGCCCGCTCGGATGCCAGGTCGACCTCGAGTTGAGCAGAATCCGCGTCGTGTCGAGTGTACCGGCGCCGAGGACGACGACCGGGGCCTTGAAATCCAATACCTCATTCGTATTCGCGTCGATGACGCGCACGCCGCTGGCGCGATTCGACGCTTCGCCCAGGAGCACTTCGGAGACGATAGAGTAGGGGCGCACAGTCACGTTGCCGCTGTCGCGCGCCGGATAGATCAACGCCGTGGGCGAGTGGAACGCTGCCTGAATGTCGCATCCGCGCCCGCACCGACCGCGGCCAGCGCAGCGCGCGCGATACTTGTTGTTCAGAACGCCGTCGGTCGTGACCCCCGCGCGGCCCGGAATGTAGTGGCGTCCCATCTTCGCGATGGCGCGTTTGAAAGCCACCTCGACACAGTTCAGCTTCGACGGCCGCTGGAACACGCCGTCGGGCACTTGAATGAGCCCTTCGTTCGTCCCCGAGCATCCGAGCAGCACGTCGACCTTGTCGTAATACGGCTTCACATCGTCGTACGAGATCGGCCAGTCGACGTCGAAGCCGTCGCGGCTGGCGGCGCCGAACTGCAGCGGGCCGTACCGCAACGCCCCCCGGCCCCAGAAATTTGTCTTCCCCCCGAGGATGCGGGCCCGAACCCACGAGTACGGTGTGCCGGTCGTCGGGTGCTGCCGCTCGTCCACCACCCAATTGCGCGTGAACTGATTGCCCGCGTACGACAGCACCTTAGTGTGCTTCTTGAACGCGGGATTCGACCCGTACGGACGATCGAGAAAGCTGTACTCGGCGACCGCGATCGGGCGCTCGCCGGGGGGCAGCCGACCTCGCCGATTCGAGGCGTAGGGCCACTCCATCGTCCGATACTCGGTACGGACGTCGATCATCCGGCCGGCTTCGAGCAACAACACCTTGACGCCCGCCATCGCAAGCTGGAACGCCGCCATCCCGCCGGCTGCCCCGCTACCGACAACGATGACGTCCCAGCGATCGCTGCCCGGCTTGATCGAATCGGCGAGCCGCCTGGACTCCCCCAGCGCGCGTGTCAGATTGACGTTGAGCGTCGGATCATCCTGCATGGTCGTCACGGCTGGAGATGCTTCTGTCCGCAGTGCGGGCAGTCCCTCCCATCCTCGGTCTCGCAGCCGACGAACTCGCGGAGGAACTGATTGCCCTTGTAGCGCAGCTCTTCGTGAATGCCGGTCGCCGACGTGTAGTAACCGCGGATCGTCGCTTCCTTGGCCATCACGAAAAACGCCTCGAGCGCCGTCCGAGGCGCCTTCTCGTTATGACTGATGCTCTGGAGGATTGCGTCGACGTGATCGGCACCCAGCCGGCTGAACGGCGCGTGGAAACGCAGCATCGCTTCGGCATCCAGCGCCGCCAAGCCGCCTATCCATTGCAGCGTCAGCTCGCGGTCGTTTTCGCTCAGCAACAGATCGACGTAATCGGCGACGCGCGCCTGTTTCGCGCCAGGAGACCGATCGTCGGCGGGGATGATCGCCTCTACGAGAACCTCGAGGGCCTCGAACTGCGGCGGCGAGAGCACCTTGAGTTGTGGCGGCCCGTTCGTCTCCTGGACGCGGGCGAACGCGAGCAGCCCTGCATCGGACAGCCATGGTAACGCCGCAGCCGCGCCGATGCCGGCGCCGATGGCTTTGAGCGCGACGCGTCGGCTGACTTCTACACGTGAAGAGGCTGCGGCCCTCTGCATGGGCACATCATCCCCCCGACGTCTGGCGACAATCAAGAACGGCCGCTTCCGCGCCGCAGCGTCACCAGCCGGTCGGTGGTGATGCCGGTCCAGCGCTCGCGCCGGCCGTCGGGCCATTGCACGACGATGGCGGAGATGGCGGACGACGAGCCGAGCCCGAAGTGCACGCGTACGTCGCTCGCGGACAGATAGCTGCCGTCGGTGCGCACCCGGCGCCAGAGCGTGGGGCTCCCCGGGCGCTCGACGCCAACCCACGCGCCGATGCCGAACCGGTTGCCGGGCCGCTGGTCGAGGCGCACCTGCAGCCAATGGTTCCGCGCGCCAACCTGGTTGAGCAGCAGCCGCACTGGCCCGTTGTTGTTCGTGACGACGATATCCACGTCCCCGTCGTTGTCGATGTCGCCGAAGGCGGCGCCGCGGCCAATCTCGGCGCGGGCGAACGCCGGGCCGGCGGCGGCGCTTGTCTCCTCGAACCGGCGGCCCGCCAGGTTGTGAAAGAGCTGATTCCGCATCCTGTACGGCGACGGCTGTCCGCGCAACGCCTCGACGATGTTGACGGCGCCGTTGGCGACGAAGAGGTCGGGCCAGCCGTCATTGTCGTAGTCGATCCAGTCGGTGCCAAACCCCGTGAACGCCGCGGTCAGCGCAGCCAACCCCGTTCGAGCCCGCGCGTCCTCGAAATTGCCGTGCCCGTCGTTCACGTACAGAGCCGAGGTTTCCCCGGCGATGTTCGTGACGAACAGGTCCTCGTCACCGTCGAGGTCGAAGTCGCCTGAGGCGATCCCCATGCTGCCCTCGGGATTGCCCGCCGGATTCAGCGCCGTCCCCGAGATCAGCCCCTGGTCGACGAAGGTTCCATTACGCTGATTGATCCACAGCTGGTTCGGCGTCCCGTCGTTCGCGACGTATAGATCCGGCCATCCGTCGCCGTTGTAATCGCCGACCGCGACGCCGAGACCGGCGCCGTAGGCTTTGCTGATGCCGGCAGCGACGGTCACGTCGACGAAGTGCCCATGGCCATCGTTTCGAAACAACCGCGCCGGGACAGGCCGATAGGTTTTAGGGGTGCAGTAGTCGCGCGTGCCGACCGGGTCGTTGCACAGTTTGTTGGCTGCCGGCGTGAAGTCGACGTAATGCGCCACGAAGAGATCGAGATTGCCGTCACGATCGTAGTCGATGAACGCCGCGCTGGTGCTCCACGCGGTGTCGCTGAGGCCCGCCTGCTTCGTGACGTCGGTGAACGTGCCGTCGCCGTTGTTGTGGAGCAGTGTCGTCGCGCCGAACGAGGTGACGAAGAGGTCCAGATAGCCGTCGTTGTCGTAGTCGCCGACCGCCGCGCCCATGCCGTAGCCGCGCACGCCCGCGCCGGCACTGGCCGTGACGTCGGTGAAATGCACGGTTCGCCGCCCGTCGGGCGCCACGACGAGATCGTTGCGAAAAAGTCGGGACGTGGCCGATTCGCCGGCGCCGGTTGCGCCGATTGTACCGCCCTGTACGAGGAAGACGTCGAGGTCGCCGTCGTTGTCGTAATCGAACAACGCGACACCGGCGCCCATCACCTCCGGCAGATAGTAGTTGCCGGTCGCGCCGTTGACGTGGGTGAATACGAGACCGGTCGTGGCAGCCGATTCGACGAAGATCGGTTCGGCTGCGGCCGGCGCTCGCGCCGCATCCGAAGCAACCAGCGCGGATAGCGCGACTGCCGCCGCGACGGCACGGATCCACGGCCGACCGGGCGGAATGTGGGCGGTCATTTCAACCGCGCGAGATCGCGTTCGATCGCGGCCGCCAGCTCCGCCTGCCCGTACTCCAGCGCGAGCTGTCTCGCCTCCACGGCCCGTTTGATGCCTTCGTCCCGGTGGCCGGCCCTCACGTGCGCCGTCGCGAGCGCGAACACATATCGCGGCGTTTCGGCGTCGCGCGGCTCGGTCAGCGCCTCGAGCTCGACGATCGCGTCATCCGGGCGGTTCAGCGCAATGAGCATGCGCCCCAGGTTGAACCGAGCGACCCTGAATGTCGGTTGACTGTCCACGGCGTGCCGGTACGCCACGGCCGCCTCCTCTAGACGGTGCTCGCGCTCCAGGATCTGCCCCAGGTTGTTGTGTGCCGGCGCATGACGAGGATTGGTCGCAATCGCCTGCCGGTACGCGTCCGCGGCGAGCGCCCACTTTTCCTGCAGGCCTAGCAATACGCCGTAATCGTAATGCGCTTCGTCCAGGCTGAAGCCGAGGGCGAGCACGGCCCGATAGTGGCGTTCGGCGTTCGCCCAGTCGCCCGTGCGGCCGTACAGCGCGATCAGGTTCACGTGTGCCTGAGCGATCGTGGGATCGCGCGCGAGCGCCGCCTCATGCTGCCGAATGGCGCCTGCGAGATCGCCGGCCTCGGCCAACTTGAGCCCGCGCTGCAGCTTCGTCTCCGCATCGTCTCTGAGCGCGGTGACCGCAGCGAACACCGGATCGTCGAGGGCGGGCCAACGCGCGCCGTACTGAGCGTTGCTCTGGAGCGCGCGCTCGGCATCGTCCACGCGGCCCACCGCGCGATACGCAAGCGCAAGGGTGTAGTACGCGGCACCCCACTCAGGAAAGAGGGCGACGGCGCGTTCCAGATGCGTGACGGCTCGGTCGTGATGACCTGTGGCCGTCGCGATGCGACCGAGCCCGAGCTCTGCAGCCGGCTCGGCCGCCGGCTCACGACGCAGCGCGTCGAACAATTGCTCCGCTCGATTGAGGTTTCCGGACTCGAGCAACGATTCGGCCAGGTTCACCCTCGTGGGCAGGTAGCCGGGCGACCGCAGCAGCGCCTCGTCGAAACGGATCGCGGCGTCTGCATGTCGAGCGAGCCGCTGCAGCGCGAGCCCGTCGAGGTACTGCCACTCGAACGCTGTGGGCGCCAACGCCTGTGCCCGCGCATAGGTCTCGTGCGCGGCGCTCCATTGATTCCACGCGTGCAACGACCGCGCGAGCGCGCCCACCGCCTGCACGTCTGTCGGCCGCGCAGTGGCGGCCTCATAGGGTCGAGCCAGAGCATCCCTCGCCTCGGCGGGGAAGGAGTCCAGGGCCAGGCGCGGGAGTGGCGGAGGCAGCGTCGTCTGTGCCGCCACAGACAACGCCGCCGCCAGGCCGACGAAGAGCACACGCTTCAGAAGGTGAAACGCGCGCCGAGCCGAATCTGTCGCTCGACGTACGGCGCGTTTGTGAGGGCAGTCCCGCCCGCGATGCCGGTTATCTGACCGAACGTGCCCGAGGTGATGCTGTTCTGCGGGTTGGCGAACACCTCACTGTTGAAGATGTTTCCCGCTTCGACGCGAGCTTCGAGCCGCATCGTCCCGCCCAGCGGGAACACGCGGAACACCGACAAGTCGAGGGTGTTGCCGCCGGGACCATAGAACTGGTTGCGCGTCGTGTTGCCGAAACGGACTCCCGTCGGCTGCTTGAACGCCGTCGTGTCGAACCATGCCCCGTTCGCGCCGATTTTGTCCGTAATGGTATAGGAGCCGACGAGGTCCGCCGTCTGCTGGTTGTTTGGCGTATTCACCGAAGCGCCGTTGTCGGCCGTGACGAAGAAGGGCGTACCGGTGAACGCGGCGAATACACCGTTGACCTGCCAGTCGTTTATCAGCGCTCGCGCGATGCCACCGTAGCCGCTGTCGCTCGTCTGCCAAGGCAGCGCGTACACGAACCCGATCTGAAGGTTGTGCCGTCGGTCGAATCCGGCAGGCGCCCAATTACGATAGAGCTCG
>DATKHR010000245.1:0-9742 GCA_035510155.1 Vicinamibacterales bacterium
CCCGATGACCTCGACGCCCGCGCCGGTCGTCACGTAAATGCGCCCCTGCGAATCAATCGTGCTGCCGTCGCCGCCGCCTCCGATGAGCTTCACGAATTCGCGCTGGTTGATCAACGCCCCGTCCGGCTGCACGTCGAAGGCCGCGAGCGTCGTGACGTTGGTGACGTAAAGCGTTTTCTCGTCGGGGCTGAGGATGATGCCATTCGTGAAGAGGTTCTCGCCGTACCGGGTGACGACCCCCTTGGAGTCGGCATGGAACAGTCCGCCCATCGTGAAGTACACCCCGCCGCGGCTGTCCGCGGTCAGGTCGTTGATGACAGCCCCGACGCAGTCGAGCGGTTCGCCTTGGTAACTATCGGCCAGCACCCTGCGCTGCGGCGCGAGTTGCTCGACCTTCATGCGCAGACCCCGCTCGACAATGAACAGGTTGCCCCGAGAGCTCATCGACAATCCGCCGCCTGTGTGCGTGTCGGAGTAAGTGACGGAAGGGGCGCCCGTCCGATCCAGCCTCACCACTTTGCTGCGGTCGTTCTGCGCCACCAACACGCCGCCGTCATTGGTGCCGACGATGCCATCGCCGTTGTTGCCGGCCTCCTGCCAGATGAACGCCCATCTCTGGCCCGCCGCAATCACCCCAGGAATGTCCGTGACCACATAGTCCCTGACGCCTTGCGGCGGAGCGCCACGCGCGCCACCTCGAGCGCCGCCCGGCCCGCGGCCGCCGCCGGCTGTCGGTGGCGTCTTGCACGTCGCAATCAACGCCGCGTACCCGGGATCGAGCGGAGCCTGCACCGAAGGCGCAGGCGGATTGGCGGGCGCAGGCGGTAACCGCGGGGCCGTGGTCTGGGCGACCAGGGGCGCTGGAGTCAACAGATACAGCCCCGCCACGAGAATTCCAATCATGATCTGACTCTCCTCAGGACCACTCAGGGCCAGAACTTACGGCTTGCGATGGCGGCACCCTGCGCCAGCGAGCCGAGCTTGGCCCAGACGACCTCTGGATCGACACCGCCCGATCCGACGTGAATGCTGAAGCCGCAGTCGACGCCGGCCATGATGTTGTCTCGACCAACAAGCGTCGCATACCGCCCGATGCGCTGCGCCACGAGCTCCGGATGCTCAATGTAGTTGGACTGGCACTCGATGACGCCCGGGATCAGCACCTTGCCTTCGGGCACTTTGACCGTCTCGAATACCGCCCACTCGTGGCCGTGGCGCGGGTTCGCCGCCTCGAACTGAATCGCGTGCGGCTTGGCCTTCCATACCACATCGATGATGTCCTGAAGCGGGACGTCGTAATGGTGCGGGCCGGGATAATTGCCCCAGCACAAATGCATCCGGACCTGCCCCGCCGGAATGTTCACGAGCGCGCGGTTGAGCGCCTCGATGTTCAGCTCCATCTGCTCGCGAAACGCGGCGAGGTCGAGATCTCTGAACTGCGCGTGGCGACCCATCGCCAGGTCAGGGCAGTCGATCTGCAGCGTGACGCCGGCGGCCGCGATCGCCTCATACTCGTAGCGCATGCCCTCGGCGATCGCGAAGACGTAGTCTGCGCGCGTCCGGTAGTAGTCGTTGTGGAAGAAAAAGGCGGTCACGCCGGGCGACGCCGCGGTCAGGAACCCACCCCAGGCACCGTGCGCCCGCAGAGCCTTCTTCAGCCGCTCGGCATCTTTGCGCGGCGCCTCCACGTCGCGTACGCTGATCGCCGCATTGCACGCCGGTGCCTTGCGGTGTTTGCGCCCCGGGTCGGCGGCGACGCGTGCCTTCGTTTGAGGCAGAGCCTCGATGTCCTGAAACACATACGAGGGGACGGCGTTTCCGCCGAACCCATTCAACCGGTCCTTGATGTACGTCGCGTAGCTCGGCTTGCCCCATTCGCCGTCGTTGACGATGTCGATCCCCACGCTGGTCTGCCGCGCGACGACGTCGTCCACCGCTGCGCGCACACGCTCCTCCATCGCAGCCGCGTCGACGGGAATCCCGTCTTCCCGCGCCCACATCATCGCAATCAGATCGTCAGGCCGCGGGAGGCTGCCGACGTGGGTGGTGAGAAATCGGCCATGGGTCGCCATCGGTGGTCCTCGTGTGTGTCGAACGCGGGTAACCTATCACGGACATGCGGGGGCTGGCCTCGTAATGGCGACCTCCCGCCGCGCAGCGCCTGCGATACCGCTTGGGCCGAGTCAATATATAGTGTTTGCGTTGCCGGAGCGGTCAGCGTTGTCACGCCTCCCGAACTACCTCGCGCAAACGGTCCTCATCCTCGGGCTCGCTGTCGGAGGACGTGCGCAACGACCGGCCGCGACAGCAGCGCAGGAATGGCGGACGTACGGCCACGACCTCGCAGGAACCCGGTTCTCGCCGCTGACGGAAATTCACGCCGGCAACGTCGCGAAGCTGGCAACGGCGTGGACGTACAACTTTCCGCCTCCGCCCTCTGGTCGAGGCGGGGGCATCGGTCCAGGCGGCTCCGAAGCCGTGCCCCTCGTCATCGCAGGCGTGATGTATGTCCCCGCAGGCAACACGGTTGTTGCCCTCGAGGCGGACACGGGAAAAGTGATCTGGCGGCGTGAGATGGGCGGCGGCCCACCGCCGGGAGCCGTGTCGCGTCGCGGCGTCGGTTACTGGCCCGGCGACGGCACGACCTCACCGCGCGTGTTCGTCACCGCTGGCCGGCGCCTCGTGTCCCTCGACGCGACGTCCGGCAAACCCTCTGAAGGATTTGGCGCCAACGGCGAAGTCGACATGGTCGTCGGCTGGGCGGGAACGCCGACGGTCTACAAGAACGTCATCATGGTGGGCGCCAGCGTGAGCGAGGTCCCGCTCGGACCGCCCGGAGACACGCGCGCATTCGATGCGATCACAGGCAGGAAACTCTGGGACTTCCACACCGTGCCACGGCCCGGCGAGGTCGGACACGAGACGTGGCTCGACAACGGCTGGGAAAACCGCTCGGGCACGAACGTGTGGGCCTTCTCGATGACCGTCGACGAAGCCCGCGGCCTCGTCTACATGCCGGTCGCCGGACCCGCCGCGAACTACTGGGGCGGCGATCGCCCCGGCGGCAATCTGTTCGGTGACTCCATCGTCGGCGTCGACATCGCCACCGGCACCTACCGGTGGCACTTCCAGACCGTGCATCACGACATCTGGGACATCGATGTGTCCGCCGCGCCGGGTCTCGTCGACATCAGACGGGGAGGTCGCACGATCCCCGCCCTCGCGACGGTCGGCAAGGGCGGCTACATGTTCGTCCTCGATCGCACGAACGGGAAGCCGGTGTTCGGTGTCGAGGAACGCCCCGTGCCGAAGGGCAATGTTCCTGGCGAGTGGTATGCGCCGACGCAGCCGTTCCCGCTGAAACCGCCGGCCCTGGCGAAGACGAGCTTCAACAAGAATGACATGGTGACAGCGGCCGACACGACGGCCGAGCACGCCGCCGCATGTCAGGCGCTTTGGGACAGGAGCGGTGGGTTCGTCAACGAGGGTCCGTTCACACCGTTCACGTTTCACGAGGACGACACACCACCGAAGTCGACTATTTCCTTCCCCGGCGGCACAGGCGGAGTCAACTGGGGCGGCACGGCGACTGATCCACGCACCGGCTACATCTACATGAACTCGCACGATACTTCTCTTATCGGGTGGGTCGAGAGAAAGAAGCCCGGCGTGACGTATTCGTTCGACACGGTGGGCTCGCCTCATATCTACGACCGCGCGTCGGTTGACGGCGTCGGCCCGTTCCACACGTTCTCGGCGTCAATGGGCACCGACGCGGCCGGCCGCAACATCATGCTTCCGTGTCAGCGTCCGCCATGGTCGCGGCTGATCGCCGTCAATGCCCACACGGGCGAGATCGCGTGGGAGACGACGCTCGGGATCAATGAGAACCTGCCGGCGGGAAAGCAGAACGTCGGCGGCAGCGGCAGCGCAGGTCCGACGGTCACGGCAGGCGGACTGGTATTCGTCGGCGCAACCGATGACCGTCGCTTCCGCGCGTTCGATTCAAAGAACGGCAGGGAGCTCTGGGCCGCGAAGCTCGAGGCCGTCGGCAACGCCAACCCGATCTCCTACCAAGCGAGGAACGGGAAGCAATACGTCGCGATAGTCGCGACCAATCAGCTCGTGGTCTTCACCCTGCCGTGAGTCTTGGGCTTGTGCAGGACGATTTCGTCGGCTACGTCGGACGTTTGTCTGCCCCGAAGGTGGCCTTGTAGCGCGACAGCGGAATCGTCGATTCCTCCGCGGGCTTCTGCTGGGCAGCAACGACGGACCGCGGCACCGATGTCGCGCCCGGCTTCGGCCGATTCTCTTCCGGTACGCGGATCGGTTCGAGCTGCGCCACGATCGCCTCGCGCTGATCCTCGAACCAGGGCGGCAAGAGCAGCGTCGTTCCGAGGTCGTCAGGGGCCTCGTCCTTGTAGAAACCGCCGGGGACATTCGCTGTGCACTCGACGAGGATGCCGCCGGGCGAGCGGACGTACATGGAGTGGAAGTAGAAGCGATCCTTGATCTCCGACGCATCGGTGTAGCCTAGTTCCTCGTAAACGGCTTTCTGCTTCATGAGGGCATCGTCCGTTTCGACGTTGAAGGCGATGTGATGAGCCGTGCCGGCGCCGAAGCCCCAGCTTCCTGGCGCCCGCTCCGGCTCGAGATGCAAGTCGACAATGCGTCCGGGGCCGGTCCCCGGGACCTCGAACCGATGGTAGGGGCCATCGACACCGACCTTGCGGAACCCGAGAGCGTCGACGAAGAACGATTCCTGTTCGCGCACGTCGCGCACCGACAGCACCGCCCCGAAGAAACCACGCGTGGCGACGTCCTTGGAAACCTGCGTCGTCGTCCACGGATTCCGGGTGTCGCTGCGCTCTTCGATCACTTCGACGAGCAGACCTGCTGGATGCCGGGCCCGCAGATACTTCGTACCGAACCGCTCCTGAACGCCACTGTGGTCGGCGCCATGCCGATCGAAGTGCTCCTTCCAGAATGGCATCGCACCAACGGCTACGGTATAGCTGGTGCACGAGAGCTGGCCGGACCCGGCGCGGCCAGGTTTGCGCGAGTACGGAAAGCACGTCGCGATGGAGCCGACGTCGGCATCAGCATTGCCGTAATAGAAGTGATAGATGGGGATGTTCCCATCCATGAGAACGGTTTGCTTGACCAGCCGCTGCCCGAGAACCTTGGTGAAGAAGTCGATATCCTGCTGCGCGCCACCGGGGCACAGCGTGATGTGGTGAACGCTCTGCACGAGGCTTTTCATAGGCTCCTCCAGATTAAGTGGGGCTCCGCCCCACACCCCGGCTCGGTCGCTCGTGGGGGGCCCCCACGCCCCACTCCGCTCCCTGCGCGGGCGCGCCTTGCGCGCCGTTTTGACGAGGGCTCCGCCTCGCCGCTTTTACCAGCTCGCCGCGACGCCTGGCTGCAGCTCCGCACGCACCAACCCGGCGCCCTGGACCATAGCGGCAAGCTTCGCGAATGCGACGTCGCGCGTAAGGTACTTCATGCCGCAATCAGGCGCCACGACCAGCCGCTCGGCCGGCACATAGGGCAGCGCGCAACGAATCCGGCCGGCGACGACTGCCGGGGACTCCACGTCGCCCGTCGACAGATCGAGAACGCCGAGCACCACCGTCTTGCCGCCCAGGTCGGCGAGCACGGAGCAATCGAGTGAGGCCTGGGCCGTTTCCACGGATATCTGCTGGACGCTCGTTCCCGCCAGCTCCGAAAGAAAGGCGTAGCGCGCGGGCTTGCCTTTGACCATCGCGCCATAGCCGAAGCAGACGTGCACAACCGTCGTTCCGGCAATCCTGTCGAGCGCGCGCTGGAGCGCAGCCACCCCGTACGCCCGTGCCGGCTCCGGATGGGCCTGCATGTACGGCTCGTCAATCTGCACGACGTCGGCGCCGGCGGCGAACAGGTCGCGAATCTCTGCATTCACCGCCGCCGCGTAGTCCATCGCCAGATCCGCGTCGGACGTGTAGTAGTCGTTCTTCGCCAGCTGGGTCATGGTAAACGGGCCGGGCAGCGTGATCTTGATCCGACGATCTGTGTTCGCCCGCAGGAACTCCACATCCGCCACGTTGACGGGCCGCAGACGCCGCACGCGCCCGATAACACGCGGCACCACCGCCGGCTTGCCGGTGCGGCTGATCACGGTGCCTGGATTGTCGAGATCGATCCCGTCGAGCGCGGTCGCAAACCAGTTGAAGTAGCTCTCGCGCCGCATCTCGCCGTCCGAGATGATGTCGATGCCCGCGCGCTCCTGATCGCGGATGGCCAGCAGGGTGGCGTCGTTCTGCGCCTGCACGAGCAGCTCGGGTGCGACCCGCCAGAGTTGGCGCATGCGAACGCGCGGCGGCGTATTGACCGCGAGCAGCGGCCGGTCAATCAACCAGTCCGGCTGCGGATACGAGCCGACGACCGTCGTCGGAAGAAGTTTGCCCTGCATCGTCGACGCGCCAGCGGGTGTCCTCACGCCGAGTGCGCCGCGCCGGCGAGCACGCGCTGCGCAATCTCTCGAAATTCCTCCAGGGTGACGAGTGCCCGCTTGGCGATACTCCGCTCCTTCACGAGGCGCAGCATGTCGCCGACGGCTTCGTCGCCCACGCCGGAGATGCCCAGTTGTCCCAGCGCGTACGTGATTGAAGTCTTTCCGCTTTTCTTTCCCAGCACAATATCGCCCGACCGGCCGGTGAGCGCCGGATGCGTGCCGAACATGGCCAGCGGCTTGTTCACGACGAGGTCGACGCCGATGCCCGATTCGCGGGTGAAGTTGCGCGCGCCCAGAATGGGCTTGTTCACCGCGATCGGGAGGTTGCTGACCCGGCTGACCAGGGCGCCAAGATCCGGCAGCCGGTCCAGCCGGTAGGGCGTTTCGTACCCATAAAGGACGTGCAGTGCGACGATGAGCTCCTCGAGCGCCGCATTGCCGGTGCGTTCACCGAGCCCGTTGGCGCAGCTGTGCACCACCTCGGCGCCGGCTTCGACGCCGGCGAGCTCGGTCGCGACCGCCATCCCGAAGTCGTTGTGGGTGTGCACTTCCACAGGCAGTCCGTTCGTCACGCGTTTCACCAACCGCACGAGATACTTCATCGCGTCGGGGAGCACGCATCCCATCGTGTCGACGATGCCCACTGAATCCGGCGGCGCGTCCTGGACCATGCGTGTGAGCAGGTTGATGAGATCCTCCTCGCGCGCGCGAGTTGTATCGTACGGGAAATAGACGACTTCGAGCCCGTGCGCCTTTGCATAGCGCACTACCTCGACGCTCCTCTTCAGGACGTCTTCCCATGTCCACTTGAACTGCCACAACAGCTTCGGATAGCCGATCGGCACCTCGAGGATCACGCCGTGCGCGCCGCACTCGAGGGACTTGTCGATGTCGGCGGTCATGGCGCGCACAAACGTGTAGATCCTGGACGTGAGCCCGAGTTTGGTGATCTGTTTGATTGCCGCGACGTCGTCGTCGGAAACCGCGGGCATGCCGGCCTCGATGCGATCCACGCCGACCGCGGACAGTGCCTCCGCAATCGCAATCTTGTCCGCGACCGTGAACACCACGCCAGGCGTCTGTTCGCCGTCGCGCAGCGTGGCGTCATGGATCTGTACGCGCGGGGCCAAGGCAAACGACCGGCGGACCTCTCTCTCAACATTGAACGGACTGACCCACCATTGATCGTCGCGGTGAAACTCGGGAGGCATGGCACTCTCCGTTACTTCGTTCGGTCGAGTATATCCAGCAACGCCGAGGCCACCGCTTCCGGCTTCTCGTGCGGCAGGAAATGGCCGGCCCCTTCGACGACGCGCTTGTCGACGATTTGCGGCAACACCGCTCGGTCTGCCGCTGTGATCTGCGCCGACTGGCGTCCGAACGCATCGTCCGCACCGTACAGGACGATCGTTGGCACGTTCATCGGTGGCCGTTTCGCCAGTTGCTGTTCGATGTCGAGGAACCTTGGTTCGCCGGGTGCGTTCAGGTTGCGGTGACGGTAGGAATGAACGACGCAATCAACGAAATCGGCGTTGTCGAACGAAGCGGCGGTCACATTGAACATCTCGTCGGAGAAGTGCCACGTCGGCGACCACTCGCGCCAGAGCAGCTTGCACAAACCGCGTCGATTCTGCTGAAGCGCTTCGCGACCCGCGTCCGTGTTGAAGAACCACTGATACCAAAGGAGCCGCGCCGTCTCGGGCGGCGGCGGCGCCCCTCGCTGGATGGTGTTCTGAATCGTGTACCCGCCCACCAACACGGCAGCTCGCACGCGCTCGGGATGAAGCGCGGACGCGACACAAGCCGCGCGCCCGCCCCAATCGAATCCAGCCACGGCAAACCGCGGCAAGCTCAATCGGTCGGCGAAATCGACCACGTCCTGGCCAATCGCCGCCTGTTCGGCCGTTCGAGCCGCGGCCGCGTCGAGGAATCGCGTCGGACCGTATCCTCGCAGATACACCGCAAGCGCGCGGTATCCCTTGTTCGCCAGTAACGGCGACACCGCGTCATAGGCGTGTGCATCGTCGGGAAAGCCGTGCAACAGAATCACGGGGAATCCTGTAGCGTCGCCGACGTCGTGGTAGCCAATCTCCAATACGTTCGTGCGAACGGTTTTGACCGGCATTGGTGCGTTCGCTTGCGCATAGAGACGGCGGACCCAGCCGTCGGAAATGGCAATCGCGGCGGCCTGCATCAGTTGTCTGCGAGTGACGGTGTCGGTCATCGCCATTGCGCGCCGATGATACTCGATACGCAATGCACGACGGAATCGGTCGACACCGCCGTCCAGCAGCGCAGTCCACACAAGCCCGGAATAGCGTCGACGACGCGTCGGAACTCGCGGTCCAAGAGGGCTCGAATGGGCCTCTGGTTGCCAGTCGGTCAGGCCTTGGTGAGCTGAAAATTGAGCGTCGAGTTGCCGGCGACCGTGTCGTCCTTTTCTTGAGGAGTGTACGCGAGCGAGGCTTCGACAAGGATCCGGCCCGGATTCAGCCCCGTGATCACGTACTTCCCTTGCTTGTCGGTAACGGCGGTCTTCCCGAAATTCGTCCCTTCGCCCCCGACAATTTTCACGGTAGCATCGGGAACCGCGGTTCCCAAGGCGGCGTCGGTAACCTTGCCCTTCAGCGTCAATGTAGCTGGCATGTGGTCGCTCCTTGCGGCTGTAATACTCCGGCGAAGATGATCACGAAAAGACAACGTGTCTGTCGGCCGCGGAGTAAGGGATTTGAGTGTGCAACTCGCTGGGAGCCATTGTATGAATGAGAAGATCTGGCTGAAAGAACCTGAGGAGCATGATTTCCCTGCGGCTGAGGACTACCTGGAGTTGCTCCTGCCCACAGCCAGGGCCAAAGCCGTCGTCGCCCGGCTTCGAACAGCTCGAACCGTCTCGAAGAAGGCGAAGGACGTCCTTCGTGCCTCTGCGTTGCCCCTCTTGAGGCAACAGGACAGCGTTCATGTGCATAACGATATAGAAAAGGTGAAAGCCGGGAAACAGCTCTCGCCTGTGCTGTTGGTCGTCGGACAGCCTTTAATCATTGCAGATGGATATCATCGCGTGTGCGCTATCTACGCTCTGAGCGAGGATACCGAAATCCCGTGCAGACTCGTCACGGCGTAGTTGAGATCGCACCAGCTCGGTAAGGTCCGCCACGCCCGCGCAAAGACGTCAGAGCGCTTTGAGACGAGGCGTGCCGTCGAGCCAATCAACGAGGTCTACTGTGCCGCTTCTTCGTCAAGCGCGAGGAT
>DATKHR010000246.1:0-15889 GCA_035510155.1 Vicinamibacterales bacterium
TGCAGGTCTAACTGATCCCCTTACGCGTTCTGGCGCGGTGCGGTTATGCTAGTAGCGTCGTGCAGAAATCAAGACCCACACAAAACAAACGGGCGCGCGAGCGGGCGCGACAGGAACGACGCCAGGAAAAGGAGGCGCGCCGCGCCGATAGGGCGCGGCAGCCTGCAAGGCCGGCGGCCGAGAACGGGGAGGACCCCGATATCGCAGGGATCGTGCCAGGCCCGCAGCGCTCGCCTTGGGACGACGACGAGAGCGCCTGAAATGCCGTGGCTCGCGGCAATGTCTCTTTCAGGCGTCGGCGTGGACGGGAACGCGCGGGTGATGGTCGACCGGTCGATGACGTGCGATCGCAATAGACACATTGCAACAGGGCGGAGCCACGGCGCCGAGCTGAGCGAGCGTGATCGGAGCGCCTGAGCCGAACGCATTCCAGCACGATGGGGGCGCCGCAGGAAGAGCCGAGAGAGGGTCGCGCTCATCAGACTGATCGAACGCGCCATGCGCCTGAATCATCCGCAATAGGGCGCGCACCGTCTCACCGATCGTTCGCCCTTCGGCGCGGATGTCGTGATCGAGTCCCCGGCCGACCCACAGCCCGGGGACGTCCTGATAGACGACCAGCCTGAATCGGTATTGCCGGTTCATGCCGACCTTTCCTCAACCATCCGCCGCTCCCCGCAAACAGCCTGACGCTCGAGCGACGGCGCGAACCTGTGCGGAATGAAGGACTTACTCTTCTGTCGGCGAGTGGAGCGTCCGTCTTTACGACGTAGAAATTACATCGTGCGCCGACCACTACAATGGCTGCAGCCATGATGCAGGGACCGGCGTTTCCGGCGGCTCACGCCCTTGCCCCGCAGCTGCACACCCACTTCTCACGGCATCTCGAGGAGGCGAGGCGGCGTACGCACGAGCCACTTGCGTCGTTGCCCGACGTCGACGCCATCGGCGCCATTATCGAGACGGCCTTCTGGGCCAGCCTGCGTCGCGAGGAGGGTTATGTTCCGCGTATTTCGCTGGCCTTTGTCGATCCCGAGCAGGCCACCCAGCCCCTTCGGTTCGAGCAGCCGCTGCCGCTCGAGGCCGCGGCGCTGACCCGCGTGGCACCGGCGGTGGCGCCGGCAGGCATTCACCTCGGCGTGTCGCGTGGGCCGATCGAGCTGTCGGTTTGGGGCACGATCCGCACGCTTCCCCGATTGTGCTTCGTGCTCGAGGTCGCCGCGCCGGGGTTGCTCGTCGTCAAGCACCAGCGTGGCAACGTGCCCGGCAAGTTCGCGAATGTCGCGGTGATCGAGGGGGACCAGGTCAAGATCATCGACGAGCATGCCTCGGGGTTCCCAGATTGCCCGCCTCTCCTGATGCCGCTCGTTGGCTTCGAGTCGCCGAGCTCCCCGACGGACTGGCCGAACATCGACTCGGTGAACATGCAGGTCCAGCTGGCCGTCGCCATGCGCGCCCACGGCCGCGGCGGGTCGCTCCTCCTCGTGTCCGCCTCCAGCGAGGCATGGCGCGAGTCGATCGTGCAGCCAATCTCCTACGTGGTCACGCCGCCGTTTGCCGAACTGGCGCATCTCTCGCGCGAGCGTCCGGACGAGAGCCGTCAGCGGCTGTGGCGGGAGGCTCTGGATGAAGCAGTGAACGCGGTCGCGAGCCTCACGGCGGTCGACGGCGCGACGATTCTGACTATGGATTACGAGCTGTTGGCGTTCGGTGCAAAGATCGCCCGACGCAAGGGGGCTCCGCAGGTTGAACAGGTGACCCTAACGGAGCCCATCGAGGGAGGCACGGCTGCGGTCGTGCACCCGTCCCATCTGGGTGGAACGCGGCACTTGTCCGCCTCTCAGTTCGTGCACGATCAGCGCGACGCGATTGCGCTCGTCGCATCGCAGGACGGACGATTCACGGTCTTTGCCTGGTCGACCTGTCGCGGCATGGTCCACGCACATCGCGTCGAAGCCTTGTTGCTGTGACGCTGGAGTACACTGTTTGCTATGAGCGTGACGATTCGACGCCTCCTTCTGAGCGTGCCCGTCTCCGTGTCGCTGCTCCCGCTCGGGCCGCTTTCCCCTGACGGAAGGGTCGGGCTCGCGCCGGCGCTCGTCCGCGCTGCGGGGCCGGCATGCGATGCGGACAACGGCGGCATCAGGCTGCCGACCGGCTTTTGCGCGATCGTGGTGGCCGATGGATTGGGGACCGCCCGGCACTTGAGTGTGGCAGCGAACGGCGACCTCTACGTGGCGACGCAGCGCGCCACCCCGGACCTGCCGCCGCTCGTCGCGTTGCGCGACGCTGACGGCGACGGGAAGTTCGAGATCAAGGAGCGGTTTGGGGAGTCAGGCGCGACGGGCATCGGTCTGCGAAATGGCTACCTGTATGTCGGGACGCCGACGGCGGTCGTTCGCTACAAGGTGACGCCGGGCACGCTCAGGCCCACGGGTACGGCGGAGGTGATCGCCTCTGACCTCCCGGCGCGAGGTCAGCACCAGGACAAGGGGATCGCCTTCGATGGCCAGGGTGGGCTTTATGTCAACGTGGGGGCGCCTTCGAATGCGTGTCAATCGCCCGATCGGCGGGCGAAGGTGCCGGGGCAGGACCCGTGTCCACTCTTGGAGCTCCACGGCGGCATCTGGAAGTTCGACGAAGACAAGCTGGGCCAGAAGCAGGCCGACGGCACGCGCTACGCGACAGGCCTGCGGCAGATGCCGGCGATCGCGTGGCACGACGGTGCGCTGTACGTCGCGATGAACAATCGCGATCAACTCGACACGTTGTGGCCTGATCTCTTCAAGACCGAAGACAACGTCCAACGGCCGTCGGAGCCCCTGTACCGCGTGCAGCCGGGCTCAAACTTCGGTTGGCCATACTGCTTCCATGACTTCACACAGAACAAGTTGGTGTTGAACCCGGAGTATGGGGGTGACGGCAAGCAGGTTGGCCGCTGCACGCAGTTCGCCCAGCCCATCGCCGTGTACCCACCGCACTGGGCGCCTGTCGCGCTGATGTTCTACACAGGGACGCAGTTTCCGCAGAAGTACCGCGGAGGGGCATTCATCGCGTTCCATGGATCGTGGAATCGCGCCCCAATGCCGCAGGATGGCTACAACGTGACGTTCCAGCCGATGGCTGACGGGAAACCGTCCGGAAAATACGAGGTCTTTGCCGACGGATTTGCCGGCAAGGACCCTCTCATGAACCCGGCTGCTGCAACATACCGTGCGGACGGCGTGGCTCAAGGTCCGGACGGGTCGCTGTACATTTCTGATAGCCAGAAGGGGCGGATCTGGCGGGTGGTGTATAGGGGACAGTAGCTCGCTACTCGTAGCTCGGCACATGGAGCTCGGTGCCGGTAGCTCGACGAAGTCTCAGAAGCTGAAGAAGAACAGAAGATCGATGCCAGCGCGCTCCACCCGCCTGAACGGTTGGCGTGCGTTCAGCGCCTGCGCGTCGGAGAACGTCGCGCGGAGACGGATGATCCGCGACAGATAGTACTCGACCGTCGCCTCGTCGAAGGGCTCGGAGCCGAATTGGCGGCTGAAGCGCGCGACGAGTCCCGGCGCGACCTCCTGACCCACGGTCAACTTCGCGCCGAAATCGCCCGCGAAGTCACTGCCCGGCTCGATTTCGAGCGTTTCGAGCCCAATCTGGCTTGAGATCGCCGACACGAGTGGCGTCGCCAGAAACCCTGCGGCGAGGACCCCGGCCCGTACGGCCAGCTGCTGCTGCTGCGAGGCGCTCAAGTCGTTCGCCGAGGTGTTGAACACGATCAGCGACAGGATGTCGGACGCCTCGAGCGGTGGGACGCTCGAGAGCCTCAACTCGGGCTGTCGCATCGGGCCGAGGATCGCGACCCGCGCCTGGACGCCTGAGATCGTTCGCGTGACCCCAACGTACAGCTCCGGACTCGAGTCCCCGCGAAACACGATAGAGCTGGTCGGATCGACATCGAACCGCCTGCCCTGAAAAGCATATGTCCCGCTCATGGTGTCGAAGGAGCCGCTGACATAAATCTGGTCGCGCGGATCTTTGTACAAGTAAAGATCGCCGGCAACTCTCAGATTGATGTCGCTCAGGCCAATTGGCGTGCCGGTAGTCACCTGCACGTTATCGCCCGTGAGGCGCAGCGTGTTCGGGACATGGAGCGTCAGGTTCAGGGCGAGAAGCTGCCATGGATTGAAAACGAGGGCCGCTCGGGGTCCTTCGGCGGTTGTGATTGCGGTTTCCTCGGTGGAGTACGGTTGAAAGAGCGCCCGCTCGAGGATCTGATCGACCTTCAGATCGCCGCTGGCGATGGTCAATTGACCCGTGAGCTGCGGCGCCTCGAAGCGGCCGCGCACGTGGAGGTTGGCGTCCACGGCGAGCCGGCCCAAGTCGTTGCGCAGAACCTCAAAACGGCGTGCGCCGATCTCGATCTCGACATCGCCGACCCGCAGCTCGCGTGTGCCCAGGCTGCCTTTCACCTCGAGCGGCCGACCCCCGCTGTCCTCGAGATGGAATACCTCAACGTGGACCCGGTCGGTCGTCAAGGTCAGCCCAACCTTTCCGTTCTTGTATTTCGCCCCGGTCGCCGCGACTTCGAAGCGAGCGCCGTCTATCGAGATGGCGCCCGTGAACGCCGGCTCATGACTCGTGCCCGCCACCCGCACGTCTGCCAGGAGCTGGCCGGTGACTCCTCTGACGGCTCCGGTCAGCCCTTCGAGGAGGCCAAGATTGATGCCGCTCGATTTTATCGACACGTCAATCGGCTGGTCGGGAAGACTGCGATCGAGCAGGGCCATCGGCACCGATCCCACCGCGGTGATCGACGCGCCCGGCGACTGTTGCAAGCTGAGGTCGACGGCAAAGACGCGGTCTGCGAAGTCGACGCGCCCCTCGAGCTTCTGGTAATTGACGCGTTCGATGCGCCCGCTCGTGACGCTGAATGTCCCGGTCAGGACAGGCCGATTGCGCGTGCCGCGGAGCGTGGCCTCGAGATCCAGGACGCCACCGTAGCGGACCGGACCCTGGAACGCGGCCTGAAGCGTGTCGAGAAACACGTGAGTCGCACTGATCCGAAACCGGCCAGATCCGTCGCTCTTCCAATCGCCTGACACGGTCAAGCGCTCGTCGCCATTGCCGCCCACGAAGACCGCCGGCGTCGCTGATACGCTGTTTTCAGTCCATGAGACTGTCACCGCGCGCGTGTTCGGCGCGTCCGGAGGCCAGGAGCTCGCGCCGGGCTGCAGTTGCCAGGATTTGCCCCCCAGACCAACGGTCAGCTCCGAGATGTCGATCGCGCGGTCGTCCAGCCGCAGCCGCATCGCGCCCGAGATCGTGCCGCTGCGCTGGCCGCTCTGTAGCACGCGCAAGTCAATTCTCAAACGTTGGCTGTCGAGCGTGACGCTTCCTGACGTCTCCTGGACCGGTTGATCGAGGATCCGCAGCAGCGTGGCGTGGCCGTCGAATCTGGCGCCAGCGCTCCGCGCGTCAGCGGAAGGCAACGTGACGTCATAATGTCCGTCGATATCCAGCGCCTGGACGCTGAATGCATCGAGGCCCGCGATCGAGCCGTCGCCTGACAGACGGAGATCGCGCCACGGACCGGTCAAACGGCCAGTCGTTCGGGCGAGCCCCGTCGCCTGGAGGCCCGTGATCGGTTGGAGCCCGCCCAAGTCGGCGCTGGCGACAACGTAATCGAAGGATGACGCCTGCTGCTCGTCGAGGGCCAGGGTGCCGGCGCCGTGCCCTTCGATAGTCGGGCCCGCGCAATCGAGACTCGACACCGAGAGCTGTCCCTGTTGCAGCGACGCGGCGAGACGTGCTCGGTCCACGGCCAGACCGTGGATGGTCGATGATTGGAGCGCGAGCGATCCGGCGATGTCGTAGTCGTCGATCGTTGGATTGCCCGTCAGGAGGTCGGGCACCGTGGCGGACACGGTCCCCGTGCCAGTGAGAGAGGCTTGCCAGCGCCCGTCGGCGAAGGGTACCGAAGGATCAATACGGGCGAACGCGCCGGCGTAGCTGGCACCGAGCGTCCCACGATCGAGAGTCAGCGACACATCAGCATCACTGAGCATGCCGCGAAACAGATCGCCGCGAGCGAGGTGTCCTCGGGCTGTGATAGCAAGCGTGGCGCGATCGGCGCCGCGGCCGTCCACATGGAAGCGTCCTGCAATCGTTCCGCCATACCTGGGATCTTGGAGCCACCCGACCTCCAAGCCTTCGCCGAACCGGGTCAGGCTGACATTCGCGATCTCGCCGTCCCCCGAGAAACTGATCGGGTCTTCTGAGGTGTCGATACTGCCGGTCGCGCCACCGTTGATCGAGGCGCCGAGAAAGGTCGAGCGCGCAAAGGTGGCGCGGCCTACGATGAAGGGTCGAGCGAACCGCCCGGCGACGTCGTAGTCGAACGTCAGCAAGCTCTCCACGCGCGGGACCGGCACGGTCGGCGGCACTCTTCGAAGATCGATCTGCGTCACGGTCCCCTGAAATCGATAGCGGAACGGCGAATCGATGCTGATCGAGCTGTCGCGCGCCTCGACGGCGGCTCCGTACGCCCTCGCCGTGGCTCGATCCACCAGCGCGGCGCTGGCAGTGATCCGGCCCCGAGCCCTCACGTTGTCCGCGTCATAATGCATGTACATCGCGTGCGGGCCGTCGAACGCGTACGATCCGCGCGGAAAGTGTCCTCCGAGATCCAGTGCCAGATCGAACGTGACGTGTCCCGAGATATCTGACGACCGTTCGGCCGTGTTCAACCAACGGGCGAGGTTCAGCCGGCCCACTTCCACAGCGCCGGCTCCGCGCCAGCCGGGCACGTTCGTGTCAAGCGTCACCCGTCCCGTGACCGAGCCGCCGGTTCCGTCGAGCTGAAGGTCCGTGACGAGCGTTGACAATGGTCCTTTCAAGCTCGCGTCGAACGAGGCATCGACGGCGATGTTCTTCAACCCGTGGAGAACGCCCGACCACTCCTGAAACGCGAACCGCGCCGCATGTACCGAGAGATCGAGCGCGGTAGCCCGGTCGCCCCGGAGAACCTGGCCGCTCATCACGAACGTTGACCGACGTGTCTCAACCGACAGCGTGTCGAACAACCAGCCGTTGGGGCCACTGCCAAGGGCCCCCGTGAGGCGCGACATCGACAACTCCGGCGCGCGCCCCACCCAGGAAGCGTTGGTGAAGTCCAACCGCCAGCGCACGGGGGAATAAGTGAACGCGAAGGTGGCTTGGAGCGCGTCGAAATCCATCGGCACGTGCGCCGCGCCGAGCTCCAGCGGGTCTCGGAGCTGGACGCGACCCTCGACGATTTCGATCGCTTCAATGGTGATTCGTCGGCCGGGACCTGCCTGCTGACCCTCTCGACGCTCGCGCTTGACGATGGCGGCGATATCCCACCTGCCGTCCGGCTGCTTGGCGAGCGTGAACCGGGGGTGGGTCAACCGGACTCGTCTGATGGTGGTCCCTGACTGGACGAGCTCGCGGAGGCTGTAGCTCAACGCGATCTCATCGATGCTCGCGAGCGGGTGCTGATTTCGGGAGAGACGAACATCGCCAAGGCGAATGCCGCGCAGGATGGACCCCTCGAAGCGCCCGATCGTCAGCGTGGCCGACAGATATTGAGCGGCCTCGCGGACGATCAGCTGGCGGATGCGATCCTTCGCCCAATCGGTCTCGAGGAGGCCGAGACCAGTACCAGCCAGAATCAGGAGAAGGACGACGAGGCCGACGAGCGCGCGGGCCGCCGTGCCAACGATCCGACGGATCACTACGTCAAGATCTTATCAATCGTGGATGTGGACCAGGTGGCTCTAGTGGCAATACGACCGGACGAGCGCGAGCAGGCGATCGAAGTCGAGCGGTTTCTTCAGCACGGCGTCCGCGGCCACGTGCCCGGCACGGCTCTGATCGAGCGCGGACAACACGATGACCGGAACGGCGGCTAGCGCAGGGTCGGCCTGCTGCCGACGCCGGAATTCCCACCCGTCCATGACCGGCATCATCAAATCGAGCAGGATGACGCCCGGCGCGTCTTCTTCCCGAAGATAGTCGAGAGCTTCGCGCCCGTTGGTGACAGCGGCGGCCTGAAATCCCTCCAGAGAGAGCAGCTGCGCCAACATTTCCCTGAGGTCATCGTCATCTTCGACGATGAGGACGGGGTAGTACGCGACCGATTGGTCCTGCATCGACAATGAAAAGGATGCTAAGCTCTGCCGTCGTTGATCCTCTGTCCGCCCGAGTATCGGCCTCAAGGTCGGGTGATTATAGGGCAACGCTCGGCAAACACTACAATCGATGAATATGGAAAAGCGCATTTCTTTCTCCCCCCGGCTTGCCACCTCAACGCTGGTGCCGCGTCCGCGCTCCTGTTGGAGGCGGCGGATGGTCGTCGGCGCACTTGTTGCGGGCTTGGCAGTGCTTGGAGCCGCGATGCCGTCCGCCCAGCCTCGAGCCGGCGCGGCTTCGGCGGAGAGCTTCGGGACGTTCGGCTCTTTGAGATGGAGGAATATCGGCCCCGCACGCGGCGGGCGTTCGATCGCGGTGGCGGGCAGCGTGGCGCGGCCGTTCGAGTACTACATGGGCGCCACCGGCGGCGGCCTCTGGAAGACCAGCGATGGTGGCGCACTCTGGCGCCCCGTCACCGACGGGCAGATTCACAGCTCGTCGGTCGGTGCCGTGGCCGTTGCCGGTTCGAACCCGGACGTGGTCTATATCGGCACGGGCGAGTCGGAAATCAGAGGCAACATCATTCAGGGAGACGGCGCGTACAAATCGACCGACGGGGGGAAGACCTGGACGCACATCGGGTTGGTGGAGACGCAGGTCATTTCGAAGATTCGCGTCCATCCCGCGAACCCCGATCTCGTGTACGTGGCCGCGTTCGGTCATCACGCCCGGCCGAATGCCGAGCGCGGTGTCTTCCGATCGAAAGACGGCGGGAAGACGTGGGAGCGGATCCTCTTCCGCGACGATAAAACGGGAGCAATCGAGCTCATCCTCGATCCTCACAACCCGCAGGTGGTCTACGCAGCGCTATGGGAGGCCTATCGCAATTCCTGGGAGATGTCGTCGGGCGGCCCGGGCAGCGGGCTGTTCAAGTCAACTGACGGCGGCGACCACTGGTCGGAAATCTCGCGCAACCCAGGCCTGCCCGGGGGAACACTCGGGAAAATCGGGATCGCTGTCTCTCCGGCGGATTCCAACCGCGTTTACGCCCAGATCGAGGCTGAGGACGGCGGTTTCTTTCTGTCGGACGACGCGGGGGCGACCTGGAAGAAGGTCAACGAGCGACGGGATTTGCGGCAGCGTGCGTTCTACTATTCGCGCGTCTACGCCGATCCAAAGGCGACGGACACCGTCTACGAGCTCAACGTCAACTTCATGAAGTCTGTCGACGCAGGCAAGACCTGGACTCAAATCCGCCCGCCGCACGGCGACAACCATGACCTGTGGATTGCGGCGGACAACCCCGCGCGAATGATCGAGGCCAACGACGGCGGCGCAACGGTGTCAGTCACGGGCGGCGAAACGTGGACGCCGGAAACCATGTCGACGTCGCAGATTTACCACGTGATCACAACGGGGCACGTGCCCTATCACGTCTGCGGGGCCCAGCAGGACAACACCACCGCGTGCGTGTCGAGTGTCGCGCCTGCCGGAGGTCCAGGGGGGGCGGGCGGTAGCGCCAATCAGGTGTTTTACTCGGTCGGCGGGGGAGAGAGCGGCTATATCGCCAACGACCTGCGCAACCCGGACGTCTTTTACGCCGGCAGTTATGGCGGCCTGATCACGCGGCTGGACCGCCGTACCGGCCAGGAGCGCGCTATCAATCCGTATCCAGACAACCCGATGGGATATGCGTCCGCTGACATCGCCGAGCGCTTCCAGTGGACGTTTCCAATCGTGATTGCTCCGACCGATCCGAACATCCTGTATGTGGCGTCGCAGCACCTGTGGAAGTCCACGAACGAGGGGCAGAGCTGGACGAAAGTCAGCCCGGATCTCACACGGCACGATCCACGCACGATGGGTGCGTCGGGCGGACCGATTACCAAGGACAATACCGGGGTCGAGACGTACGCGACGATCTTTTCCATCGCGCCATCGCCGAAAGACGCAAACCTCATCTGGACCGGATCGGACGACGGTCTTGTGTACGTGACGCGCGACGGCGGCGCCAACTGGAGGAACGTGACGCCGAAGGAGTTCGGCGACTACGCGCGCATCAGTCTCGTCGAAGCGTCCCCGTGGCGGCCGGCGACGGCGTACGTGGCGGCGAATCGATATCAACTGGATGATTTCAAGCCGTACGTTTTTCGCACCGACGACTACGGGTCGACCTGGACGGCGATCACGAGCGGCGTGGCGCCCAACGATTTCGCGCGCGCCATCCGCGAGGATCCGAAACGCGAGCGGCTCCTGTACTTAGGGACGGAGCACGGCATCTACGTGTCATGGGATGACGGATCCAGTTGGCAGTCGCTGCAGCAGAACTTGCCCGGTACGCCCGTGCACGACATCGCCGTCACGGAGCGCGACCTCGTGATCGGCACGCACGGCCGGGGGTTCTACGTCATGGACGATGTCTCCGTGTTGCGCCAGGGCGGGCTGCAGACGACTTCGAACTTTCACCTCTACAAACCTGAAGACGTGTTGCGCGGTCTCGACCGAAACCTCGCGGTTGACTATTACCTGAAGACGCCTGCCGAGAAGATCACGATGGAGTTTCTCGATCCGCAGGGCCGGGTCATCCGTGCCTTCACAGGCACACCGGCAGACGCCCAAAAGCCGGCGACGCCAGCCAACAATGAAGAAGACGGCTTCCGGCGGCCGCCAGAGCCTCATCCTCCGGTCGCCGCCGGGTTGCATCGGCAGCCGTGGGACACGCGGTATGCGGGTGCCACTGATTTTCCAGGGATGATTATGTGGGCGGCGAGCTCGCGCGGCCCTCAGGCGCCACCGGGGACCTACCAGGTCCGCGTCACGGTGGACGGTCAAACCGAGAACCAACCGTTTGCCATCCGTCGCGAGCCGCGTCTCTTGAAGGACGTCACCGATCAGGATCTGCGTGAGCAGTTCGATCTGGCGATTCAGATCCGCGACCGCGTGAGCATGGCGAACGATGCCGTTCTCCTGGCGCGCGGGATCAAGCAGCAGATCGCGGACAGAAAGAGCAAGCTCGATCCGAAGCAGACGGCGGCCTTCAAGACGCTCGACGACTTCGAGCACGCAATCAGCGAGATCGAGGGCGAAATCTACCAAGTCCGGCTGCAGAGCAGCCAGGACCCGCTGAATTTCCCGATCAAGCTCAATAACAAGATCGCGGCGCTGCAAGGGATCGTTGAGAGCGCGGACGTGCGCCCGACCGAGCAAACCTACTCGATGTTCCGCACGCTCTCGAACCGACTGGACGAGCAACTGGGCAAACTCGATTCAACGATCGCAGGGAAAATGCCCGCGGTCAATCAACAGCTCCAACGGCAGAAGCTGGATCCGATCAAGCGGGAGGCGCTCAAACCCGAGCCGCCCAAGCCCGATCCGTCCAAGACGCCGTAGCGGAGATGCGCGTCGCGCGGAGGTTTCTTATCACAGGCCGGGTGCAGGGCGTCGGCTTCCGGTTTTATGCCGAAGCCGTCGCCGGCCGTGAAGGCGTTCACGGGTGGGTGCAGAACCTGGCGGATGGGCGCGTCGAGATCGCGGCGGAAGGCGAGGCCGAGGCCCTCGAACGATTCGAGCGCGCGATCCGCCACGGACCGCGTGGCGCGCGTGTCGATCGCATAGACGTCGAAGACGATGTGCCGACCGGAAGGGAAACGGGTTTTTCCATCAGATGAGCGGACGGGACGATGATTGGACGTGATGACGTAATGCCTGAACGACTCAAGCGCAAGATTCGGCACGTTCCCGATTTTCCGAAGCCGGGAATTCTCTTTTACGACATTACGACACTGCTCCAGGACGCGGAAGGGCTGCGGCTCGCGATCGACAGCCTGGCGCTGCCGTTTCGCGATCAGAAGATCGACGTGGTAGTTGGCGTCGAAAGCCGCGGCTTCATCTTTGGAGCCGCGGTGGCGGATCGGATCGGGGCGGGGTTTTCGCCGGTCCGAAAGCCCGGCAAGTTGCCGTCGGCAACGGTGAAGGCGCGCTACGATCTCGAGTACGGGAGCGACTCCTTGGAGATGCATGCGGACGCGGTGAGGCGCGGGCAGCGCGTGCTGGTTGTCGACGATCTCCTGGCGACCGGAGGAACCGCGCGGGCGACCGTCGACCTGGTCAAGGGCCTTGGCGGAACCGTGGCCGCGCTCGCGTTTCTGATTGAGCTGGTGGCGCTTGGCGGGCGGGCGAAGCTGGTGAGCGAGCATGTGCACACGGTGCTGAAGTACTGAGAACTCGTCGGGGCGGAGGCGTTGACCATCGCCGTTGCACTCCTCGTTGTGGCGGGCGCGCTCGCCTGGGTCGGCCGCCAGGTGGCCGCTGTCGCAGCCGAGGCGGCCGCGGCGACGGCCGAAGCCAAGCGCACGAGAGAGCTGACCATCCTCAATCTCTTCGCGCCGGCGGTTGCCGGGGCCACCGCCGATCCCCGCACTATCCTCGTCTGGCAGCCGGTCGCGCAGGCGGCGCGCGCGCTCTTTCCGGATGAATTCAATGCCATCGATCGTGCAATGGGCACGGCGTTTCCGTTCTCGCGCGCGCGTCTGGAGGCTGCTCACGCGCAGTGGACCGCCGAGTGGCTGGCATGGGAGCGGTCGCATGACCGCGAGTACAAGCGACGGGCAGCCGAAGCCGAGCACCAGCTGGCGCTCGTGCCGTCGCCCGACGCCCGGTTGACGCTCGAGTCGATTGAGCGCGAGAAGCTGGCGCTCTATCAGCGGCGTTACGAGGAATACGTGCGCGTGGCGAAGGCGCTGGACGCGCTCGCGCAGGGCGCGGCTGGCCCGTAGGCCTTGGTTCTTGGTGCTTGGTCCGGCCTAGGTCCTTGGTCCAACCCGCGATCCGCAGTTAATTGAGGTCGTCGGGCCTGCCGTCGGTCCACCAGCGGCGCCGCTCGGTCATCCGGGGCATCAGCCGGCGATCGCGTCCCCCCCGCCGATCCGGGGCAAATGACGTGAATGTCCAGCCTGTTCGAATCAAGAACGCTTCCATGTCGTTCTGAAACGCCACCAGACGATTGAGATCGGAAAAAGAAAAGGACCGGGACGTGCCGTTTTCGGTGACGACGAGGTGCACACTTGTGGGCGTTTCTTCACGCCGCAGCTGCAGCCGGTCGCTTCGACGGTGGAAGGTCCAGATCGTATCGCTCATCCGCACGTGTATCGGCGCGGCTGGCCCTCCGCTACAGGAGCAACGCGTCCCGTCCGTCGGCCTGAGCCCTGCGCCCGGTCCGTTTCGATGTCGCCCCAGCATGCTAACGTAGCCAGGGCTTAAGGCGGAGGCACAATGCTGTTTTCCCGGCGAACATTCGTGAAGTGGGCGGCCGCGATCTCGACAATGGACGTGGCGCGAGCCTGGGGTGCGGGCGCTAGCCGAGGGTTCCGACCCGAGCTGTTACCCAGCCAGCAGGAAGTCTGGGAGCAGCAGGTCTGGATGGCCGGTCTTGGTCCGAAATACACCGGCAACACTGCCCATACGCAGTTCGTCGACTTCCTGGCGAACGGGATGGAGTCGCTCGGTCTCGACGTTCAGCGAGACGGGTACAGCTTTCCCCGCTGGGAGGCTGGCCCACCGCTTCAACTGCGCATCGAGCTCGGTCAAGGGGTGGCGCGCCAGGCGTTTTTGTCGGGCCGAGGGACCGTCGGTCCGATGTTTCCATGTTCCTCGTACTTCCCGTACTCCGGGGAGACGGACCGCGAGGGCGTCATGGCCGAACTGGTCTATGTCGGCACGCACCCGGACGTCGACCTCAGCGGCGTGCGCGACAAGATCGCACTCGTTGACTTCCGGACGCCCACTCGCGAGTGGAATCGTCTCTATCGACCGTGGGGCATCCATCCCACCGGTGAGAAGTTTCCGGACGTCGTGCGGCCCGCGCGCGCGGCGATCACGGATCTGACGCCGTTTCAGAAGTCCGGCGCGGTCGCCGTTATCATCGCCTGGACCGACGTGTCCCCCGCGAACGCCAAGGACCAGTACTCGCCGTTTTCGCGCCCGCCACAGGGGATTCCAGCCGTTTATGTCGACCGCGCAACCGGGCACGCGTTGCGGGAGCGCGCGGCCCGCCACGAGACGTTTACGGTCACCCTGACCGCGACTGTGACCCCGGATACGCCAACCGACACGGTCATTGCGACATTGCCGGGCGCGTCGAGCGAAGAGGTCATCATTCTAAACACGCACACCGACGGCCCGAACGCCACCGAGGAGAATGGCGCGCTCGGCTTGCTGGCGCTCGCGAAGTACTTCTCGAAGCTCCCGAAGAGTGAGCGCCGGCGCACGCTGGTCTTCCCGATGACGACGGGGCATTTCGCCGGCCCCTGGGTGCCGTCCATCCGCGGCTTCATCGAGAAGCATCCTGAGGTGATCAAGAAGACGGTCGCCGCCGTGACCGTCGAGCACCTGGGCTGCCGCGAGTGGATGGACACGCCCGGCGCCGAGCCAGAATATAGGGCAACCGGTAAGAACGAGTGGAGTGTCGCGATTACCCCGAACAGCGTCATGGCGATGGCGCTCGTCGACGCGCTCGAAGGCAGCATCGATCGCGCGGCGGTTGTGAATCCGGTCGGCGGCGGATTTCTTGGAGAGGGCAGTAGCCTGTCTCGCGCGGGCGTCCCTACGATCGGATACATCCCGCAGCCGAATTATCTGCTGGCCGCGTCGCCCGACGCGTGCATCGGGAAACTCAGCCCTGAGCTGATGCATAGTCAGATAGAAGTCTTTGCGAAGCTGATTCACCGAATCGACGCGATGAACGTCACGGAGTTGAGAGCCGGATGAGGCCCGTCACGTTCGATACCGTCCGAGCAATCGGCCTGACCCTGGATTAGGCCGAAAGTCTCGCCGTTGCTCAACCGGCCCATCTCGTGTTCGGGTTGCATTTCACGGGAGCCTCACCATGACACGACGCTCGATCACCCTTCTCTCCGTCGCGTGCCTCGCTCAGCTCACTCCCGCCTTGGCGGCGCCGCGAGTGCTGGTGGTCCGCTGCGGCACGCTTATGGCTGACGCGGCCCGGCCGCCCGTGCGGGATGCGACGATCGTGATTACCGACGGGGCCATCACCGCCGTCGGCACGCGCGTCGCGCTTCCGCCTGGTGCGGAAGAGGTCGACCTCCGGGGGTTGACGGTGATTCCCGGATTGGTGGATGCCCACGCGCATCTGTGGACCGGGCCCCTCACGAGCCAAACCACGTCGGATGCTCTGGCCGCTCTCCGCGCGTCCAAAGCCGTCGCCTTCGCGCTCGAGTCTGGCGTCGTCGCGATCCGGACGCTCGGCAGCCAGGGGTTCGTTGACGTCGCGATCGCGTCGGCGATCGATGAAGGCACGATCCCCGGTCCTCACATCGTTCCCGCGGCTCACGCGATCTCGACGCCCGGCGGCCACGGCGACTTCATCCCGATGCCGCCCAGCCTGCCGCTCACCGACTACTACACGCCTTTCAACGGCTTCATCAACTCGCCCGGCGACGCGGAGAAGGCCGTGCATCTGCAGATCAAGTATGGGGCGCGCGTGATCAAGATCCTGGCGTCCGGCGGCGTGGCGTCACCACTCGACTCGCCGACCGCCGAGCAGGTGTCGCCTGAGGAAATGAAGGTAATCGTCGACCAGGCGCACATGGCCGGCCTCAGGGTGGCTGCCCACGCCGAGAACCTGAAGACGATTCTCGATGCGCTGCACGCTGGTGTCGATTCGATCGAGCACGGCTCTGATCTGAACCAGGAAGCCATCGACTTCATGAAGGCGCATCATGTCTACCTGGTG
>DATKHR010000247.1:0-6262 GCA_035510155.1 Vicinamibacterales bacterium
TCCGTGGAACAGCTCCAGCGCATGGATGCCGGGTTCGACCTCCACGAGCGGAACTGGAAAGTTCAGTGCCTCCACGACCACGGCTTCGAGCGTCGTGAGATCGATCTCGCCACGGACGAACGGCCGCAGCGCAAGCCATCCGATTTCCGTCAGCGTGCGGCGCGGCAGGCGGGCCAGCTCATCGGCCCGCCACGGCTCCAGGGACTCCGGCATGTAGAGCCCGCCGTCGGGCGCGGGCCCGTCGAACAGGGCCGTCCTGAACGAGGCGGGCCTCCCACCCCGCGTGGTTACGAAGCGCATGTCGGCGAGGCCGACTGTGGGCTCCGGGAAGGGAAGCCTGGAGCGGTCACGACGCGAGCTCCAACGGAAGCGATGGGCGAGATGTAGGTTTGCACCTCCGGGCCCACATATTCGTGGACCGCCCGTGTCATGGCGGCGGCCACACGATCCGCAACATCGCGGCCTTCGCAGAGCGCGAACAACGACGGCCCCGATCCCGAAAAGCTGCATCCGAGCGCGCCGCTCTCGGCCGCCGCCTGTTTGATGGCGCCAAGGCCCGGAAGCAGGGCCGCGCGCCGCGGCTCAGCAATCGCATCTTCGAGCGATCGCGAGAGCAGCCGATAGTCGCTCCTGTGCAACGCGTCAACCAGGGCACCGACATTCGCCCACTGGCGAATCGCGGCGTCGAGCGGGACCGTCACGCCGAGGAGCGCCCGGGCCCGGGACGTCTCGATCTCGAGATCCGGGTGCACGACGACTGCCGTCAGGCCGGACGGCACAGGCAGCCGTACGACATCCGCCGGCATCGCGGATCGCACGAGGACGAAGCCCCCGACAAGCGCCGGCGCGATGTTGTCCGCGTGTGCCGATCCGGCGCCATCGCGCTCACCCTCGAACGCGCACGCCAGCAGCGTGTCCAGCGACGAGTGCGCTCCGACCAGGGCGTCGACCGCGACGACTGCCGCCACCGCGCTCGCGGCGCTCCCGCCCAGCCCGCTCGAAAGCGGCAGTCCCTTGCGGATGGTCAGCGCCACGCCGCGGCGCTCACCGAGCGTGCGCAGAAGCGCCGCCGCCGCGACGCCGGCGGTGTTCTTCGCGGCGTCGCGCGGCAATCGTCCGTGATCATTGAGGATACCGTCGATCCGGACTCCACCCTCCGCCCACCGCACCGTCACTTCGTCGCCAGGCTCGTGCAGCGCAAAGCCGAGCACGTCGAACCCGCACGCAACGTTGGAGACGGTGGCAGGGGCAAACGCTGTGACGGCATCCATATCGTCAGTCTTCTCTACGTCTCCGTGTCTCTGTGTCCATGGGTGTGCGTGCATCAGTGCCCGTGTGTCTCCGCGCTTCCATGTCGCGGTATCGCTGACGAATCGTCGGAATCAGGTACTCGCTGAAGGCGCGCTCGAAGTCGTATCGCGGGGCGAAGCGCCAATCGCGCCGCGCGGCCGAATCGTCGACGTCCATGGGCCAGGAATCCACGATGCCCTGCCGCTTCGGGTCGACGTCGTAGCTGACGGTCGCCTGAGGAAACCGAGCAACGACGACGTCGCGGATTTCAGCGGCGGACGGGTTAAACGCCGTGACGTTGTACTGAGTGCGCGTGAGCTGGCTGCGTGGCGCAGCAGCCAATGTCAGCAGCGCCTCGACGCCGTCCGGCATTGCCATGAACGGAATCCTCGTGTCCGGGCGGACGAAGCAGTCATAGTGCTCGCCTTTCGCCGCCGCATGAATCATCTCGGGGGCATAGTCGGACGTCCCGCCGGATGGCACGGTCACCGCGGAGATAAGTCCGGGAAAGCGAACCGCGCGAAAATCAACCCGCGCGATGGCGTCTGCCGACAACTGCTTGTAGTGCTTGCCGTAGTAATCGCCAAGCAGCTCGCAGTACAGCTTGTTGCATCCGTACATCGTCACCGGATGCGTGAACTGGTCTTCCCGGACGCGTGCGCACCGGCGCTTGGTTTCGAGATCTGGCAGCCCGTACGCCGCGATGGAAGAGGGATAAATGAAGATGACCGGCCGGCCGTGCGATTCGCCTTGTCGCTGCGCGAATTCGAGCAGATTGAGCGTCCCTTCAACGTTCACATGATGAGCCGTCACCGGCGTGAACTCCGACCGTGTCGAAAGAAGGGCGGCGAGATGGAATACGCGATCGACCTCGAACTCCGCGAGGACGCGATCGAGCAGCGAGGCATCGGTAATGGATCCGGTGAACTCCCGGCTGACCTGTGACGCGACCGACGCGTCGAGCGGGCTCACGTCGAGTGTGATGATCGGCGAGCCCGACCTGGCAAGTCGCGCGACCAGGCCGTGGCCGATTTCGCCGCCAGCCCCGGTGATGAGAACGACCGGTTTTCGCATCTACGCCGCCCCCGTCGCCTCCCTGCCCTTCATGTCCCCTCTCTCACTGAGCGAGCTCGTTCGTGTACGTCTTCGAGAGATCGATCGTCCGGTCGCGGACCTTCTCCATCGATCCCGCCAGTAACCCTCGCACGGCCCGAGCGCCCTCGGGCGTCATCAGCCCGTCGGTGGAAAACATCGCCATCGAATTCTTCAACGCTTCCACGTAGAGCGCGTCGTCGTCGCCGCGAAGCGCCTTCGGGGTTTTCTGTGCGATCTCCTCCACCGAGTGCGCGTGCATCCACTGCAGTGTCCGCACGATTGCCCGCGCAAGCCGGCGGGAGGTATCGCGATTGGCACGCACCCAGTCGCCGCTCGCATACAGCACCGCTCCAGGATACGTGGCCGTTCCAAACGCCTGCCTGACGCCTGCCTCGTCCCGCAGGTCCGCGAGCACGCGAACAGTGGGATTCCGCCGCTTCACAAGCGTGAACGACGGGTCGGCCATCCAGCCGGCGTCGACCTTGCCGTGCTCGATAGCGGCAATTGCCGTCGCCGCGCTGCCAATCGCCGTCACGCTGACCGACTCCGGCGCCACCTTGTGCCGCGTCAGCAGGAACGTGAGGAACATCTGCGACGATGAGCCGGCGGTCGTCACGCCCGCCATGCGCCCCTCGAGGTCTTCGATCCGCGTCACCGTGGCCGCGGCCTGCGGCGACGTCGCCAGCACGAGCCCGGGGAACCGGAGCATGCTCACGAACGCCACGTATTCCCGGCCCTCTGCGGCCATTTGAATGGTGTGATCGTAGAAGCCGGACGCCACATCCGCACTTCCTCCGACAAGCGCCTGAAGCGCCTTGGCGCCGCCCTGAAAGTCCTGGAGCTCGACGTCGACGCCTTCATCTCGATAGAACCCGAGCTCCTGAGCGAGGGTCGTCGGCAGGTACACCATCTGGTTCTGGCCGCCGACCGCGAGGCGAACCGTCGTCGCTCTCGTATCGGCGGCGCCCCGGCTGCACGCTCCAACAGTCCCGATCGCGCCCGCAAGGAACACGATCGCGGCCGCGCCAAGCGCCCGCCGCCACCCTCGATTCACGCTTTCCATCTGAGGAGATATCGTTCAAGCCGCGTCACGCCGGCGCTGACGATGACCACCACGGCCGAGAGTACGGTCATCCCCGCGAAGACACCTGTGGTATCGAATGTTCCTTCAGCCTGGGCAATGATGTAACCCAGGCCGCGAGCGGCGCCCAGATACTCTCCCACAACCGCCCCCACCATCGCGAATCCGAGGCTCGTCTGCAAGCTCGAGAAGATCCAGGTGAGCGCGCTCGGCAGCAACACGTGGCGCATCAGTTGCCGTTCGCTGGCGCCGAGCATCCGAACGCTGTCGATGATGCCGCGATCAGCGTCCCGCACGCCCTGATACGTGTTGAAGAACATGATAAAGAAGACGAGGGTCACAGCCAGCGCCACCTTCGACCAGATGCCGAGCCCGAACCACAAAAGGAACAAGGGGGCGAGGACAACGCGTGGGATGGCGTTCAACATCGCAATATAAGGATCCAGCACGCGGGCCGCGAACGGTGAGCGCGCCAGCACGAACCCGAGCGTGATGCCGATCGCTGCCCCGATGATCAGCCCGAGCACGGCCTCCTCGAGCGTCACGACCAGATGCCGCCAGAGCGAGCCGTTCGCCACCCAGAGCGCAACCCGCCCGGCGATGTCGGTCGGTCGGCTGAAAAAGAACGGGTCGAGCAGCTTGAGCGTGGCACCCGCTTGCCAAGTCGCAAGGATGATGGCGCCGAGGGCAAGCTGGGCGAGCGTTATGGAAGCCCGGCTGAAACGTTCTTCAGCCATGCACCGCCCCGGCACGCTGACTCTTCATCACTTCCTCTCGCAACACCGACCACATCGTCTTATAGAGATCGATGAACGCCGGCGAGGTGCGCAGATCCATGAGCTCACGTGGGCGTCCGAGCTCGACGCGGTACCGGGCCACGATCCGGCTCGCCGGCCCCGCAGAGAGCACCACCACGTCGTCGGCCAGCGCGATCGCTTCCTCGAGATCGTGGGTGACGAAGAGGACCGTTCGCCGCGACGGGGAGCCGGGACTCCCGGGGGCACCCTGCGGATTGCGCAAGGTCCCTTCGTCCCACAACGCGAGCAACTCCGTCTCCATGCGCTGGCGCGTGTGCACGTCGAGGGCCGAGAACGGTTCGTCCATCAGCACGATTGGTCGGTCGATGATCCAGTTCTGCGCCATCGTCACTCGCTTGCGCATGCCTCCGCTCAATTGCGACGGATAGTGTGACGCGAACGCGGCGAGGCCGACACGGCGCAGCCACTCGTCGGCTCGCGCGTGGGCCACCGGCCGCGACAGACCAGCGAGCGTCAGGCCGAGCGCGACATTGTCGCGCACGCTCTTCCACGGGAGGAGCGCGTCGTGCTGGAACATATACGCCGCCTGCCGATTCAGGCCGGCCAGAGCTTCGCCGTCGACCCGGACGAGGCCCGCGGTCGGGGTCACCAGTCCCGCCGCGATGTTGAGCAGCGTCGACTTGCCGCAACCGCTCGGGCCGACGATCGCGACAAAGGCCCCTGCGGCAATATCGAGCGACACATCTTCAAGGGCGCGGTAGGGCGAGCCGTCCGGCCCGGCAAAGTCACGTGACACGCGTTCGAGCGCCACCGCGATCATGGCTCGGGTCCAACGACTGCGCGCGCGAGAGCAGGGGGCTCCTTTGGAACGGATGGAAGGCGAACGAGGAAGTCCAACGCGTCTCGCGTCACGCGATCGGCGGTTGCTCGCTCGCTGTGAGGGCTGTGTCCGCCATCGGCCAGGATAACCACCCGTGACGCCTGACGGAGCGCTCGGGAACGGCTGTCAAGAGCAGCGCAGAGCGCGCTCACTTCACCGCTTTCGGTGCGCGGATCCTGGGCGCCGTGGATAACGAGGACCGGCACCTGCAGGTCGCTCAAGCGACCATCATAGAGGTCGGAGCGGTCGGACGAGGCTTCGTCGGCGATTCGCAACCAGGCGCTTCCGTTGGTCATGATCAACGCGCGCCATCGGTCACCGTGATCTCCCTTCAACGACACCACGACGCGTTCGCCCAGCGTGTCCGGCGCATCGCGCATCGTCTCGAAGAACTCGCGCGATCGCGGCTTTCGACGAAAGAAATGCGTGGCCTCGGCCACGATTCCACGGACCCGTTCGGGCGCCATCAACCCAACGCGCAAAGCAATGACGGCCCCATCGCTGTGGCCCCAGAGCGCCGCCCGATCGAGTTTCAGCATGTCGAGCACCGCCAGCGTCTCTTCGCCCGCTCGCTGATGAAAGTCCGGCGGCTGCGCGTCCAACCGCCCCGACTGGCCGTAACCCGTCCGGTCCGGGATCACGACACGATGGTCATTGAGGCCGGCGAGCTGCCGATCGAACGAATACACGTCATAGCCCCAGCCTCCGTGCAGAATCACAACGGGCGGGCCACTTCCGGCATCGCGGTACCGGATGCGAACGGGCGAAACGCCTCGCGCCAGAGGCGACGATTGCAGATCGAGGAAGCGATCGGTCATCGGCGAAGAGCCATGCTAAGGTAGGCCATCTTAGTATGAAGAATGCGCTTCTCGTGGCGGCCGTCCTCTCGCTTCCGGCACGCGTCGGGTCCCTGGAGACCGTCTCCTATCGGCTCGCGCCCGGCGCGGGACGGCGAGCCACGAGCCAAGATCGCGGTGACGCCAATGACGACCTTCAACAGCACATGGGCGTCGGTGCCGCTCGTCTCGCCGGAATTCATCACCTACAGAAGCTTCGACGGCGTCGAGATCGGGGCCGCCCTGTTGCGGCCAACGAGCCATGAGCCAAGGGGATCGAGCGGACCTTTGCCCTTCGTCGTCCTCGTCCACGGTGGCCCGA
>DATKHR010000248.1:0-6668 GCA_035510155.1 Vicinamibacterales bacterium
CCAAGTTCTTCATCGATCGACCTATCTTCGCGATCGTTATCGCCATCGTCACCGTGATCCTCGGCGCCGCCGCGGTTCCGAACCTGCCGATCGCGACCAACCCGGAGGTCGTGCCCCCGGTCGTCCAAATCACAGCGAACTTCCGCGGGGCGAACGCGCAGGATCTCGAGGGCACGGTCGCGCAGCCCATCGAGCAGCAGCTGGTCGCGCTCGACGGCATGCTCTATTTTTTCTCGCGCAGCTCGAACGACGGTGTCCTCACCGTCGACGTCACGTTCGATCTCGGCACGAACGTCGACACGGCCGTGGTGCAGACACAGAACCGCGTCAGCCTGGCGGTGCCAGCGCTGCCATCCGAGGTTCAGCGTGAAGGCGTCACCGTCAAAAAGCTCTCGACGGCGATTCTGCTCGGGATGGCGTTCACGTCAAAGGACGACCGCTACGACACGATGTTCCTGAACAACTTTGTCACGATCAACGTGCTCGATCGCATTGCGAGCGTGCCGGGAGTCGGCGAGGCACGCCTCGCCTCTCGCCAGGACTACGGGATGCGCGTCTGGGTCAACCCGTCGAGGATGGCGACGCTCGGCGTCACCGCGACCGACATCGGCGCCGCGATCCAGGCGCAGAACCGTCAGAACCCGTCCGGCACGATCGGTCAACCGCCGGTGGCATCCGGCGTGGACCTGCAGTATCCGGTGAATGCCGCGGGGCGGCTCGTCGAGCCGCAGCAGTTCGGCGACATCGTTTTGCGGGCGCAACCGGATGGATCCCTGCTCCGGGTCCGGGATCTCGGTCGCGTCGAGCTGGGCGCGCAGGACTACAAGACCTTCTCGCGATTCGACAAGAAGCCCGCGAGCGTCGTCCTCGTCTATCTCTCGCCGGGCGCCAATGCGGTCGACACGGCCGACCGCGTCCGAACACTGCTCGACGACGCTCAGGCGCGATTCCCGGAGGGCCTTCAGTACCGAGTCGGCTTCGATGCCACTCGCTTCGTGAGGACGTCGATCGCCGATGTCGTCGTGACGTTGTTCGAAGCGATCGCGCTGGTGGTCCTCGTCGTCTTTGTGTTCCTGCAGAACTGGCGCGCGACGTTGATCCCGCTCCTTGCCGTCCCGGTATCAATCGTCGGAACGCTCGCGCTTTTTCCATTCCTCGGGTTCTCGATCAACATGACGAGCATGTTTGGCTTGGTCTTGGCGATCGGCATCGTCGTCGACGATGCGATCGTGGTCGTCGAGTCCGTGCAGCACAAAATCGACCAGGGCATGAGTCCGCGCGCCGCGACGGTGCAGGCGATGGACGAGGTGTCTGGGCCGGTCGTCGCCATCGCATGCATCCTCGCCGCGGTCTTCATCCCGGTTGCCTTCCTCGGCGGCATTGCGGGTCAGATCTATCGTCAGTTTGCGCTGACGATCGCGGCGTCCGTCCTGCTGTCCGCCTTCAACGCCCTAACGCTGAGTCCGGCGCTGAGTGCGCTGATTCTCAAGCCAAAACGGCAGTCGGTCAGTTGGTTCACACGCGGATTCGGTCTCTTCAATCGCGCATTCGCCTGGACCACGAATCGGTACGTGTTCAGCGTGCAGACGCTGGCGCGTCGAGCGGCCTTCGCACTCATCGCACTTGGCGTGTGCTACGTTGCGGCCGGATCACTCTTCCGAAAGGCGCCCACGGGATTCCTGCCCGACGAAGATCAAGGTGTGTTCTTTGTCGCCGTCCGGCTGCCCGACGGCGCCTCGATCGAGCGCACCGATCGCGTCGTCGGCCAGGTTGAGGACATCCTGAGTGCCAATCCAGGCGTCGAAGCGGTCACGACGCTTGGCGGCCTCGATCGCCTGACGAACACCATCAACTCGAACGTCTCGACGGTTATCGCCCTCCTGAAACCGTGGGACGAGCGTGCGGCCATGCATCTCAATCAGCAGACGATCCTGCAGCAAGTGCAGCCGAAGCTCGCGCAGCTGCAGAGCGCCATCGTATTCGGATTCGGACTGCCGCCAATCCTCGGACTGGGCGCCACTGGCGGGTTCGAGTTGATGCTCCAGGACCGAACCGATGGCGAGCTGACGCGACTGTTCGAGGTCACGCAGGCATTTGTCCAGTCGGCGAGGCAGCGACCGGAGATCGCCTCGATCAACACCGGCCTGCGGACGACCGTCCCGCAATTTCGCGTCGACCTGGACACCGACAAAGCGCAGACGCTTGGCGTCCCGGTGACCGACGTGTATTCGGCCCTGCAGACATTCCTCGGCGGGCTCTACGTGAACGACTTCAACCGATTCGGCCGCACCTGGCGTGTGCTGATACAGGCCGAACCGCAGTTTCGGGTGCGCCCCGACGACATCAGTCATTTCCACGTCCGCGGTCGCGACGGCGACATGATTCCCCTGAGCACGCTCGTGAACGTGCGTCCCGTGTCAGGGCCGGAAGTCGTTTATCGCTACAACCGGTTCCGCGCCGCACAGTTAACGGGCACAAATGCGCCCGGATACAGCTCGGGACAGGCCGCTGCGGCACTTGAACAGGTGGCGCGTCAAGTGCTGCCGCCAGGTTTCGGATACGAGTGGACGGGCACCGTCTTTCAACAGCGCCGCAATGAGGGAACCGAACCATTCATCTTCGGCTTCGCCGCCGTTCTCGTGCTGCTGTTTCTTGCCGCTCTGTATGAAAGCTGGAGTACGCCGTTCGCCGTCGTACTCGCTGTGCCTCTCGGTCTGCTCGGTGCGTTGATAGCGATCGGAATGCGATCGTATCCGTACGACCTGTACACGCAGATTGGCATCATCACGCTCATCGGTCTCGCGGCGAAAAACGCGATCCTGATCGTCGAATTTGCGAAGCTCCGTCGGGAGCAGGGCACGTCAATCGCGAATGCCGCCGAAGAAGCCGCCCGCCTGCGCTTCCGTCCCATTCTCATGACCTCGTTTGCGTTTCTGCTCGGCGTGCTGCCGCTGGTCGTCGCAACCGGCGCCGGCGCGGCATCGCGGCGCGCGCTCGGCACTGCGGTGTTCGGCGGAATGGCCACCGCGACTCTGCTGGGCGTCTTCGTCATCCCAGTGCTGTATGTCGTCATCCAGCGATTCGCCGAGCGTCGAACGATCGCGCATGAAGCGCAAGCGGCGGCCGTCCCCTCGACCGCAATCGAGGTGCTCCGATGAACCGCCTCGTCATCGTCATCGCGGCTTCCGTGTCCGCCGCTTCTTGTGTGCTCGGTCCGAACTATCGACGGCCGGCCGTTGCAGTCCCGGCGGCGTTTCGCGACACGACCGTGACCACCGCGCAGGCGGAGTCTCCGTCACTGACAGACCTGAAGTGGTTCGATCTGTTCAAGGACGACACGCTGACCGAGCTCGTTCGTGTCGCGCTCGCTCAGAACTTCGATCTGAGGATCGCGGCGGAGCGTGTGTTGCAGGCCCGTGAGCGATTTGGGATCGCACGGGCTGATCGACTGCCGTTCGTGGTGGCATCCGCCGGTGCCTCCAAGAATCGCGTATCCGAAGCGGGCGTGCGGCCGCTCCCACCAGGATTCGGCCCGGACATCTCGGACTTCCAAGCGGGATTCGCCCTCGCATGGGAACTGGACGTGTGGGGACGGATCCGCCGGTTGAACGAGGCGGCGCGCGCTCAATATCTCGCCACAGAGGAGGCGCGGCGGGCCGTCATCACGACGCTCATCGCCGACGTGACCGACGCGTACTTCTCGTTACAGACGCTCGACCGTCAGTTGGCGATCGCGCAGCGCACACGTGATCTCGGTGCGGACGGTTTGCGCTTGACGCAACTGCGACGCGAGCGGGGCGTAGCGACTGCCTTGGACACGCGCCAGGCGGAGCAACTCCTCTACACAGCGACCGCGCAGATCGCGAGCGTCCAGCGACAGATTGCGCAAACCGAAGACGACCTGAGCGTGCTGCTCGGACGGACACCCGGGGACATCTCACGGACAGACCGATTCATCGAGACATTCAATGCTCGACCGTCGGTGCCGGTGGGCCTTCCATCAGCGCTTCTTGAGCGCCGTCCCGATATCCGAGAGGCGGAACAAGCGCTCGTGGCCGCGAACGCACAGATTGGTGCGGCAAGAGCGGAATACTTTCCACGCATCGCGCTCACCGGACTGCTCGGCGTCGAGAGCCGCGATCTGACGACATTACTGACGGCTCCCGCCCGTACCTGGAGTACGGCGGCCGGCGCGGTCGCGCCGGTCTTCAATGCGGGCCGAACACGCGCGACGGTGCGGCTCGCGGAGTCGGTCGAGCGCGAGCTGGTCATCGACTACGAGCGAGCGATCTATCGCGCACTCCGTGACGTCTCCGACGCGCTCGCCGGTTATCACAAGACAGGCGAGCAGCGCGCGCAGCAAGAGCAACTCGTAGCGGCGCTCCGCGACGCCACGCGGCTGTCGACTGACCGATATCAGGGTGGGCTCGACAGCTACTTGCAGGTCCTCGACGCGCAGCGAAACCTCTTCCGAAGTGAACTCGATCTCGCCATGCTCCAGCGCCTGGAGCTCAGCTCGATCGTCGAACTCTATCGAGCACTCGGTGGAGGCTGGAATCAATGAAAGGGCGACCCATGACGAACTCACACAGCAGTACCCTTCTGGACCCGAGGTCGAGCGCCGACAGGGCAGCTCAAGCCGAGCGCGAACTAAACGCCGCCATCGTCACTGCTGACATCAGCGCGAGCTACGAAGAATTCCTGGCGATTGTCGACCAGTTTTACGCCGACGATGTCGAGCTACGCCGCGACTCGTCGCCCGAGCCGTTGATTGGAAGAGAACGCTTGAAATCTCGTCTGTACGGCTTTCTCGTGCCGCTTCACGTGATGGCCGAAATTGGCGGGCTGTCGGTCTCGGTCAGTGTAAGGCCGATCGCCGGCGATTCACTTGACGAGCAGCATTCGCAATGGTCGCTCGAAGTCGTGGGCGTAACAGGACGAGCCGTCCGAATCATTTGGTCGGTCCGACGGCGATGGAAGCAGTCTCGAGTCGTCGGCGAATATCACTACGACCATCAGCAAGATGGTGAAGCGCTGGGACCCCGCGATCTTCGCATCCCCACCTTCAGTGGCATGGAAGAGATCGAATGAGAGCCATCGCGCTCGTTGCTCAAAGCTTTCCCGAGTTGATGTTCCGGAACACTGTGTCGAATGACTTCAAGGAGACCGAGTATGTCCAAAACAATCCTGATCACCGGCACTAGCAGCGGCTTTGGCCGTGACACGGCGGAAACCCTGTTCCGCTCTGGCCACACTGTGTACGCCTCGATGCGCAATGCGCAGGGCAAGAACCGTGAGGCCGCCGAGGCCGTGCGGAAGCTCGGCATCAAGACCGTGGAATTGGACGTGAGCGACGACGCGTCTGTCGAAGCGGGCGTCAACAAAGTCCTGGCGGAGGCCGGCACGATCGATGTGCTGGTCAACAACGCCGGCATCATGTCGGCCGGCGTCACCGAAGCCTTCACCGCGGAACAGGCGAAGGTCATCTTCAATACGAATGTCATCGGGCTCCTTCGCGTCACCCGGGCAGTTCTCCCCTCCATGCGCCAGAAGCGTGATGGCCTGATTATCAACATCGGCTCGATCCTCGGCCGCGTGACGTTCCCCTTCCTCGGCATCTATGGCGCGAGCAAGATGGCCGTCGAAGCGCTGACCGACAGCCTCCGATACGAAGTCTCGCAGCTCGGCGTCGAGGTCGTGGAGGTGCAGCCGAGCGGGTACCCGACTAACTTGTTCGCCAGCGTTCAGACGCCCGCCGGTATCGACGTCACGAAGTCCTATGGCGAGGTCGGCCGAATTCCCGACGCCCTGTTCAAGACCTTCACGTCGATGTTCGAGGGCAAGGACGCCCCGAATCCGCATGACATCGCAGAGGCCATCGCCAAGCTCGTGGGTCAGTCCAAGGGTAGCCGCGCCACCCGCACCGTCGTTGGCGCGGCGTTCGGTTCCGACAAGGCCAACGAGGAGATCGCCCCTGTCCAGTCAAACGTGGTCGAGGCCCTCGGCCTCAGCTATCTCGAAAAGATCGCCTGACGAATGGAATCTCTCTCTTCTGCTCAAGGTTGGGCGCGCTGATGGAGCCGCGTGTCGCTCGATGACAACCGTAGGTTTGTCGGGCTCGGACGCGTTGCTCGGAGTTGTGGCGGCTACTCTGCTCGTGGTCACGTACGGCCAGTGGCTCTATCGGAGTAGGCGTCTGCGGAGATTGCAAGAGCGCGTGAGATCCCGCGTTGCCGTCGTGCGCGAACTCATCGCTGACGGGGAGCGAACTCTGACGGCCTACGCAGATGCGTCAGACCCATTGTCCGCGCACGAAAGGTTCTTGCGGCGGTGTGACTCGTCTCTGCGGGAACAGTTCGGCGATTCGTTCGCCAGGCGGATCGACACCCATTCAGAGTTCGAGTGGATTCAACCAGCGAATTTGATTTCAGACGAGCAGGTCTTCGCAGGGTACGACACCAAGCGTCGGCTCGAAGGGCTCAGGGATCTCCTCTGGGAGGCTTTGAAAGATCTGGCGTCCTTGGAAGAATGATGGGAGCTCGGCTCAAGGAGATCGGCGCGTCGCGCGCGAACCGATGTTCCCCTCAACGAGTGGGACAAAGCTCGTGATTGAGGCACGCCCCGCCTTCGGGCGGTCACGGTCTTCAATTGACTTGATAAGGAGCGAC
>DATKHR010000249.1:0-4261 GCA_035510155.1 Vicinamibacterales bacterium
AGCTCCAGCTCGGTGAGGTCCGCCACGTCCACGGTGACCACCACGGTCGGCAGGGTGCGAAGCCATCCCCGGGCCGTCGACCGAGGAACGCCACGATCGGTGGCGATCGTCGGATTCCCGGTGCGTTGAACGAGTTCGCGGAGCCGATGGTCGTAGCGCTGCTGAGGACTGGCCGTGGTCATGAGACAGATCATCAGCTCTCGGATGACCGCCGCTCAAATGGCGCTCACCGGAACGCGCTGCGTCCGCGACTGTGAAGCCATCCGGACACGCTGCGACGGCAACTCGCGCGAAAATTCAGAATGTCCGTGGAGATAGCTCCGGAGATTCCGGAAGGACCGTTTGTTCTGACGAGCCATCCTCTTGAATGTCGGTCTCCATAGGCGTAACGTTGGCGCCGACACTCGCCACCCGGAGGGCAGCCATGACATTGTTCCTGCGGCGCTCTCTCCTCGCGGTCGTCGGCCTGATCTCTGCGGCCTCCTGCTTCCCGGCCTGTTCCACCGCGAAGCCACCCGAAGCCGGGGCGACCGCCACCAGCGGAGTGGACGCGGCCGCGATTGGGCTGGAAACATCGGATTTGTACGTCCAGATAACAAACAATGCGGGTCGGCCACTCGAGCGGGTTCGGATCACGATCCACGTGGTGGGCAACTCCCCACCGTTCACGACCACCATCAGCCGCATGGAGAACGGTGAGAAGCGCGAGCTCTCCCCCGCCAGCTTTCGAAGCAATGACGGCACGACCTTCAGCCCGCGCTTCCATCGTGCGCGGCAGGTGAGCGTGAGCGCTGCAGATATTGTTGGGAAAAAGTACGAAGTGGCGAAACCGTGGAAGCGCTGAGACGCCGTCCTGTGCGAAAACTCCGCCGAAGTCCGATCACCCGATCATTGGTGCATCGACGTGTCAAACAAGGGCGAATACCTCATGAGACTTGTCTCAATCGAGGCATCACGATATCGAATCCTTGAACCGCAGCAGCCCCTCGGGCACGCTGTCGCGATGGATCCGCTGCCTCCGCCGCTCGCCTTCTTCTTGCTGCTGTTCTCCGGTTGGGTCAATCGACAGCAGCAGGCGGGTCATTGACTACCTGCTCGAAGAGAATCGAGTCCTCCGCGCGGCGCAGGGATCCCGACAACTGCGCCTCACCGACGACCAGCGACGCCGCCTGGCCGTGAAAGGGAAAATCCTCGGCCGTCGCCGCCTGGCGGCCATCGCCGGCATCGTAACACCGGACACGATCCTGCGGGGTATCGTCGGCTCGTGGCCCGAAATACGCGGTATTGGAACTCGCCCGCACCCTTTTGCGTCTGTGTAATCACGACCCCTTTAGTGCCGGAGGTTCCGTGTGTCTGATCTCCTGAAAGATCTCCGACTCGGCGCGCGCCTCCTCCTGAAGAACCCCGGCTACAGCCTCGTCGTCACACTCACCTTGGCGCTCGCCATCGGCGCCAACACCATCGTCTTTGGCTTCACCGACCTGCTGCTCCTCCGCCCGCTCCCATTCGGCGACCCCAACCGCGTAGTTTTCATGTACAGCGCCAACGCCCAGCGCAACGTCGATCGCTCGAAAACGTCCCTTCCCGATTTTCTCGACTGCCGCGCGCAATCGTCGTCTTACGAGGAGATGGCTGGTTTCGAGCCCGGCGCCGCAACCATGACCGGCCGGGGAGAACCACTCCGTGTCAGCGTGATGCGCGCGACCGCGAATCTCTTCACCGTGTGGGACACACACCCTCTCATCGGTCGGACATTCATAGCTGGCGAAGACGCGTCGGGCCGCTCGAAGGTCGCCATCCTCAGTCATCGATTCTGGATGGGTCATTTCAATGGGAGTTCCGAGGTCATCGACCATCCGCTCACGCTGAACGGCGAGCCTTACACCATCGTCGGTGTCCTCACAGAGGAGATGGAGGTCGGCAACTTCGAGACGATCGATCTGTGGACACCCCTGCCACTCGATGCGACCGGCAGCCGCCGCGATGATCGCTCGGTTCGTATCACCGCGACGTTGAAGAGCGGGATGACCCTCGATAAAGCAAACATCGAGGCTCGCGGCATCTCGCAGCGACTTGAGCAGGCCTACCCCACGACGAACGCCGGCTGGTCTTTTCGAGTGCTGAAGGAGCGCGATGCCATCGTCGGACCCGACACCTGGCAGATCCTCGCGCTGCTGACGATCGTCGTGGGCTTCGTCCTCGTCGTCGCGTGCGCGAACATCGCGAACATGATGCTCGCGCGCGCCACGGCGCGGCAACGCGAGATCGCCGTGCGTCTGGCCCTCGGCGCCACTCGGTTTCGTCTCGTTCGCCAGACTGTGACCGAAAGCTTGTTACTCGGTCTCGCTGGCGGCCTCGCCGGCCTTGCCGTCACCCGCGGGGGCATTCGCGCAATCCAAGCCATCTCGTCCGACTACTTCCTTCGGCAATTGAGGGTGAGCTGGCATGCGCTCGCGTTCGTCCTCGGCTTGGCCACGATCGCCCCGCTATTGTTCAGCGTGTTGCCAGCGCTGCAGGCGTCGCGCACGGACGCGAACGAGGGCTTGAAGAGTTCCGGCACACGCTTGTCGGGCGGTCCCGCCGGCCGTCGCGTCAGATCAACGCTGGTGGTCGCCCAGTTGGCGCTCGCGCTGGCGCTGCTGGTCGTCGCCACACTCGTGACGCGCACGATCGCGAGCATGGAGCTGGAACCGCGCGGAGTTCAAACCACCAACGTACTCACGGCACAAGTCCAGCTCGAGCGGCCGAAGTACACGGACCTCGCGCTCGTCACCCGCTTCGCCGAGCGCGCAACCGAACGCCTCGGCGCGCTGCCCGGCGTACACGTCGCAACCGCAACAACCGTGCTGCCGCTTGTGGGAGGCGAGCCCACGCAGCGCTTCTATCTCGTCAATCGACCGAGACCCCAAGTCAAGGACACTCCGTGGGCGACCGTCGTGGCCATCACGCCCGACTACGTGCGCGTGTTCGATCTGAAGCTCAGTCAGGGTCGCTCGTTCACCCGCTATGACGCGAGCAACGCTCCCGGCGTGGCTCTGGTCAGTCGCGAAGCCGCGCGCCGCTACTGGCCCAATGAGTCACCAATCGGCCAGCACATCCAGTACGAGCAAACCCCTGGCAAGACTGACGAGACTCGTGACCGGACGCCCGGGGCGCCGTCAACCGCCGCATCGTCCACCGTGAGTACGATGGAGATCGTGGGAGTCGTGGACGATGTGAAGACACAAGATGTGACCGACCCCGCGCCGCCGCGAATCTATCGCCCGCTCGCTCAAGGCCCCGATCGAGCCATCGCATTCGCGCTGCGGACCGAAGGCGATCCGAACGCGCTGGGACCTTCCGTTCGCGCCGCGTTGCGCGACATCGATCCCGACGTGGCGCTGTCCGAGATGCGCGCACTCGACGAGACCTTGCGCTTGCAGTTCGCGGAGAACTACGTGCTGGTGGGGTTGTTCGCGTCGTTCGCGTTGCTGGCGCTGGTCCTGGCTGGAACTGGCCTGTACGGCGTGACCGCGTATGCCGTCAGTCAGCGTACGCAGGAGATCGGCATTCGGATGGCTCTCGGTGCGAGCGGCTCCAGGGTACTGACATTGGTGCTCAGCCAAAATGCGCTTCTCGTAGCGATTGGCGCTTTCATCGGCATCGCCGGCGGCGTCGCGCTCGGGCGCGCAATGAGAAGCATCCTGTATCGCGTGGGTCCAAACGACCCTGCCACGCTCATCACCATGCTCGGCATCATGACCGCCGTCTCATTTGTCGCGACGTACGTTCCAGCCCGTCGCGCCAGCCACATCGATCCGCTCGTCGCGCTCCACCAGGACTGACCGCAAGTGTGTTTCAGCGAGGCGCCTGGATCCTGCCGGACGAGCGACCTGTACGGTGCGCAAACTTGATCCGCTCAAGGTAGCGACTCTTTTCGCCGAAACAGCCGGGCGCCCATTTTCGGCGCGGAGCTATCTGTTCAGAAAATGCGGCCGATTCCACAACAGGTTGTGGGACGGGCGACTCATGACCACAAGGTCCATTCTCATGCCGCGGGGTGGCATGACGACTCCACGGACATTCTGCCCTTTCTCGCGCGAGTTCTCGTCATTGAGGCGAGTCGAGGCTGCCATCGGGCAGCGAACCTGATCCGGACACGGTTCTGCGCGTCTGCTCGTGCGACCTGCGGTCTTGTTTGCGCCAGGCCTCCAGACGCTCGGGTCCGCCGGACCAGAGGGAGGGAGGCGGTCAGCTTTCCATGGTCATGCGGCCACGTCGA
>DATKHR010000250.1:0-4439 GCA_035510155.1 Vicinamibacterales bacterium
AGCTTTCGACCGTGCGGGGCGGGCGTGGCTGCGGAAGCGACATCGGCGCCCAGCGCTCCTACGGCCGCGACGGCGGCGGTGCCAGCCGCAGCCTGGATGAACTGACGACGGTTGAGGTACAGCTTCCTGTCCGTAATCTCCGAGCTGCGGATGTCGTCGGCGCGTTTGATCAACATAAGAATCCAACCTTTGGACGCTGAGCAAACCAGGGGCGGTCCACCACGCCTTTCCACATTATAAAGACGGTCGGGCCGTGGCGGGTATCGGAAGGGTCAGGTGGCACACCCAACCGCGAACGTGAGAAGATCGGGCGCTCTGAGGCCGGAAGGACCCCGAGAGGGCGCGCTAGACCCCCCTGCGTACGAACGCGGCGAAGCCGAGGAGAAGCGTACCCACGAGCAACAGCCAGGCGCCGTTGGGCACCGGCCGCAGGACGAGCGCCGCCGCGTTGGACACCGGCTGCAGCAGCGCCGCGCTCGTGACGAGCGCGGTGGACGACAGGCTCGCATCGGGCGACGGGGACTCGAGCGAGAGCGCGAAGCCGACCGGAACAATAAAGGCGGCAACGACCGCCACAAGGATCAGAACTCGATAACGTTTCCGCATGGCGTGAACGGCGAGGTTCAAGGCACATGCCACGGCTCGCCGAGAGGCGTTTTGTCGACGAATTGCGATGTGACGGGCGTGCGACAGAATTCATTTTCCTATTTGAGTCACCTGGACCCGCTTCAAACGGCAAGTCACACTCCCAGGGCTCGGGCCGTGATACCCTCGACCTGCACTGACATGGCTACCTCAACTGTAGAACCCTATACCCAACTGTTGTCGTTAGCCGTCCACGAGTTGAGAACTCCTGCAAGTGTTGTCGGGGGGTACCTGAGAATGTTGCAGCGCGACATGGACGAGCCTTTGACGGCGCGGCAGCGCAAGTTGATCGATGAAGCCGAGAAGTCGTGCGCGCGACTGGTCACGCTCATATCGGAGATGAGCGATGTCGGAAAAATCGACGCGGGCCTCGTCACCTTCGCGCGTCAGCCCGTCGACCTGAGTGGTGTCCTGCGCGAAGCGGCCGAGCACATCCATGAAGGGCGTGATCGCGACGTCCACCTCGCTTTGCGCGCCGACTGCGCGCTGTCGATGACCGGTGACCGAACCCGCCTCCGCACCGCATTCGAGGCGATCTTTCGGGCGATTCTCCGCGAAAAACCGGGGCCAGCCCTCGTCGCCGCGGAGTGCCGCCGCGCGCTCGACGACGGTCGCGACTGCGCCGTCGTGGTCATCTCCGACGCCAACACCGTACAAGAGGCATTCGAACGGCCGCGCGGCGGATTCGACGATCAACGCGGCGGACTGGGGTTGGCGCTACCGCTCGCGCGCCGCGTCTTCGCGAGCCACGGCGGCGCGGTCTGGGCCCCGGAGCCTGCCGCAGGCCAATCGGCGACCGACGATCCGGTGTCGCGTGGCTCGGCCATTGTCGTGCTTCCCATGGCGAGGTGACCACCTTTGAGGAAACCTTACGTCGCCGTTGTCGACGACGATTCCGCGTTTGCGAGCTACCTCCGTACTTTTCTGTCGCTGCGCGGATATGAAACGCGCTCGTATTCGCGCGGCGATGAGCTGCTTGCGGCGGTGAAACAAGGGGATCCGCCCGACATCGTCCTGCTCGACGTCATGATGCCGGGCATGAACGGCCTTGAGACGCTGCGCGCGCTCAAGTCGGCAAAGCCGGAGCTCCAGGCCATCATGCTCTCCGGACGCGAGCACGCATCGACGATCGTGGAGGCCGTCCGCCTCGGCGCGGCCGATTACGTGGTCAAGCCCGATGACCCCGAGGGCCTCGGCGAGATCGCGCTCGATGCGGCCATCAAGAGCGCCATCGAGAAGACCCGGCTGGTTTCCGAGATCACCGAGCTGCGCCGTCAACTGAGCGACGATCAGGACCGGGCGTTTCTCTTCTGGGGAGACACCGGCGAGATGGCCACCGTCGCTCAGGTAATCGACCAGGTCTCCGACAGCGATGTCACGGTCCTCATCCGTGGCGAGAGCGGCGTCGGCAAAGAGCTCGTCGCACGCGATATCCACCAGCGCTCGCCGCGCAAAGACCGGCCGTTCGTGAAGGTCAATTGCGCCGCACTCCCGGCCGAGCTGCTCGAGAGTGAGCTGTTCGGTCATGAAAAAGGCGCCTTTACGGGCGCCGCATCGACGCGCATCGGCAAGTTCGAGCAGGCGGACACGGGCACGATCTTTCTCGACGAGATCGGCGAGTTGAAGGCCGCTCTGCAGGCAAAGCTGCTCCACGTGCTCCAGGACGGGCAGTTCACCAAGCTCGGAAGCAACAAGCCGATCACCGTCGACGTTCGCATCGTGGCCGCAACCAACTCGGATCTGGAGTTGATGATGATGCGGGGCGAGTTCCGCGAGGACCTCTACTATCGCCTTAAGGTGATCGAGGTCACGGTTCCGCCGCTGCGCGAGCGGCGGGACGAGATCCCGCACCTCGTCGAGTTCTTCATGGACCGCTACGCGCGACGCTACAACCGGCAACCGCGGCGCGTTTCCGACGAGGTCCAGCAGCTGTTCCAGAGTTATGACTGGCCGGGTAACGTCCGTGAGCTCGAGAACATGATTCAGCGGATCGTGATTCTCCAGGACGAGCAGCTCGTCGTGCGGGAGATGGCGCGGACGGCTCGACGCGCGCCGGCATATGCAGCAGCCGGTGCGCTCGCGGACGTGCCGGATCGGCCTACTCCTCAGCCGGTCGTGGCAGACCACGAACCTGACGAGATGGAGCGGGCGCAGACCCCTGGTTCGTCGGCCGCGACGGCCGCAACCGGGGGCGAGACGAACCGGGCGACCGTACCCGGAGGGGTGATGGTCCGGGGAGCGGGAGTCCCCGGCGTGGTCATGCGCAGCGCGGGCAGCGAGGCTGAGAGCGTCAACGATGAGGGAATTCCTGAAGAGGCGGCTGCCACCCCGTCAGTTGCCGCGATGCCATCGGGGTCAAAGCTTGCGGACGTCGCGAAGGCCGCCTCGACGAAAGCCGAGCGCGCGTTGATCGAAGAGACGCTGATCCAGGTGCATTGGAACCGCCGGCGCGCTGCCGAACAGCTGGGTGTCAGCTACAAAACCCTACTCAACAAAATCAAAGAGTGTGGTATCAGCCGGGGCTAATTAGGTAGTTTGTTTCCCTCGCGCCGGCCCCGGTGCGAGGCGAGCGTTGGGGTTCGGCCGGCAACGCTCCGACATTCGCCAAACGTTGGAGAACTTTTCTTCCACTCGCCATCACCCCCGATGGACGTGCGAGTGGCACCCCCATTGCTCGGCACGCCTTTGTGTCGAGCACGCACCTCAACGGTAAGCCACAGGTCATGGTCGTGGACGATGACCTGTCTATGCGCGACTTTCTCCGATCGTTTCTCTCCGAGCGCGGCTACCAAGCCATCACGCTGGCGGACCCCGAAGAAGCCATCAAGCGCTACGACGTCGAACGCCCTGCGGCGGTGATCATGGACGTCGTGATGCCGGGCGCCATGGACGGGCTCGCGGCACTTGCAGCGCTCAAGCGCATCGATCGAGAGGTCCCCGTCATTGTGTTGTCGGGCCAGGGGCGAACGGCCACCGTCGTTCAGGCCATGAAGCTCGGCGCCTCCGACTTCGTCAGCAAACCGTTCGAAGAGGTCGATCTCGAGGTCCCCTTGGCCAACGCGCTCAAGCAGCGTCAACTCAGTTGCGAAGTGGCGTCGTTGCGTGAGCAGCTTCAACGGCAGGGACAGCACACCTTGCTCTTCGGGAGCAGCGAGCGCATGGTCGAGGTCCGCGATCTCATCGAACGGGTCGCGGATACCGATGTAACGGTGCTCATTCGTGGCGAAAGCGGGACCGGCAAAGAGCTTGTGGCGCGCGCCATCTCAGCCGCTTCACCCCGCCACGACAAGCCTTTCGTCAAGGTGAATTGCGCGGCGCTTCCGACCGAGCTCCTCGAATCCGAGCTGTTTGGCTTCGAGCGCGGCGCTTTCACCGGCGCGATCCAGCACAAGCCTGGCAAGTTCGAGTTTGCGAACCACGGCACGATGTTCCTCGATGAAATCGGAGACATGAGCGCCGCTCTGCAAGCCAAGCTCCTGCAGGTGCTGCAGGACGGCGAGTTCTCGCGACTCGGCGGAAAGCACGACGTGCGGGTTGACGTCCGCGTCATCGCCGCCACCAATCGCGATCTCGAGCGCGCCGTGGCCAGCGGCCAGTTCAGAGAAGACCTCTTCTTCCGATTGAACGTCGTCTGCATCACGATGCCGCCGTTACGCGATCGCCGCGATGAGATTCCATTGCTCGTCGAGTATTTCCTGAAGAAGTATTCGGTTCAATACAACAAGCCCTTAACCGTGGTTTCGCCCGAGACCACTCAGCTCTTCATGGACTACGACTGGCCGGGCAACGTCCGC
>DATKHR010000251.1:0-22909 GCA_035510155.1 Vicinamibacterales bacterium
GACCAGATCGCATCGAGCGCGATGGCCGCGGATTCGAGGAACTGGTTCATATCACCGCGGCTTCTTGTTCTCCACTCGCACGGCGTCGCCGTCGGCCATCCCACGGACGGAGTTGTAGGGGCCGGTGATCACGAGATCGCCGGTGTCGAGGCCGCTCAGGACTTCGAAATACCGGTCGCCGGCAATCCCCATCTTGATCGGCAGGAACTCTGCCTTGCCGTTGCGCAGGACGAAGACCCCTTCGGCCTCCTTCCGCGTCTGGCCGGGCTTGAGCTCCTGCGCGGACGCCACGGTCTCGACGCTGGACGAGGCGCGGCGCGGCTTGTCGTTCTTCGATTCCTTCACGACCTGGCCGTTGGCGTCGTAGATCAGCTCGCGCACGGCGACAGCCGGGATCGGCACCGACACGACGCTCTGTCGGGTCGCCGTCGTGATGTCGGCCGTGCAGGTGAATCCCGGACGCACCTCCGGGACATCCTCGTCGAGCACGACCTTGACCTTGAAGTTCGTCGCCTGCGTGCCTGCTGCGGCGCCCGGAGCCGGTTGGATAGGGCTATTGCCGATTTCGGTCACGTGCCCCTTGAACGACTTGTCGGGGATCGCATCGATCGTAATCTTCCCCGGCTGGCCGATCCGGACGCTCGGCACGTTCGTTTCGTCGACTTCGACTTCTGCCTGGATGGTGGACATGTCGGCAAGCGTCAACAGCACGGTGCCGGCGTTGTTCATCGTGCCGATCATCACCATCTCGCCCTCCTGGATGTTTCGGGCGGTCACGATGCCGTTGATCGGCGAAAGGATGCGGACCCGGCTCAAATCGTACTGCGCGCTGTCGAGGTTGGCGCGCTCCTGCGCGATCCGGCTCGCCTGCGCGTTTGCCGTCTTCTCGCGCTCGGCAAGCGTCGACTCGGCCACCTTCACGTCGTTCACCGCCTTGTCCAGCACTTCCCGCGTCGTCAGCTGTTGGGTCCACAGTTCCTGCTGGCGCTTGAGATTCTGCCGCGCGAGCTCGAGCTGCGCCTGGCCCGTTTGGACAGCCTGACGCATCTGATCGAGCGTCACTTCCGCCGCCTTGAGCGACGCCGTGCCGTTGTCGACGCGCGCCCGGAGCGGTTTCGGGTCGATTTGCAGCAGGAACTGCCCGATCTTGATGCGGTCGCCCTCGTTCACCGCCAGGTTCACCACGCGGCCCACCGTGTCGCTGCTGACGTTCACGGTCCGCTTCGCCTGAATCTTGCCGGAGGCGGAGACGATGGCCTCGAGATCGCGCTTCTTGATGGCTTCGGTCGTGACCGGAAGCCCTTTCTCTTTCTTGAAATAAAGATTTGCCGCGACGACAGCGGCGCCGATGAGCACCACGCCGGCCGCGATGAGGACATTCTTGCGCGACATCTACGCTCCTGACACCGCAGTCTTGATGGCGGCGATGACCACGCCGATCGCCAGGTATATGACGATCAGCGAGGTCGCAATCGGGGCCGTACGTTTCCTGGAGAGCACGCCCAGACCGATGGCAAGGCTCATAATCCACCAGATCTGGAACAGATCGACGCTGCCGAGCAGGCGAGCCGCGAACGAGCGATCTTCGAGAAATGGCGCGAACACAGCGAGGCTCGTCGCGCTCGACAGCGTGCCGCGCGCGTATGCGAGCGGCGTGGAGAACAGACTCTGGACGATGAGCACGACGCCCGAGTGCACGACAACCGCAAAGGTCTGCCGGAAGGTCGAATCGCTGCCGAGGGCTGCCGAGAATACGGCAAAAGACAAGCCCGAGATCAGGAGCGCCGCGAAGATCAGCCCGAGCAGCTGAAAGATGGGAACGAGATATTTGTAGTATGTCGATATCTGCTCGATCCGATCGATCTGCGTCTGATTGAGCTGCCGTCCGTACGCTTCAGACTGGGTGATCTGCTGATCGATCACCGCATTACGTCCGACCTCAGTCGACAGGAACGCTGTCCCGACGGCGCTCGTCAGCGCGACGATGACGATGAACACGCCGAACCATCGAGGATGCGCGGCGACGTCCGCATAGGTCCGGCGCGGAGAGAAGAGCACGCCGAGCACGCGAGCGGGGAGCGACAGGGGCGCTGTCGCCGGCGTGGCCCCGGGAGCCGCGGCCGACGCTGCAGTGTGGCTGGTGGGGATGGCCATGAGTGCCTCGCTGGTCATTCAGATAGATACGAGCGCCGCTTGCCGGTGGTTCGGTGGCCCCCGCGCGCGGTTGGCCCGCACGCTCGCGGCCTGGTTGAGAAGACTTGTCGCAGCACGCCGAGCCCGTTGCGGAGGCGCCGGCGCGACGGCAGGTCGAGGTGCGCGAGCGCGTCTGCGAGGTGCGCCTCGGCGGCCCTCGCGACCCGCTCGAGGGCGGCTCTGCCCGCGAGCGTGACTTCGATCATGACTATTCGGCGGTCGCTGCTCGGGGCGTTTCGCCGCACCCAGCCGCGCTCCACCATCGCGCTAATCGAGTTCGACATCGTCGGCAGGCTGACGCCTTGAATCGACGCCAGCTCGGTCAGCATGCGCGGCCGGTCGCTTAGCAGGGAGAGCAGGCCGAAGTGCGCGGGCGCCGGCAGCTCCCCCGCGGCCCGGAGCTCGGCGGCAACCGTGCGCATCACCAGGGGGACGATTTCGAGGATGTCGCGCGCGGTCTCACGCGCCTGCCCGCGTGTCATGAGGGTTGAACCTGCCCGGCGTTACTTAGGACACTTAATAGTTATGACTGCTAACCTTCATTATAAGTCGGGCACATCACGCGGGTCCAGCGTGGCGGGAAGCGGAAAGGCGGGTCGGGGTGAGGCGCGTCCCGGTTCTCCGAGCCTTTGCAACCTCTGCGAATCTTGCGAACCCTGCTAACCTGTTCTACCATGCACTCGCCCTCGACAAGGAGCACAAGCGTGGTCGGATTCGTCCCCAAGGAGATGTTCTTCACGAAAGGCGTCGGAAAGCATCGGGAGAAGCTGACCTCGTTCGAGCTCGCCCTCAGGTCTGCCGGCATTGCCGCCTGCAACCTCGTTCGGGTTTCGAGCATCTTTCCGCCCAAATGCCGCATCCTGTCGCGGGCCCACGGCATGAAGCGTCTCGAGCCGGGCCAGGTCACCTTCGTCGTCATGTCCGAGGCCGCCACGCGAGAGCCTCACCGGCTCATCGCAGCCACAGTGGGTGTCGCGATTCCACGTGATCGGGAGCTGTACGGGTACCTCTCGGAGCATCACAGCTTCGGGGAGAGCGAAGACATTGCGGGCGACTACGCCGAGGAGCTCGCCGCGGAAATGTTGGCGACGACCCTGGGCCTCGAGTTCGACCCCGACAAGAGCTGGGACGAGAAGAAGGAAGTCTATCGGCTCTCCAACGAGATCGTCCGCACCCAGAACGTCACCCAGACGGCCGTCGGCGACAAAAAGGGCCTGTGGACGACCGTCGTCGCGGCAGCGGTGCTCGTCGGCTGACGCGCCGTCACCCAAAACCAGACTCGCAAGACTACCCAATGTCTGGATTCGTCCGCACCGGGGCCGCCACTCTCACGCTGCTCGCTTTCGCCGCGGCCGGTTACTCGCAGTCGCCCGACGCCGTCGGCATCCGCGCTCAAGGCATGGCCGGCGCGTTCACGGCAGTCGCCGACGATGCGACGGCGACGTGGTGGAATCCAGCCGGGCTTGCCGGTGGCGCGTACTTCAATGCGATCGTCGAATACGGCAGCCTGACCGACAGCCAGATCGCCAGCACAGGCGACATTGATCATCACCCCGATCATTGGGGGCTCTCGGTCGCGTTTCCGGCGCTCGGCCTGAGTTACTACCGTACGACCGTTGTTGAAATGCAGCCGAGCGCATCTACAGCCGGACCTTCCGCCAACCGACAAGATCTAGGTACGCCAGGCGTCCGCGCGGTCGATCTTTCTCAGTTTGGCGTGACGGTGGGGCAGTCTATCGGCGCGCATTTCGTCGTGGCCTCAACCCTCAAGCTGGTTCGAGCCGAGGGGGACACACAGGCGGGTCTCGACGTCGGGATCATGGCCGCGCTCAATCGACTGCGGCTCGGAGTGACCATGCGCAATCTGCGCGAGCCGACGTTTGGCGAGGGCGACGCCGCGTTCACCCTGCGGCGGCAGGTCCGTGTGGGTCTCGCGCTGACCGTTCCGGGCAGGGGCTCGTTTGGGGGAGCCAAGTTTGCGCTCGATGGGGACGTCTTGACCGTGGGGACGGCGACAGGGGACGAACGCCGGATCGCAGGAGGCGGCGAGGCGTGGCTGTGGAACCGTCGGCTGGGCGTACGGGCGGGCATCAGCGCGAGCACGACCGGCGACGCGAGAACAGCGGCGAGTGCGGGTGCGAGCCTGAAGGTCTATCGAGCACTCTATGCAGACGGTCAGCTGACGCGCGGATCAGACGTGACGCGCCGTGGTTGGGGAGCGGCGCTCAGAGTGACGTTTTAGGTCTTTCCTTCATGCCCGTCCCGATTGGCGAGCTCTTGCTGAAGGAGAAGCGCATCAGCGCGGAGCAACTCCAGCAGGCACTGAGTCGTCAGAAGGCAATCGGGGGCAAACTCGGCCAGAACCTCGTCCAGATGGGCCTTGTGAAGGACGAGGAGATTACGGCCCTTTTGAGCAAGCAGTACGGCGTTCCTTCAATCAACCTCCGTCAATTCGAGATCGATCAGGCTGTCATCAAGCTGATTCCGGCCGAAACGGCCGACAAGTATCAGGTTGTGCCGCTCAGCCGCGTGGGCGGGACGCTGACTATCGCGATGACCGATCCGACCGATGCCTTCGCGTTGGACGACATCAAGGCGATGACAGGCTACGACGTCGAGCCGGTCGTGGCATCGGAAAGCGCCGTCAGCCAGGCAATCCGGAAGTACTACCCGACCGTGCCGACCGTCTTCGAAGTCGCCGGCAAAGGCCTCGAGGAGCCGCAGCCCGCGCTCGACAGCGATGCTGAAGATGCCAAGCTGCGGGAGACGAGCGGGGAGGCGCTCGCGCGGCCTTGGGAAGAGGCGCCGGTCGTGCGTCTGGTCAATGCGGTGCTGAGGTCCGCGATTCAGAAAGGAGCGAGCGCCATCCACATTGAGCCGTGCGAGAAGGAGCTGCGCGTGCGGTACCGGATCGACGGCTTGCTCCACAACATCACGTCGCTGCCGATGAAGTTCCGCGACGCCCTGACCTCGCGCGTCAAGATGATGGCCAGGCTCGACATGGCCGAGAAGCGGCTCCCTCAGGATGGGCGCATCAGAATCCGATTCAGCGAGAACGGCGTTCCAAAGGAGATCGCCTTCAAGGTCTCGGTGCTCCCGACGCTCGTCGGCGAGAAGATCGTGATGCGTCTCGTCGACAAGGACAAGCTGATGCTCGACATGTCGTGCCTCGGGTTCGAGCCGGAATCGCTCGCGAAGTTCGAACGCGCGCTTCTCCGGACGAGGGGCCTGGTGCTCGTGACCGGCCCCGCAGGAAGCGGCAAGACGAGCACGCTCTACGCCTCGATCGCGAAGATCAACACACCCGAGACCAACATCATGACCGCCGAGGATCCGGTCGAGCACACCCTCGCGGGCGTCAACCAGGTGCAGATCGACGAGAGCATCGGCCTCGATTTCGCTGCCGCGCTCGGGTCGTTGCTGCGCCAGGATCCCAACGTCATCTTCATCGGCGAAATCCGCGACTGCCAAACCGCCGAGATCGGCGTGAAAGCCGCGCTCACAGGCCGCCTCGTGCTCTCGACGCTCAGCGCGAACGACGCGCCGAGCACGATCATCCGGCTCATGCGCATGGGCCTCGAACCGTTTCAGGTGGCCAGCGCCGTTCACCTCGTCTGCGCGCAGCGACTCGTGCGTCGCGTATGCGCGAGCTGCAAAGAGCCGCGGCCGAGCCCCACCTCCGGGCTCATTCAGGCGGGGTTCACGCCGGAAGAAGCTGGGCGCGTCTCACCGATGAGGGGCAAGGGCTGCGACCGCTGCCGTCAAACGGGATTCAACGGGCGCGTCGGTCTGTTCGAAGTCATGGAAATGAGCGAGGAGTTGCGCGAGCTGATTCTCGCCGGCGCGTCCAGCCTCGAGCTGCGCCGCAAGGCCATCGAGGGCGGCATGGTGACGCTTCGGCGGAGCGGCCTGCAAAAGGTGATGAACGGCCTGACGACGATTGAAGAGGTGGTCAGGGAAACCACTCAATAGGACCAACGAGATGCCGACATTTGCGTACGCGGGACGGACGCGGGCCGGAGAGACAGTTTCGCGGGAGCGGGCAGGAGACGCGGCCGCCAACACCAAGGGCAAGGCGGGCAAGAGAGTGGCGGCGAAGAACCTGGCCGTGTTCACCCGGCAATTCTCCGTGATGATCGATGCCGGCCTGCCGCTCGTGCAATGCCTGGACATCCTCGGCGCGCAGGAGACCGACAAGAACTTCTCGGCGGTCATCCTCCAGACCCGCAGCGATGTCGAAGCAGGCGTCTCGCTGGCCGACGCCATGCGCCGGCACCCGAAGACATTCGATCCACTGTTCACGAACATGATCGCTGCCGGCGAAGCCAGCGGGATCCTGGACACGATTCTGAAACGCCTCGCGACCTACATCGAGAAACGGATCAAGCTCTCCAATCAGGTGAAGTTCGCAGTCGTCTATCCCGCCGCAGTGTTCGCGATCGCCGGGCTCGTGGTCGGCGTCATTCTCTGGAAGGTCATTCCCACGTTTGTCTCGCTCTTCTCCGGTCTGGGCGCTGAGCTGCCGGTGCCCACGCGTGTGGTCATCGCGCTCAGCGAGAATCTGGTGCGGCGCTTTCCTTTCCTGCTGGTATTAGGTGGCGCCGCCGTGTACGGATTCCGCCTCTGCTACGGCACGGGCACCGGTCGCCGCATGGTGGACGGGATACTGCTGAGAATGCCGGTGCTCGGTCCAATCGTGCGCAAAATCGCGGTAGCCCGTTTTTGCCGCACGCTCGGCACCCTCGTCAGCTCGGGCGTGCCGACTCTCGATGGCCTCGAGATCACGGCCAAGGCGGCGGGCAACGCCGTTGTTGAAAACGCCGTGATGCTCACGCGAAAGGGCATCGAGCGCAGGGAAACGGTGTCGGCGTCCCTCAAGGAGACGGGGGTGTTTCCACCCATGGTGACGCAGATGATTGGCGTCGGCGAGGCGACGGGGGCACTCGATACGATGCTCGCAAAGATCGCCGACTTCTACGAGGACGAAGTGGATACGGCGGTGGCCGGTCTCTTGACGCTGCTCGAGCCCATCATGATCGCGTTGCTCGGCGCCATCGTCGCGGGGATCCTCATCGCGATGTATTTGCCGATCTTCGATCTGATCAGCAAGCTGACGTAGTCAGGGAGCCCCCCGGCTTTGATCGCGGAGCGAACGTCAAAGAGATCGAGGTTTTGGCGACGAAGTACAATTGGTCGCTGCTGCTGCCCGGCGACGGCCGATGTGGCTTCACTCAAGGAGCGTCGAGCAATGAAGATTCGGAACGATGCGCAAGGGTTCACTCTTATCGAGCTGCTGATTGTGGTGGCCATCATCGGCATCATCGCGGCAATCGCGGTGCCCGGCCTGCTCCAGGCCAAGATGTCGGGCAACGAGGCGTCAGCCGTGGGGTCGCTGCGCGCCATCAACATCGGGCAGGCGGCCTTCTCGGCGAGCTGCGGTCAAGGGAACTATGCGGACTCGCTGGAGCACCTTGTCAAGGCGCCGCCCGGGGGCACCGGTTTCATCAGTCCGGACCTCAGCACGACGGGTGTGTGGAAGGCCGGGTACTATGTGACGCTCGCCCCGCTATCGGGTGCCACGACCGCCGCTCAGCTGCCCTGTAATGACACGACGGCTTGGATGGTGTCCGCGTACTACGCGAAGGCTGAGCCGGCGACGCTGAATACGACGGGCAGGAAGGCCTACTCGACCGATGCCCGCGCAACCATCTTCCAGGCGCTGGGTACGGCGACCGCGCCGCCTAATCCGATTCCGTCCACCGCCACTCCGTTTCAGTAAGCGCGACAGGGCCTCGTGCGATCCGGGACGCCGTCGGGGCCTCCCGCGCCCCACGCCTTGACCTTCTCCGGCGCCTCGGTTACAACTCGTACAGACCCATGTCACGACGCGCTGCGTTCTTTGCGCTGATCTGCGCCCTTGTGGGCCTCGTGGCCTCAGGGGCGGCGGCCTCCGCGCATTACCACCTCTTGCACGACCCGACGTATCGCAGCTTCTGCGACGTGTCCGAGCGGGTCAGCTGCACGCAGGTGTACGCCAGCCGGTTCAGCACGGTCCGGGGCGTGCCGGTAGCGGTCCTCGGGACCATCTGGTTCACGGTCGCTTTGCTCCTCTCACTCGGAGGGTTGACGGCGAGGGAGAGCGTTCGGGAGAGCATTCCGGGCTATCTGTTCGTCCTGTCGACGCTTGGGCTGTCCGTGGTTCTCTACCTCGCATACGCGTCGTTCTTCATCATCAACGCTGTGTGCATCCTGTGCCTGACCACGTATGCCGCCGTGATCGGCCTGTTCCTCGTGTCCGGGGCGGCGACGGCTGTTCCCATGACTACTTTGCCCCGCCGCGCCGCCCGTGACCTGCGCGTCCTCGCCGCCAGCCCGCTGGCGATTGCCCTCGTGGCGCTCTTCTGTGCCGGCGCCGTGACTACGGTCGCGTTCTTCCCCCGCGAGGCTGTCACCGCGTCGGGCGACGTCGCCGCGCCCGCCCCCAATCAGGATCAACGCTCCGAGTTCGAGCGGTGGTATTCGTCGCAGCCGCGCGTGCCGCTCATCGTCTCGGCCGAGGGAGCGACCGTGCTGGTCGTCAAATTCAACGACTTTCAGTGCCCGGCGTGCGGCCAGTCGTATTTGCAGTACAAGCCGATCTTCGCCAAGTACGAGGCCGAGCATCCGGGGGCAGTGAAGCTGGTCCTCAAGGACTACCCGCTCAACCGCGATTGCAACGACGGCCTTCCTCAGACGATTCATCCGGCTGCGTGCGATGCCGCCGTGGCCGTACGACTCGCGCAGGGCCGCAACCGCACGGAGGCCATGGAAGACTGGCTGTACACCCACCAGCCGAGCATGACCTCGCCGAGCGTGCGCCAGGCCGCCAAAGACATCGGGCAAATCAACGACTTCGACGCGAGGTACGCCGGCACGCTCGCCCTCGTCAAGAGCGACGTGGGTCTGGGCCGCCAGCTCGGGGTCAAGTCCACCCCGACCTTTTTCATCAACGGCGTGAAGATCGAAGGCGCGCTCCCACCGCAGTACTTCGATCAGGCGATCGCGTACGAGCTCAGCCACCGAGCGGGGAAGAACGAATAACAGCCGGATCGTGGCTGCCGCGCTCTCAACTTTCGACCTCACCAAAGACTACCCAATCGGATTCTGGCGAAGGCGCTCCTGCCGCGCGCTCGATCGGTTGACGCTCGAGGTCGATCAGGGCGAGGTCTTCGGTTTTCTCGGCCCGAACGGCGCCGGGAAGACAACCACGCTGAAGCTCCTGATGCGGCTGGTGTTTCCAACCGGCGGCCGCGCGGAAATTCTCGGCCGGCCCGCCGGCGACCTCGACGTCAAGCGCCGCATCGGCTTTCTGCCAGAGAACCCGTACTTCTACGACCATCTGACCGCCGAAGAGCTGCTGGTGTATTTTGCCGGCCTGTTCGGATATGGCGCGGCCGAGCGCCGCAAGCGCGCCTCGCGGCTCCTCGACGAGGTCGGCATCGGCGGCGAGCGCCGTCTGCAGCTGCGCAAGTTCTCAAAGGGCATGCTCCAGCGCGTCGGCATCGCGCAAACGCTCATCAACGATCCCGAGCTGCTGATCCTCGACGAGCCGATGTCAGGTCTTGATCCGCTGGGCCGTCGTGATGTCCGTTCGGTCATCCTCTCCCTCCGCGATCGCGGCTGCACGGTGTTCTTCAGCTCGCACGTGTTGAGCGATGCGGAGACGCTCTGCAGCCGCGTGGCGATTCTCGCCAGAGGGCGCCTCGTCGCCTGCGGCCGCCTCACGGAGATCCTCGCGTTTCGCGCGCGCGGCTGGGAGATGATCGTCGCCGACGCGCCCGAAACGGCCATCGCCCGCATCGGCTCGGGAGCCCGACGCGTCGTGCGGCTGGGAGACGGCCGCTACTCCCTGGAGCTGCCGCTTGATCCGCCGCCCGCGCGCCTGCTCAGCGAGGTCGCGGCGGCGGGCGCGCAAGTCGTGTCGCTCAACCCGATCCGTGAAACGCTCGAGGACTATTTCGTCGAGCAGGTTGCCGCCCGGCAATCAGGCACTCCATCGTGAGACCCGTTCTCGCGATTGCGGTCAACGTGTTCCGCGAGTCGGTGCGCGACAAGGTCCTGTACAACCTTCTGCTCTTCGCCGTTGTGATAATGGCCGGGTCGTATCTGATTGGTCAGCTCACCGCAGGCCAGGACGTCAAGATCATCAAAGACCTGGGGCTCGCCGCGACCCAGATCTTCGGGCTCTTCATCGCGATCTTCATCGGCATCGGTCTGGTGTCGAAGGAAGTCGAGCGAGGAAGTATCGACAGCGTCCTGGCAAAGCCGATCGAGCGCTACCATCTGATTCTCGGAAAATACGTCGGTCTCACGCTCACGCTCGCGGTCAACGTTGCGATCATGGCCGCCGCCCTGTATGCCGTCCTGACCTACGTGCGTTGGGGCATCGACCCCGCGATCGAGCGCGCCTGGGATGCGCCCGCGCTCGATGCCCGGCTCCTGCAGGCGGTCCTCCTGATTCTGGTCGAGCTCCTCGTGGTGACGGCGATCGCGCTGGTCTTCTCGACCTTCTCCACGCCGCTCCTGTCCGCTGCGCTGACGTTCGCGCTCGTCGTCGTCGGGCACTTCAGCGGCGACCTGCGCAACGTCCAGGACGTCGTGAAATCCAGCGCCGCCCAGTGGGCGGCGCGCGGCGTGTACTGGGTCGTGCCGAACCTTGCTCAGTTCGACGTGAAAGCGCAGGTCGTCCACGGCCAGACCGTGCCGGCGGGGTATCTCGCGCTGACGATAGCGTACGCGGCGCTCTACGTCGCGATGCTCATCGCGCTGGCGAGCTTGGTGTTCTCGCGGCGCGACTTCAAATGAACGGAGTGGGCACCATCGGCGTGACGATGGCGGCCTTGCTGGCCGGCACGATGGTCGTGCAGGCTGCACGCGACCGGCGCTATCCACTGCCTCCCGTCGACGACACGTCGCTCTACTTGACCTCGGGCGCAGCCGCCCGCCGCCTCACCGTCTCGCTGAACGCGCTGGCGGCGGACGTCTACTGGGTTCGCACCCTGCAGTACTACGGCGGCGCCAGGCGGAGACTCTCGGGTCAATCCTCGGCGGCTGAGTTCCGCCCCGAACCCGCGCCATCGTCGGATTACGATCGGCTGTACCCTCTGCTCGATCTGACGACGACGCTCGATCCGAGATTTACGGTGGCGTATCGCTTTGGCGCGGTATTTCTCGCGGAGCCGTACCCGTCCGGGGCGGGCCAACCGGATTTGGCGATCGCGCTGCTCGAAAAGGGCATCCGCGAACAGCCCGATAAATGGGAGTACATGGAGGACGCCGGGTTCGTTTATTACTGGTACAGGCATGACTATACGCAGGCCGCCCGGTGGTTCGAGAGAGCCAGCCAGGCACCGGAGGCTCCCAACTGGCTGAGGCCGCTGGCCGCGACGACTCTGGCGCAAGGGGGCGATCGCCGATCGTCGAAAATCATGTGGACGGCGATTCTCCAGTCGGCCGAGCCGGATTGGTTGAAGCGAAGCGCGGAACATCGTCTGCTTCAGTTGCGGGCGCTCGATGAGATCGACCAACTGCAGGCGGCTGTCGACGCTTACGCGACGCGTACGGGTCGATTCCCCGCCGACTGGCAGACGCTCATTCGCGCTGGCGTGCTGCCCGGTCAGCCGGCCGATCCGACCGGCGCGCCCTACGAGATTGGGGCGGGCGCACGGGTCCGTCTGTCGCCACAATCACCGCTCCACCCGCTGCCGAGCGAGCCGGCTGCGGCTCGTCCCCCTCGGTAATTGCGCGTGATCTGGAGTCATGAACGCCGGGGACGTCATTGACATGCCCGTGGCTGTTCAAGCACTGGCGGCGGCCCTCGTGGGCTCGGTGGTCGGGAGCTTTCTCAACGTGTGCATCTACCGGCTTCCAATCGGACGATCTGTGGTGGGGCCTGGGTCCGCGTGCCCGCAGTGCGGCCGGCGGCTCCCGTGGTACGACAACGTTCCGATCCTCAGTTTTCTGGGGCTTCTGCTTCTCAACGGCGGGCGCTGCCGCTCGTGCCGAGGTCCCATCTCGTGGCGCTATCCTGTGGTTGAGGCGCTGACGGCCGGCATGTTCGCGTTTCTGTACTGGTCGCTTGGGCCGAGTCTTCTGCTGGCGTCGAGGTTGATCTTCGGTTGTGCCCTCATCGTGCTGTTTGCCGTCGATCTCGAGCATCACCTGCTCCCCAACGTTGTTACGCTTCCGGGGATTGTTGTTGGCTTCGTGTTCAGCCTGTTCACCGAGCCCGGATGGCTCTCTTCGCTGGTCGGGATTCTGGCCGGTGGCGGCGTTCTTTGGGGCGTCGCCGAAGCCTACTATCGGCTTCGCCACGAAGAAGGCCTCGGCATGGGCGACGTGAAGATGCTGGCGATGGTGGGTGCTTTCGCAGGGTGGAGGCTGATGGTCTTGACGTTGGTGCTGGCGTCTGTGTCCGGATCGCTCGTCGGCATCGCGCTCATCGTGAGCCGGCGCGGCACGATGAAGTACGCGCTGCCGTTCGGGACGTTCCTGGCGCTCGGAGCGGGCGCGGCGATTACGGCAGGCCCCACGATTCTCGCCTGGTATCTCGGCCAGTGGTAACCGAATGACGTCGGCGTGGATGCGGCGCCGGTTCCTCGTTCTGGGCCGGCTGCTCAACCTGGCGTTCTTCCTCCTCACGTCGCTCTACTGCCTTCTCGAGTCGAGCCCGTTTGCGAACGAACAGTTCATCAGGCCGAGCGTGGCGGGGTGGCTGACCGACTTCGTCGTGTTTCACGCGGATTTCTACTGGCTGGCGCTGTCGGTGACTGCGCTCACGATGGCGCCGCTCCTCGATCGTCCGCGCCGAGGAACGCCCGCAGGGCTGGCGGCGCGCGTCACTGGCTGGGCTTATCTCCTGGCTGCGACAGTAGTGGGTTGGTGGCTCACCGCGCACCCCGTGCTGCCCGATCCGCGCCAGCCGCGCCACGCCCTCCTCGTTGCGACCGCGGCACTCGCGGCCCCTGCCTGGGTTTCTGTGTTCGATCACTTCGCGCGTCCGTTCCCCGCCCTCGAATCGATCCGCGACGATCGGCGGCTCCTGCCGGCATCTCTTGCGGCTGCCTGCTTCTGCTGGGTGACATTTGCCGCCGCCGTGCCGCTCCGCCTTGCCGCGTCCGGCTTGTCCATCACGACCGCCGAGCTGGGCCTCGGCGTCGCGCTGGCCGCGGCGGCGCACGCGTCAGGGTTTCTGCTTCTGGTCGTCTTCTTCTCGATAGTCGGGGCGTTGGCCGGTCTGTGTCGGTTCAATCCGCGTGGCGAGTACGTGGGCGTTGCCGCGCTGTCGGCGGTCGTGGCGGCTCTGATCATCGGGCGGCTCGTGCTGGCTCCGATCAGCATCACCGGTCGGCCAGCGTGGATCTACTCCGTGATGGCGGCCGGCACGCTGACGGCCGCGTGGTCGAGCGTCGCGCTCCACCTGTGGGATGGCCAAGGGTCGAGCGTGACGGACCTCTGGTGCGCCCCGCTGGCCGGCGGTTCGCGTCGTGTGCGTGCGGCGGCGCTCGTGGCGCTGCCGCTGGTGACCTACGCCGTGATGGAGCGTGTCTCGATGTTCGACTGGGACTTCATGCTGCAGCGGCTCGGCGCAGTCGTCGTGGCCGCCACAGCTTTCGCGCTGATTCACGGGGCGCTTTTTCGCCAGCCGGCAGACGAGCGGCGGCGGGGCTCAGCAAGTGTCTGGGGGGCCGCCGCCCGTTGGCAGCTCCCAGGGCGTCGGTTCCCGAGCGGCCCCGGGCTCGCGTCAGGCCTCGTCGTCACCGTGTGCGCGACGACCGCCGGAGCCGTGGTGGTGCTGCCGTCCTTTGAACGGCACTTGCATGGCGGCGCGGCGTTCGATGCTTATCTGGCGGGTGATCCGTCGCTCAGGCTCGCACACGACTTGACGGCGGGGCGAGGCGGCTCGTCGGCCGACTTCTACGCGTTCCTTCGCGCCCACGCGGCCGTCAAGCCCGACGTCCGTCCGAAGGACATCCGTTTCGTCACAGCGTTCAGCCGGCCCGAGCGCCGTCCGCCGCATATCTTCCTGTTCGTCGTCGACAGCCTGCGGCGCGACTACATGTCGCCCTACAACAGCGCCGTCACGTTTACACCGGCGCTTGACGCGTTCGCGCGCGAGAACGTGGTGTTCACGCGCGCGTTCTCGCGATACGGAGGGACCGCGCTTTCCGTGCCCGCCATCTGGGCCGGCGGCATGATCCCACACAAGGAGTACGTGACACCGTTCGCCCCGATGAACGCGCTGGCAAAGCTGTTGGATGCGCACGACTATCAGCGCTTCGTCACCTCCGACCACATCACTGACGAGCTGTTCCCACGCGCCCAGGATTCGGTCGATCTCGATCGCGGAGTGCCCGAGATGCAGCACACCTTCTGCCGCACAATGTGGGAGCTCGAAGGGAAGCTGGAATCGGAGCCGCCTGCGCGGCCGATTTTCGCGCACACGCGGCCGCTGGACCTCCACATCGGCAACGTGTGGTCGGCGAAGGCACCCGCCGGCGAGTCGTATCCTGGCTTTTTCGCCCCGTATGCCGCGAGGGTCCACAAGATTGACGCCTGCTTCGGCCGGTTCATCGCGTTTCTCCGTCGCGAGGGCCTCTACGACGACAGCATCGTCATCGTCACGGCCGATCACGGTGATTCGCTCGGCGAAGGCTTGCGCTGGGGGCATGGCTTTACTGTGTTTCCCGAAGTGCTCAGCATCCCGCTCATTGTTCACCTGCCGGCCCGCCTGGCGTCGGAGTTCAAGGCCGACACCGATCGCGTGAGCTTCACCATGGACATCACGCCGACGCTGTACCTGCTCGCAGGTGATGAACCCGTCGCGCGCGAGCCCCAATATGGCGCACCGCTGTTTGCGCGGTCGGCTGGAGCGCTCACCGACCGCAAGCTGGAGACATTCCTGGTTGCCTCCAGTTACGGCGCCGTGTACGGCGTGTTGAGCGCCAACGGCACGAGGCTCTACATCGCCGACGCGACAAACGGCCGCGAATACGCGTTCGAGCTGCCGGGACGGCCGGATGGCGCGCGGGTCGGTCTCACGGACTTGCAGCGTGAAGCCGCGCGACACGCGATGCGCGAACAGATCGAAGCGATTGCGTCGGACTACTACAGCCATCTGCCATGACACACCTCCGTTGCAAGCCATGACCGTGGCCGCCTTGACGCCCGGCGCCTCAGTTCTGCTGGGGCTGACGCTGCTTGTCGGCTGCCTGCTGGCAGTGATGACGCTGGCCATACTCAGGCTGGCCGCCGCCGTACGGGCCACGCGGCGCTCGTCGCGCTCGAGCGGCACGGAAGCTGCGTTGATGTCGGCGGCGCTTCAGGAAGCCGTGGCCAAGTTGAAGGCGCAGGAGCGCGCTACCGCGGCGCGCGCTGAAGCGTCCGAGCGTCTGAGCGAGGAAATCATCACCAGCCTGACGTCCGGCCTGCTGGTCGCGGGACTCAAGGGCGAGGTGCGCATTCTCAACCCTGCCGGGCACCGGATGATTGGGGTCTCCGAATACGCCACCATCGCCGACGTCAAGCGGGCGCTCCGCGATCTGTCGCTCTCGGGCGTTGTCAGCGAATGCCTCGAGACGGGAACAGCCATCGTGAGGCGCACCGTCTCTCTGCCGGAGCCTCGGCACGGCGTGTCGCACCTCGGCGTCAGTGTATCGCCGCTCTCCGACGCCGAGGGTGCGATCCACGGAGCCATCTGTCTCTTTACGGATCTGACAGCCGTCAAAGATCTCGAAGAGCAGCTCCGGCTGAAGGACAGCCTGGCGGCCGTCGGAGAGCTGACGGCCGGCATCGCGCACGAATTCCGGAATGGCCTCGCGACCATCCACGGCTACAGCAAGCTGCTCGATCTGTCCGCGCTGCCGGAATCGTATCGACCCTACGTGCAGGGAATTCGAGCGGAAGCGGACTCGCTCAGCCAGGTCGTCACCAACTTTCTTTCCTTCGCGAGGCCGGCCGAGCTCGCGCTTTCGAGGGTCGAGCTCGGCGGTATCTGCGAGCGCGCGGCGGAGGAGGTCCGCGCGGACGCTCGCCTGCTCGGCGGCGACGTGATGGTTCGCGGCGAGTTTCCCGTCATCGAGGGTGACGAAGTCCTGCTCCGTCAGGCGTTCAGCAATCTGCTGCGGAACGCGCTCGAAGCCTGCATTGCGGCAGCCGTCGCGCCCGGGATCATCATTCAGTCGGAGGTCGACAGCGTTCAAAAGACGTCGCGGATTGCCGTCAACGACAACGGCCCGGGGATCCCCTTGGCGCTCAGAGAGCGTGTGTTCCGCCCGTTCTTCACCTCCAAGCGGAGTGGGACAGGCATGGGCCTGGCGCTCGTGCAGAAGATCATCGTGTTTCACAACGGACGGGTCGCGGCAGGGGTGTCGCCGTCAGGCGGGGCCAGCTTGCAGATCACGCTGCCGATCGTGGATTGACCCGCCGGCAGGGGCTCACCTAGGATCGACTTGGAGCCGATAACCCGCCTGACACCGATGCCGAGCTCCCGATCATCCCTTTGCGCCCTCACGTCGTGACCTCGCGGACGTCAGCCACGCGTCCGATCCTGCTCGTCGAGGACAAAGACTCTCTGCGAGCGATGCTGCGTCACGCGCTGGAAGCCCAGGGCCATGCGGTCATCGAGGCGCGCGACCAGGCAGAAGCTGCGCAGGCCCTCCGCTCGACCCCGCCTGACGTCGTCCTGTCCGATCTCCGCTTACCCGACGGCGACGGTCTGGGGGTGTTGCGCGCATCGAAGGAGCTCGATCCCGAGCTGCCCGTCATCGTCATGACCGCATTCGGCAGTATCCAGGATGCGGTCGCCGCGATGAAGGAAGGCGCGCTCGATTTCCTGGCGAAGCCGGTCGACCCGGATCATCTGCTGTTGCTCGTCGAGCGCGCACTCGCGCAGCGGCGCCTGGCGACGGAGAACATCCTGCTCAAGGAGGAGCTCGCGCAACGCCGGGGCGCGCCGCAGATCGTCGGCGACGATGCGAAGCTGAAGCAGGTGACGCTGGCCCTGCACCGCGCCGCGGCGACCGACACGACCGTCCTGCTCGAAGGGGAAAGCGGGACCGGCAAGGAGCTCTTCGCCCGCGCGCTGCATGCACTCAGCCCGCGTGCGGACGGGCCGTTCGTGGCGATCAATTGCGCGGCGATTCCGGAGACGCTGCTCGAGACCGAGCTCTTCGGACATGAGAAGGGTGCCTTCACCGGTGCGTCGGCCCGGAAGCCGGGCAAATTCGAGCTGGCTCATCGAGGGACGCTCTTCCTCGATGAGATTGGCGATCTCCCGCTGCTGCTCCAGGCGAAGATTCTTCGGGCGCTCGAAGAGAAGCGGTTCGAGCGCGTCGGCGGCACGTCGCCGATCCAGGTCGACGTGCGCGTCGTCGCGGCGACGAACCGGAACCTGAAGGCGGCCGTGGCCGCGCGGCAGTACCGAGAGGATCTCTATTTCCGGCTGTCCGTGTTTCCAATCACGATTCCGCCGCTGCGCGACCGGTCGGAGGACATCCCCAAGCTCGCGCGCTACTTCATCGAGAAATACTGTCGAGACTTGAACAAGAAAGCGCTCGCGCTGTCGCTGGCGGCCGAGCAGGAGATGCGTGCCTACCCCTGGCCGGGCAACGTTCGCGAGCTCCAGAACTGCATTGAGCGGGCCGTCATTCTCGCCGAGGGGGAGACCATTCACCCCCATCACCTGCACCTGTCGTTTCGGGGCGCGCCGGCGCCGACGTTGACCGAAGCCGACGCGAGCCCATGGTCGAAGATCGACTTGAGCGGGACCCTTGCGGACGCGACGCGGCGGACGGTTGCGGAGGTGGAGCGGCGCAAGCTCGAGCAGGCGCTCAAGGAAGGGGGCAATCCCGGTCGGGCCGCGGAGCTGCTGCAAATCAGCTTTAAGGCGCTCGTCGTGAAGCTGAGGGAACACGGCATCGAAAGCTGAGTCGGGCCCGGTCCGCGTTTCAATTCGCGAACCCGACGCGCTTCAACGTGGTGCGCATCTCCTTCTCGCTCACGTCGTCGACGATCGTCGTGGCGCCGATGGCGATGGGCAACACGTAGTACAGGCGGCCGGCCACCATTTTCTTGTCGTGCTGCATCGCGTCGAGCACCTGGCTTGCCGAGATGTCCGCGATCGGCGGAAGAGGGCCAAGGCTCGCGATCACATCCGCGAGCGCCTGGCGGTCCCGGTCGGCAAGCGCCCCTCGCGCCGTGCCGAGCTCCGCGGCGACGAGCATGCCGTAGGCGACCGCTTCGCCGTGGCGAAACCGCCGGTATTTGGTCACGGTCTCGAGCGCGTGGCCGGCGGTGTGGCCGAAATTCAGGACGCGGCGCGGCCCCGACTCTCGCTCGTCGGCGGCGATGACGCTCGCTTTGATGCGGCACGACTCCGCGATCACAGGCGTCGTCGCCTCGGGTGTACGCGCGAAAATGGCTTTGCGGTCCCTCGCAATTCTGTCGAACAAGGCCGCGCTCGAGATCATGCCGTACTTGATCACCTCGTACAAACCGGCGCGGAATTCCCGGCGCGGCAACGTGCCGAGCACCCTCGGGTCGACCACGACGGCGTGCGGCTGATAGAACGCGCCGATGAGGTTTTTGCCCTGGGGATGATTGACCCCGACCTTGCCACCGATCGCGCTGTCGACCTGCGCGAGCAGCGTCGTTGGCACGTGGACGACTGAAATGCCGCGTAGGTACGTCGCGGCGGCAAAGCCGGCCATGTCGCCGATGACACCGCCGCCAAATGTAATCAGGGTCGTCGCGCGGTCGGCGTTGAGCCGGACGAGCGCGTCGTAGATGCGCGTCACCGTCGCCAGGAGCTTGAAGCGCTCGCCGTCTGGCACGAGGATCGGTTCCTGCGCCTCGATGGCCCGCGCGATCTGGCGTCCGTGCAGTCGCCACACGAGGGGGCTCGAGACCACGAATCGCCGTTCCGGCAGCCGGAGGTCGTCGAGCGATCGACCGAGCCGATCGATCGCGCCGTCAGCGATCGTCACCGGGTAAGCGCGCGTCGGCGTGACGACGTCGATGCGGATCGGGTCCGAAGGGGGCATCCCGTTTGCGGATGGTAGGATAACACTCGGGTGCGCTCCTCCCGCTCGGTCGACGCCTTCACCTCGCCCGACGTCGTCGACTTTCTCATAGTAGGCGGCGGCATTGCCGGACTGCGCGCCGCCATCGCGCTCGCGCCAAGCGGACGCGTGCTCGTGCTCACCAAAGCGGAACCGACCGACAGCAACACGGGGGTCGCGCAAGGCGGCATTGCTGCCGCGGTTGGAGACGATGACAGTCCGACGCTGCACGCCGAGGACACGATTCGCGCGGGCGACGGGCTCTGTGACGCGGATGCCGTGCGCGTGCTGGTCGAGAACGGACCTGCGGGCGTCGGCGACCTGATCGCGTGGGGCGCTCGATTCGAGCGCGATGCCGATGGGCGTCTCGTGCTCGGGCGAGAGGCGGCGCATTCCGTGCGCCGCGTGCTTCACGCCGGAGACGCGACAGGGCGGGAGATCGGACGCGTGCTGTGGGAGAAGGTCCGGACGCTGGCGTCCGTCACGACGATCGAGCACGCGCTCGTGACGGAGCTCGCGGTCGAGCGATTCGCGCGGGAGGGCGATGGCGGCTGCGTGCGCGGCGCCGTGTACTGCGATGTGGACGGCAGGCGGCAGAAAGTGCGCGCCGAGGCCACCTTGCTGGCGACGGGTGGCGCCGGACAGGTGTTTCGGGAGACGACCAATCCGGCAGTTGCCACCGGGGACGGCGTGGCGCTGGCATATCAGGCCGGCGCCCGCGTGGCCGATCTGGAGTTCGTTCAGTTCCATCCGACCGCGCTCAACCTGAGCGGCGCGCCACGCTTTCTGATGTCGGAAGCGCTCAGGGGCGAAGGCGCCCGTCTCGTCAACGTTCACGGCCAGCCGTTCATGCGCGACGTCCACCCTGACGGCGATCTCGCGCCGAGGGATGTCGTGGCGCGCGGCATCGCGCGCGAGTCCGAGCGGACCGGCGGGCCCGTGTTCCTGACGCTGGCGCACCTCGATCCGGCCTTCGTCCGGCGCCGGTTTCCCACGATTGCGGAAATGTGCCGACAAGTCGGGCTGGATCTTGCGAGCGATCCCGTCCCTGTGGGCCCCGCCGCGCATTACATCATGGGGGGCGTCGACACCGACGAATGGGGACGAACCTCGCTCCTGGGCCTTTACGCGGCGGGCGAGGTGGCGTGCACAGGGGTCCACGGCGCGAACCGGCTCGCGAGCAACTCACTGCTCGAGGGGCTCGTGTTCGGGGCGCGGGCTGCGCGAGCCATGACGGAACCGCCGCGAGCGGCGCCTCTGAAGAAAGACAGGGTCATGGCAGATAGCGCATGGCTTGTGGCTCACCGTCAGCCGCCTGCCATCAGCCATCTGCCATCAGCGTTGACGAGCAACGAGGTTCGCGATTTGATGTGGCGATCTGTCGGCCTGTTCCGGATCCGGGCCGATCTTGAACAAGCGGTCGCGCGCCTCGACGTCGCGGCGGCGGCCGCCGCCGCCGCGCCCCCAGCCGACGGCTGGCGACACCGGAATCTGGTGACGGTCGCGCGGCTCATCGCACGCTCGGCGCTTCGGCGCGAGGAGAGCCGCGGCGGACATTGCCGGGCAGACTTTCCGGAACGCGACGATATACACTGGAGGGTCCACGTCGTCGACCAGGCGACCTGGGAACACACCCACAAACATGGCGCAACACGACAGATCCTCTGACACGGTCAAGGCCGCGAAGACCACATTCGTCACCGAGATCACGCCGCGCTCGCACGACTTCTCACAGTGGTATCTCGACGTCGTGCGGCGTGCGGAGCTTGCGGATTATTCGCCGGTCAAAGGGTGCATGGTCATCCGCCCCTATGGTTACGCGATCTGGGAGCAGATCCAGCAGGCCTTCGATAGCGAATTCAAGCGCGCGGGGCACGTCAACGCCTACTTTCCGCTGTTCATTCCGGAGAGCTTTCTGCACAAAGAGGCGGAGCACGTCGAGGGGTTCGCGCCGCAAGTGGCGTACGTGACCCGTGCCGGCGGCGAAGAGCTCGAAGAACCGCTCGTCGTGCGTCCGACGTCGGAAGCGATCATCGGCTCCATGTATTCGAAGTGGATCCAGTCGTGGCGCGATCTGCCCGTCTTGATCAACCAGTGGGCCAATGTCGTGCGGTGGGAGAAGGTCACGCGCCCCTTCCTGAGGACGACCGAGTTCCTCTGGCAGGAAGGCCACACGGCCCACGAAACCCACGATGAAGCCGAGGCCGAGGCGCTCATGATTCTGGACATCTATGCCCGCGTGGCCGAGGACGTCCTTGGCATGCCCGTCGTGAAGGGGCAGAAGAGCGAGAGCGAGAAGTTCGCGGGCGCGCTGCGAACCTATTCGATTGAGGCGCTGATGGGCGACGGCCGCGCGCTGCAGGCGGGCACGTCGCATAACCTCGGTCAGAATTTTGCCAAAGCGTTCGACATCACGTTCCAGGGACGGGACAAGAGCGTCCAGCACGTGTGGGGCACGTCCTGGGGCGTGTCGACGCGGCTGGTGGGCGGCGTCATCATGACCCACGGCGACGACAGCGGCCTGGTGCTGCCGCCTCGCGTCGCTCCCTACCAGGTCGTCATCGTTCCGATCGGCCGGGACGATTGGCGCGAGACGGTGCTGCCCAAGGCACGGGAGATTCGGCAGCAGCTCGCGGGTGCCGGCATCCGCGTGACGCTGGATGAGCGTGACGAGCGGCCGGGCTGGAAATTCGCCGAATGGGAGTTGCGCGGCGTACCGCTTCGTCTCGAGATCGGTCCGAAGGACATCGAGAAATCGACCGTCCGGGTCGCGCGGCGCGATACAGGTGCCAAGCAGGACCTGTCCATGAACGGTCTACCCACGCCGATCACGGAGCTTCTAGACAGAATACAGCGGGACCTGTTTGAGCGCGCCCGCGCGTATCGCGATGAGCGCACGCAGCGGGTTGCCTCCTACGACGCGTTCAAGGCGGCAATGGAAGGGCGGCCGGGATTCGTGATCGCGGCGTGGTGCGGGTCCGCCGAGTGCGAGGCGCAGATCAAGGCCGACACGCAGGCGACGCTTCGCAATATGCCCCTGGAGGGCATAACGGGCAAGACCGCGCCGACAGGGGACTGTGTGCGATGCGACAACCCCGCCAGGTACGAGGCGTGGTTCGCGAAGGCATATTGAAAACGGGCCGGAAGGGCAGGAAGGGCGGGACGGGCGAAGCGCTCAACGCGCCTTCCCGATGCCGTGCCTCGTTTCGCCAGCCCAAAGCGCGCCAAGCGCCGGCTTCCACCTCTTTTCAATTCGCTTGATCTTCGCGTGCCGTTTCGTCAGGCGTTCACGCTCAACGATCGCCCGGAACACGTCGGTGAGGTGATCCTTCCACCACGCGTCGGTCGATCGCGCATAAGACGATGCGATCGGCTCGAGGCAGGAGGAGTCGCCGATAAGCGACAGCGCCGCCAGCGCGTCGACTGGCAAAGGGTCGCTCGCCTGTTCGAGCGATTCGCGGAGGTCGTAAAGGGCGACGCGGCTGCCGCGGCGGGCCAGCACCAGGTGCGCCAAGGCGCGCGCGGCGGTCCACGCGGCGCGTTGGTTCGGCGCCTCGGCCGACTCGCGCTCCCGGATCCGGTCAACCAGGCGGACGAGGACAGGCAAGGCAGTACTT
>DATKHR010000252.1:0-5421 GCA_035510155.1 Vicinamibacterales bacterium
CTGTTCGATTCCATCGGCCCGCCTGTGTTCGGGCCGAAGACCGTGACGAATCCGGCCCTGATCATCGACAGCCTTCCGCGCATCGACGTCATTCTCGTCAGCCACAATCACTACGACCATCTGGACCTCAGGTCGCTTCGCACCTTGCTCGACCGCCAGCGGGCCGCGCCGCCGCTGGTCGTGGCGGGTCACGGCGTCGGACCACTGCTCAAGAGCGCAGGCATTCCGGCGTACACGGAACTCGATTGGGGCGAGTCGGTGAAGGTAAAGGATGCGCACGTGTACTTTCTCGAGGCGGTCCACACGTCACGCCGATCAATCTGGGACACCGACCAGGCCCTCTGGGGTTCGTTTCTGCTCGACGCGCCGGATGGAAAGGTCTATTTCGCGGGAGACACCGCATATGGGCCGCATTTCCGCGCCATCTACGAGAAGTACGGTGCCCCTCGGATCGCTCTGCTGCCTATCGGCGCGTATGAGCCGCGCTGGTTCATGTACCGGATGCACATGAACCCTGACGAGGCCGTGCGGGCGCACCTCGATCTTCACAGCCAGAATTCGATAGGCATTCATTTCGGGCTGATCGACAGCGCGGGTGAGAGCTACGAGGCGCCGGTAAACGATCTCATCGCCGCCCGACGAACCCACGGCGTCGACGAGACGGCTTTCGTCGCGCCTCGATACGGACAGGTCTTTCGGTACTAGGACGATGGGCTCCCGCATCCACCATGAGTCTCGGCGAATGGCGGGACGCGATCCGCATGAGGCGCACCGCGCCGCTACGCCGCTCGAACTACTGTTCGACTTAACGTTTGGCCAAAACCGTCAACTGCGGTCGATGAGGCTCCTCCGCGGCAAATCTTTCGGGTTACCCATCCCTTTCATCCGCTGACCGACCGGACATTCGAGCTGGTCGCGGTTCGGCAGACATGGGGTGAATACCGAGTCTTCTACTACGACGACGCGGGCACCCTGGCCGCGCTGCCGAGCACGTGGACGGATGTGGCTGAACCCGATCCGTTCGTCACGATGGCCGCCGGGCGCGCGTATGGTCGCGTGTCAGACCTGCTTCGACTCGCCGCGTTGATTGCCGAGGTGGAGCGATGAGCCTGGTGTGGCATCTGGGAGATGGAGTGTTAAGTGAATTCTGCCGCGCATGTAAGGATAAATATGCCGAGATGCGTCACCAAGCAGGGAACGTGACGGCAGGCTGGACGGTTCGCAACGTCAGTGTTTGTGCGGATGGATCAGCCGTCTTGTGGCGATTGGGCCTTGACACCACGAGATATAGTGTCGTAATTTACTTTACACAGCATGCCCGCACGACCCCGCCCGCCCGCTCGCGATCCCAAGCTCGAGACCTTACGCGCCGAGGCGACGCTGTATCGGCACGCCGACCGGGTGACCGACCCGGTGTTTGCCACGCACGAGTTTTTCGATCCCCGCGATGTTGTCCAGGTCAAATACGAAATGATCCGGCGCGTCGGGGTCGAGGCGCAGCCGATCGGGCCGACGGCTGCAGCGTTTCACTTCTCACGCCCATCGTTCTACCAAGCGCAGTACGCGTTCCAACAGCGGGGCCTGGCCGGGCTGCTGCCGAAGAAGCGCGGGCCGCACGGGGGCCACAAGCTGACGGCCGAGATCGTCGCCTTTCTCGAGGATGCGCGGAAACGCGAGCCCTCCGTGCGGCCCGCGGAGCTGGCTCGCCGTGTCGCGGAGCGCTTCACGACGACCGTGCATCCGCGAAGCATCGAGCGGGCGCTGATGCGACAGGAAAAAAAACGGCGGGCGTAGGGGGCCGGGAGCCAGCCTCGGTCGTGCCGAACAGCGCCGCGGTCGATTACGAAACCTTGCGCCGTGCGGTGCTCGAGGGCACGCGTGGCGATCGCGACTTGGGCCTGGCGCTCTTGATGCGGCGAGGCATGGCGGCTTGGATCCGGGCCTGGTCGACGTGTGCGGCGCCGACAACAGGTGAACGGCGCCCGCAGGAGACCGTGCAGGCGCTGCCAGCAGGCCTGCGTGGGGACGTGGCTCGATTACTGGTCACGATGGTCCTGACGACCACCCGTATGGAGGCGCATCCATGACCACTGATGCCCACAGCAAGGTGCAGGCGCGCCACCTGAAACGTCACGCCTATCTCTACATCCGACAATCGTCGCTCCGGCAGGTCTTGGAGCACACCGAAAGCACGCAACGTCAGTATGCCCTCCAACAGCGCGCCATCGCGCTCGGCTGGACGCACGATCAGATCATCGTCGTCGACCGCGATCAGGGCTTGTCCGGCGCATCCGCCATCGATCGCGCCGGCTTCCAGACCTTGGTCACCGAAGTCGGCATGGGCCGGGCCGGAATCGTCATGGGCCTTGAGGTCTCGCGCTTGGCGCGCAATTCGACGGACTGGCACCGGTTGCTCGAAATTTGTGCCCTGTCCGACACCCTGATCCTCGACGAAGACGGCATCTACGATCCCGCGCATTTCAATGATCGATTGCTCCTCGGCTTGAAAGGGACGATGTCAGAGGCCGAGCTCCACGTGCTGCGCGCGCGGCTGATCGGCGGCATGCTGAACAAAGCCCGTCGCGGCGAGCTGCAATGTCGCATCCCGATCGGCTTCGTCTATGACGCCACCGGCCGCGTGGTGCTGGATCCCGACCAGCAGGTCCAGCAGACCATTCGCGTGTTTTTCGAGACCTTTCGTCGCACCGGCTCGGCAACCGCGACGGTGAAGCGCTTCCGCGAGGAAGGCTTGGCATTTCCGCGCCGGTACTGGCATGGTCCACGGAAAGGTGACGTCGTGTGGGGCCCCCTCGATCATCCGCGCACGCTCTTCGTGCTCCATCACCCGCGCTACGCCGGGGCCTTTGTGTACGGACGGACACACCACCGCAAACTGGATCGCAAGTATCGCAAACGCCCCCAGGAGGAGTGGATCGCGCTCGTGCATGACGCACATCCGGCGTACATCAGCTGGGAGCAATTCGAAGAGCACCAGACGATGCTCCGCGAGAACGCCGCGGTGCATGGGCACGATCGCCGGCGGAGTCCGCCCCGCGAAGGGCCGGCCCTCTTACAGGGGCTGGTGATCTGTGGCAAGTGCGGGCTACGGATGACCGTGCGCTATCGGCACGCCCACGGCACGCTCTTCCCGATCTACATGTGTCAACGCGAAGGCATTCAACACGGGCATGCGCTCTGCCAACACATCACCGGCACGTCCATTGATGACACGATTGGCGCCCTGGTGATCGATGCCGTCAGTCCTCTGGCGCTCGAGGTGAGTCTGGGCGTCCAGCAGGAACTCCACGCGCGGCTGGACGAAGGTGACGCGCTCCGACGCAAGGCGATCGAACGCGCACAGTACGACGCTGATCTCGCGCGTCAGCGCTTCATGCGCGTCGATCCCAACAACCGATTGGTCGCCGATTCGCTCGAGGCCGACTGGAATGAGAAATTACGGCAGCTCACCGAAGCCCAGGACCGGTACCGTCAGCAGCACGACGCCGACTGCGCGGCCCTCACGGAGGAACAGCGCCAACGCATCCTGGCACTCGCACACGATGTCCCACGCCTTTGGCATGATCCGGCGACGCCAGTCCGTGAGCGGAAACGCATGCTGCGACTGATCATCGAGGATGTGACGCTCCTCAAAGGGAAAGAGCTGGTGATGCACGTCCGTTTCCGCGGCGGTGCCACGCGAACCCTGACCGTGCCACGGCCGGCGCCGGCCTGGGCCCTCCGCCGGACCAACCCCGAAGTCGTGGCGGAGATCGATCGTTTGCTGGATGAGTACACGGACGTCGAGATCGCTCGTGTGCTCAACGAGCGAGGCTTTCAGTCCAAGGCCGGAAAGCCGGTAGACATCATGATGGTGGCGCGGGTGCGGGAGCACTACCATCTGACACCGCGCTACGAACGACTCCGCGACCGCGGCCTGCTCACGCTCGACGAAGTGTCGCAAGCGCTCGGAATCTCGACGGCCACCGCGAAACAGTGGCGACTCGCCGGCCTGCTGCGAGCCCACGCGTACAACGACAAGAATCAGTACCTGTACGAGCGGCCCGGCCCTGATGCACCGGCGCGCTATACCTGGAAAGGCATCACGCGCTGGAAACGCCAGCGCCGATCACAGTCGGATCCATCTCATGAGGTGCAGTGTGAAGCATAGGCCTTCTGTTCTGGACGCGCGGGCCAACAAATTTCGATCCCTACGCTGAGATCGAGCGCGACGCCCGCGAAGATCGGATTCCACTCCGTCACCTGACCGTCCTTGCCCCACTTCAAGGCCACTGTCTTCGGCCGATCGAACACCGCCAAGAGCGGAATGCCGCCGATGGCTGTGAAGTGATCCACGAGCGTGCGGACCAGCGTCTCCGTCTGCTCGTCAGGCACGATCGTGACCTCCGCCCAGCGCGAGTACTTCAGCCGCGAGGCGAAGAAGTGGATCCGCTTCGTCGTCCCGTCCAGAAAGCGCACGTCGACTTGGCCAAAATCGTGTTGCGAGAATTCGCCGGGGAGCCCCTCGAAGCGCACCACGGGGCGCGGCGTCTTCGGCCGGACCGCCTGGATCAGATCGTAGAGCGCACTTTTGCCACCCAGATAGCCAGCCAATTTGGCGCGTCGGAAGATCTCGACGGATAAGAGTGCGGGATCGTGCGCGAGCAGCTCCACGACACACGGCCGAAACGGCTCCGCAATGGAGGGCCGCCCAATCCGGCGCCGGTCGCGCTCGCCGGCATCGTCGACGTGCGAGACGTCCGGCTCAGCCTCGACCCGCCGGATGCTTCGGACCGAGACGTCGGTGAGTCTGGCGATCTCGCCTTGTCCGTGCCCGGCTGCTCGGAGTACCTGAATTGCGTGCCGCTTGAGCATGTCGATCATCCTTTCCCTCGCTGTGTGACACAGCGAGTGTCCCTTGGGACGGGACGAGCTCAGAGCGGCCAGAATTTCCGGAAGGATTTAGGTCAGAATTTTCGGAACCCGCAGGCGGAGTTTTCGCACAGGACGAGCTCCGAAATATTCGCGGATCACATTAGCTCCAAACACTGAGCCGTGTTGAGCCTCTTTGACCGCCTTTGACGCATTGTTAGAAGAGAAGTCAAGGAGGACAGTAATGACGCGTCGCTTCATCGCACTCCTTATCAGTTTTGTAATGCTCACGGTCTCCACGCAAAGCCTTCAAGCGCTTCCAAACCAGCTTCGCAGCAGGTGGGACGAGCTGCCCAACATGATAGAGGGCATGAACATTAGGATGAATCTTCCAGACTCGACTGTGATCAGAGGACAAACGCTTGAAGTACGCCCGGACGAACTGATCGTCGACGTCCGACGCACATCAGACCCGCGGTTGCATCCAAAAGGCCGGACGTCGATTCCGCGGTCAGACGTTTCCACAATCGAGCTCTTCTTGAGGCGCCCGCC
>DATKHR010000253.1:0-2550 GCA_035510155.1 Vicinamibacterales bacterium
ACACCGGTACCAGCGACGGCGGACGACAGCCTGATGAAGGACTAGATGGGATCGCGCCCGTCCGAGACCGCCGATACCTGCTGCAGCCATACGATCAGCGGCATGAACCAGACCGGGGCCACGCGCCCCTTCAGCCACGCCGCGGCCGCCCGAGGCAGGACGTAACGGCGTCTGACGAACGGCGACGGCTTCAACACGACCATCCGTGCGAGGTCGGTCGCCACGGATCGCGCATATCGTGCGTCCTCGGCGTCGTCATGCTGCAGCTCGAATGGAACCGTCACGGACGCGGGATACGCTCGGCTCAGCGCCTCAACCTGAAACTGTCGATCTAGGACGAGTGCCACCGGCAGACTCATCAGGAAATCAAAGACGTCCGGATCCAGAAACGGCGCGAACACCTTCGGGAGAAACCCGAGGAGACCATAGGGCGCCCACGCAACCTCGCGCCGGGTCCGGTTCCAGAAGACGAAGGCGTTGCCCGCATTGGGGCCGCCCATGTGACGAACGACCTCGGTCTTCAGCCTCTCGGTTGCCAGCGCGTAACTGAAGCGCCGGCGCGCCGGCGCGGTGAGCAGGTTATCAAGGGCCTGCTCCAGTCCGTGGACCTCGTACTGGAGCAGCTGCTGAATGGCTCCGTCAACGTCCTGACGCTCGAACACATCCGCCATCGCCCTGGGCATCGGCCAGCTCTGTGTCAAGGTGTCGCCGGCGATCCCGTCGTACACCACGGCCGGCTGCCTGAGCAGGTGATCGCGGACCGGGAGGAACTGGACGTGTTCATCGGAGCAGAACTCGGTGAGGATATTCTTACGCCGCTCGGCGGCGAGGCGGCGGGTCTCTCGATCGATCACCAGAAGCGGCAGCTGCAGCTCGCGTGTGATGAGGCGCGCCAGATTCTCGTCGTCGTTGCACCGGGGAGGGTAGTGGCGAACGGTGAGGCACGTGGAAGGGCGGACGCCGTGCCGCAACAGCGCGAACAGAATGTGACGCGAATCCTTGCCGCCGGTGATCGGCAGCGTGACCGCTTCGCCCGACGGCAGCCTCCTGCCCACAGCGGCGGCAAACCGGTCCACGAACTCGCTGACGGCTTCACGGCGGCCGATCGTCGCCGGCCGCGGGTTGGCCGGACGCTGCGACTCGAACCGGAGCACTCCCTCGCTCCATGTCAGACGGCTCGCCGGTGGAACAGCGCGTATCGCCGCGAACGGCGTGTCGTCGCCGATGAAGAAGTTCAACCGGAGAAAGACCGCGATCGCCGCATCGTCGAGAACCGGCTGCACGCCGCGGGAGAGAATCGCCGTGATTGAGGGCGAGCAGACGATGTCACGGCCTCGAGTGGCGTAGAAGAGCGGCCGCATCCCGTACCGGTCGCTCTCGATTTCGAGGGTGCCGTCGTGCCACCGCCAGGCGGCGAACACGCCGTCGTCAGTCGGCAGATCCGGCCGGGGAATCCGGTGTCCGAAGAACGCCGTCTGCAATCCAGCGACCACCGGGCGGCCATCCTGCGTCGAAACCTGGACGAATGGCGCGCTTGCCTCGTCGGCCGCACGAGCGCTGATCTCCCGGTTCATCCGCGACCACTCTACCCTACCGCGTTGGCGAAACAATTTCCGCTGCGTCTGAGCTTCGGATCGGAATCACGCGCGTTTGCGCCTCGCTGCCGGTCGGGCCGACCGTGGCCTTCGCCGGCTTTTTCTTCTTGGTACTGACCGCGTCGAGGCTCTTCTTCAACGCGTCCATCAAGTTGACGACCCTTGCCGGCGCTTCGACCGCTGGCGCAACGATCCCCTCGCCGGCAATTTTCGCCTCGATGATGCGCTTCAAGCCTTCCCGGTATTCGTCCTTGTAATTCGCCAAGTCCAGCGGTCCCTCGAACGTCGCGATGACTTGCTTGGCGAGCTTCACTTCTTCCGGCTTCACCGTCGGGCCACCGAGTGCAGTTCCTCGACGGTATCGATGCGGCGATTTCGCCGGCGTGATGCAACGTGTACATGGCAATCCCAGGCTCGTGGGCCTTACGGCGACCAGGTACTCCCGCCCGTAGAGCGCGAGCTTGCCAGTGCGGCGGGAAAGACCTGGATGGGATTGTTTACGAGGCTGACCTTTAGAAACGCCTTCCACGTCGGTCGTGCAGCCAGCCTTCGTCCAGCCGTTTTCATCGCGTTGGGCGGCCAATTCGGCAACCCGGAGTTCCGTTCCGCTCTCTAGGCTTTAGACTGACGCAGCGTTTTTTCTTTGCAAGAAGGAGAAATGCCGCGGGCTGGCCGTCTATAAAGAGCGGAAGTGAGACGGAGTTGCGAGTCCAAAATTGGTCGGCGCCCTGGATAGATTGGGAAGTGGCCGCGTAAGGTGGGAACTGTGATTTTACCGATCTCGCTGATCCCTGCCGCTGATCGGCGCAGGAGGAATGGGCGAGGTGTGTCGCGCTCGAGACCTCAAGTCTCAGCGTGATGCTGTATCGCTTCGCGGAGTGTCATGACGATTTCTGAACGAACGGTCGGGCGCGTCACGATCCTCGACATCGACGGCCGAATTACCGTCCAAGAC
>DATKHR010000254.1:0-4392 GCA_035510155.1 Vicinamibacterales bacterium
GCAGCGACCTCGCGCGCAATATCTCCGGCCAGTGCATTCCGGTCACCGCAGGAGAGCCGGCGTCGTAAAAGGCGCCGGCCGCTGCCGTCACTTGATGGCGAGCGGGTTGATCGGCGATCCCACAGCGCCGGTGAATGGCAGCGGCGGGGCGACGAAGAAAAACTCGTAGACGCGATCCGAGGCGCAGTCATCCGCCAACTCGTCGAGAAAGAAGATCTCCCCGATGGTTAGGCCCATGTTCGGGATGAAGACCTGATGCAACGGTTGGTAGGTGTCCGGAAATTCATTCGGGCGAACTTCCATGCCCCACGTGTCCGTTGCGACCGCGGCGATTTCGTGGCGATGAACCCAGTCCGCGGTGTGAAACGACAGACCAGGCGCATCGCCGCCCGCGTAGTCGCCCCAGCCCCCGCGCTCGCGGCAGAGCGTCATATGTCCGGTGCGCACCAGCAAGGCATCGCCACGGCGCACGGCGACGCCTTGCGCGACCAATGCCGTGTCGAGGTCGCCGGCCGTAATCGCGTAGCCCGGTTCCAGCCATGGGAGACCTTTGGCGCGCGGCATGTCGACGAGCACGCCGCGGGCCACGACGCCGCGCGCGACCTTCTCGATGCCGTTGCGCTTGGCGCCGCGGCTTGATACCTCGTTCGCATCGTAACCGTTGTACATCCGGCCGTCTTCGAAGCAGTGGCTGAGCGCGTCCCACTGCGTCGCGCATTGCAGCGGCATGATCACCATGTCGTCGCTGAAGCCGACGCTCCCGGGAAACCTGATCGCTCCGGTCGTGCAGTCCGGACCGGTGATCATCATTCGATGAATTGGATTGAATCGGCGAGGCTGGTTGATCTGTGGACCTTTGGCGTCGAACGGAATGGCCAGCGAGAACACGGCGCCGCGCCTGACCAGCCCCGCCGCCTTCACGATATCAGACGGCGCGATGTAGTTGAGGGTCCCTCGCTCGTCGTCCGCGCCCCACTTTCCCCAGTTACGCAGCCGCCGTCCCGTTTCGCGAATGATGTCGGACATGGCGGGGAATCATAGACCACCGCCTGCCACCAATCAGAATTGTCTTGCGGAGCCAGTCTGCGGGATTACACAGACGCAGGCGAGAGATCCTCGAGTCCTTGTTCGTAAACGTCGTCGACCGGCAGACGAACCGCGATCCCGGCGAGCTCGACCGTTTCGTGCGCACGGACGTCAATCGTGCGCCATTCGGTGCCGTCGCGTCGATGGAGCGTCAAGCGTGGCTCGCGGTGCGAGACGATCAGAATCTCGCGCACGCTCGAGAGTTGCTTGTAGTGACGGGTTTTCTCGCCCCGATCGTAGTCTTCGGTCGAGTCAACACGCGACACTCTCGCGGCAGCCGCGTGCCGAGCAGCCTAATGACCATGGCAGCCAGTGCCGCGTGGTCGGGTGATCCGCCGGCCAATGCGTAGATCTCGCCGTCCAGATACTCGTGGCGGATCGAGCTCTCTTCCTCGAGGGACACATACTGCGCGATCGTGTGATGGAGCCGTCGCACCGTGCTCGACATCGCCTCGAATCCTGCATCGGCTGAGGACACGCCAGTGCGCTGGCAACTGCGTGCAATCGCGCCATTGCAGCGCCACGCCGGCTCAGCGCGCGAGCCCGCAGCGGCGAGCGTCAGTGATACACTCCGCCCGTGAAAGCGGTTCTCTGTAAGACCTACGGCCCGCCAGAGTCGTTGGTCGTCGAAGAGGTGCCCGCGCTGAAGCCTGGCGCCGGTGAAGCCGTCGTCGCGGTCAAGGCGGCCGGCGTGAACTTTCCGGACGTCCTCATCATCCAGAACAAGTATCAGGTCAAGCCGCCCCTGCCCTTCTCGCCGGGCAGCGAAGTCGCCGGCATCGTCACAGGCGTCGGCGACGGCGTGAATGGTGTCAAACTCGGCGACCCCGTCATGGCCTTCACGACCTTCGGCGGGTTCGCTGAGGAAGTCAAGGTCGACGCCCGAAAGCTCCTGCCGCTGCCCGCCGGAATGGATTTTTCAACGGCGGCGGCATTCGGTCTGACGTACGCAACCTCCGATCACGCGCTCCGCGATCGTGGGGCTCTGAAGTCAGGCGAGACGCTCGTCGTCCTCGGCGCCGCAGGCGGCGTGGGTCTCGCTGCGATCGAAATTGGAAGAGCGTTGGGCGCGCGCGTCATTGCGGCCGCGTCGACCGGCGAGAAGCTCGCCGTCTGCCGTGCGCACGGCGCCGACGACACGATCAACTACGCGACCGAAGATCTTCGCGAACGGATCAAGGCCTTGACTGAGGGCAGCGGTGCCGATGTCGTGTACGATCCCGTCGGCGGCCCTTACACGGAGCCAGCGCTCCGGTCGATGGCTTGGCGCGGGCGCCTGCTCGTCGTCGGATTCGCCGCAGGAGAGATCCCGAAAATCCCGTTGAACCTGACGCTGCTCAAGGGGTGCTCGATCGTCGGCGTGTACTGGGGAGAGTTCGCGCGGCGCGAGCCGGAACGCTTCGGCGATGCCATGCGCCAGCTTGGACGCTGGTACGCCGACGGCCGGATCAAGCCCCACATTTCCGCAACGTTCCCGCTCGACCGTGCCGTTGACGCGCTTCGGTTGATGGCCGGGCGTCAGATCGCAGGCAAACTTGTGCTCATAACATGACTCGGAGGACCTCATGATCCGCCGCGTGCTCGCCGGTGTCGCTCTCAGCGTGATTCCAATCACTGCGCAAGTCCTGGGAACCGCACGCGTCACGGCGAGAACGGCCAGCGGCATGGTCACCACCGTCGGCACGCCCTGCGCCAACCTTGCGGCATTGACGATTCCCAACATCACGATCAAGTCGGCATCGATGGTGGCCGCCGGCGCGTTCACGCCTCCAGGCGCTCAGAGCCCGATGACCGTCCCGGCCTTCTGTCGGATCGAGGCGACTGCCCGGCCGACGAGCGACTCGGACATCAGGTTCGAAGTCTGGATTCCTCCCTCCGACGCCTGGAACGGCAAGTTCCAGGGCGTAGGGAACGGCGGATACTCCGGCGCAATCAGCTACGCCGCTATGGCGACCGCGCTGCGGCGCGGATACGCCACGGCGAGTACAGATACCGGCCATACCGGAGACGACATGAAGTTCGGGCAGGGCCATCCGGAGCGAATCATCGACTGGGCGTGGCGGTCGATTCACGTGATGACCGACGCAGCCAAAGTGATCGTTCGCGATCACGGCGGCAAGCTGCCCGACCGTTCGTATTTCAACGGCTGCTCGAGCGGCGGTCATGAAGCGCTGTCAGAAGCGCAGCGGTTCCCGGAAGATTACGACGGCATCATTGCGGGCGACCCGGCCAACAACCGCATCCGCCAGACGTTCGCGTTCCTATGGTCGTGGACGGCGACACACACCATGGACGGCCAACCGATTCTTCCGGCGGCAAAGCTGCCGCTGATCACGAAGGCGGCGATCGAGGCATGCGACGGCAATGACGGACTGAAGGACGGCATCATCGACGACCCGCGGCGCTGCCATTTCGACCCCGTCAAGCTGCTCTGCAGGAACGGCAGCTCCGGGCTCGCGGGAAGTGACGACGCCACGTGCCTGACACAGGCCCAGGTCGACGCGGTCAAGAAGGTCTACGATGGCGTCAAGAGCCCGCACACCGGTGAGCAGATCTTTGCCGGGTGGCCTCGTGGCAGCGAAGGCTTCGGCGACTCCCCGATTCAGAGCTGGCGGCAGTACGTCATGGATCCGGCCGAGCCGATGCGAGTCGGCTTCTTTCGGTACTTCCTGTTCCACGATCCGAACTGGGATTGGCGAACAATCGATTGGGATCGCGATCTGGCGTACGCCGATCAAAAGCTCCCCTTCATGCAGGCCGTCGAGCGGGACCTCACACTGTTCAAGAAGCACGGCGGCAAGCTGCTCATGTACACGGGCTGGGCCGATCCAGTCGTACCGCCTCAAGACACCGCCGCGTACTACGATGGCGTCGTGAAAACGATGGGCGGCATCGAGAAGACGCGGGAGTTCTTCCGGTTTTTCACGGCGCCCGGCATGGGACACTGCGGCGGCGGACCGGGCCCGAATCAGTTCGACACGCTCGCTGCGCTGGAACAGTGGGTCGAAAAAGGCGCCGCGCCCGACAAGCTGATCGCCTCGCACATCACCAACGGCAAGGTCGACCGCACGCGCCCGCTGTGTCTGTACCCTCTCGTGGCGCGATGGAAGGGAGTCGGCAGCACGGACGAAGCGGCGAACTTCTCGTGCGTGACGGCTGAACCTCCGAGTGCCCCGCGCCGGACGGCGACGCCTTCAAGCAGTCAGCGTTAAGGGGGTAAGCTAGGATCGAGCGAGATGGCCCGCGCCGACTACATTCACGTCGCGCGTGTTCAGCACCATACGACACGGCGGCGAGACATCCTGC
>DATKHR010000255.1:0-16462 GCA_035510155.1 Vicinamibacterales bacterium
ATCGAATCCAACGGTCTGTTGGTTGTTGACTTCCCGCAAGCCGGCCTCGTGCTCCAGGCGCAGGCCGTAGTTCAACGTGAACTTCGGGTTCACGCGCCAGTCATCCTGGAAGTACACGCCCCAGTACTTCGTGTACCACTCGCCTGAACCGTCGTTGTACGGCGCCTTTCCAGACGACGGCAATCCGAGCAGAAGGCTGGCAATTTCGTTGCCGCTGTTTGCGACGCCTTTCTTGCTGGTGAAGAGCGGGTCGAAATTGAAATTTCCGGCAATCGAGTTGTCGGTGGCGGTTACCGTCGCAAGCTCCACGCCGAGCCGCCTGAAATCGGCGCCCATCTTGTAGCTGTGGGTGCCTTTCAACTTGGTCACAGCGCCGTTAATTGCGTACGGGCCCTTCCAGCGAACGGGACCGGGGCCCCAGCCCCCGACGCTTTCCACGGTTTGGAAGGCCAGCGACGGAAATGTGGTCTGGCCAACCGAGGGAAGAGCGTTGACGTACGCCGAGTTGAAACCGAGCGACTGCTGCCCGGGTGAGAAGGGCTGGCTGTCGCACGAGTCCTGCCACGTCGTCCACCCGTAGCGCAGCGTCATCACCGTGGAGTCGTTGAGGACGTTCGTGTTGTTGAACACGAGCACGTGCGGCCGCCGGCGCAGCGGACCGAACCACTGGTCCTGGTCTGCCATGAACAGCTTGTCGGGGTTCATGATGGTGCTGCCCGGTTCGTCGGTCTTGTTGTAGAGATAGAATCCGCTCAGCGACCATTTGTCGCTGAACTTGTGCTCGCCCTTGAACGTGTACATCCCCGCCTTGTCGACGATGAAAGCCGTGCCGTTCGCATTGGTGTTGCCGTCTGCGTTCTGATTCATCGGACCCTGTATCGTCTGGGTCGGCCAGAGGTTGAGGATGTTGCGTCCGACCGCGCTGACGGCAGGATGAGTCAGCGGGATGATCGCGTTGGTGAACAGGCCGCCCGTCTCGATTGATCCGGTGCCGGTCGCCGGGCACCGCTGGTTGGCCACGCCGCCGCGGCACCAGGGGTTGTACAACACGATAGGCATGCCGCCGGACGTCGTGTTCGAGAAGTCGCCGTTGCGTTGATTGGCTGTCGGCCAGATCTCGTTGATGTTGCGCGTCGTGCCCGAACGGTATCCTTCAGTGGCGAACCAGAAGAACGTTCGGTCTTTCACCACGGGACCGCCGACGCCGCCGCCGTACAAGCGATAGTACGCGTCGGACAAACCAGTCTGGTCCTTCGACAGCCCGGCAACCTCGTTGAAGTAGTTCTGGGACTGACCCCAGACCGGACGCGTTTGATAAAAGCCGCTGCCGTGATAGTTGTTGAGGCCGGAGCGCGCCGTCACGTTGAAAACGCCGCCACCGGTCCGGCCCATCTCGGCGTCGTACGTGTGCACCTGGACCTTGACGTCCTCGAGTGCTTCGATCGTCGGGTTCGCCACCGCGCGTCCGCGCAACTCGGTGATCGGGACGCCGTCCACTAGATAATTGTTCGCGCGGATGCCTCCGCCGCCGATTGAAATCAGCGACGCGTTGCTCTGGTCCTGCTGCCGGTTGAACTGCGGGTCGCCGTTCGGCATCACGGTCGGCACCGTGAGGCCGATGAGGAACGCGTTGCGGCCCGGCGCCGGCAGCGTTTCGAGCGCCTGGTGATCCAGCACGGCGCCGGTGGACGCAGTCGAGGTCTCGATGAGCGGTGACTGGCCCGTTACGGTGATCGCCTCCTCAATCGCGCCAACATCGAGCATGATGTCGAGGGTAATGAACGTCTGCGTGCCGACGGTGAGGCCTTTCGATTCGTACCTCTTGTAGCCGGTGATCTGGGCCCTCAGCGTGTAGGTGCCGGGCGCCACCGCGGGGAAGTTGTACTGCCCCACCTCGTTGGTGACGGTCTCGCGCGAAATGTTCGTGCCTTCGTTCGTCAGCGTCACCGTCACTGCAGGCACGACGCCCTGCGCATCCCGGACGGCGCCGCGAACCCCGCCGGTGAACTGCTGGGCGCCCGCAGGCGCCGCGAAAGAGACGAGCAGAAAACACAGAATGGACCCAGCTACGCGCTTCATACTCTCCTCCACCGAAGAAGTGGCGACCGTCGACGAGAAAGAGGCCGTTCAGGAGGCGCGATGAAATCCGAGCTAAAGCAACGAGTAAGAAATCAGGGAACCCTTAAAGAAAGTAAAAGCCTGCGCAACAGTCGTGTAACAGACGGATTAAACGTCAGATTCTAGGACTCGGAGTGTGGCAGGTCAATGGGAGATCGCTTTGGGGGGCCAATCCGGGAGCTGGGAATGAGGCGTTGCAGGGGGGATGCCTACCGGGGGCTGTTGAGGAGGCACGCTAACCTCCCCCACTCGCATTCAGCCCCCGGCTGATTTCTCAGGTTGACGCCGACTGGCAAGTTGACCGGCGCCCGTGCCCGATCAGTGCCCGCTCTTCTTCGCCTCCAACTTGATCGTCTTGAGGATCATGGCTTCCTTCGCCAGCTCGGCCGAGCCGCTTGGAAACTTGTTCGACGCCAGCACGAACGCCAGGATGTCGGCGTTCTGCTGACCGCTCAGACTGCCCGGCGCATTCTGCGGCATGGAAATGCGGATACGCTCGAACAGGTCGCCGACGGTCAGCCCGTCCCAACCCGCCATGAAATCGCCGCCCGCGAGTGCGGGGGCCATCTCGCCGCCGGTCAATTCAGGCCCATGGCACGACGCGCACTGGTCCGCGTAGCCTTGCCTGCCGCGATTCGCCTGCTCCTCGGTGTAGACGCCGTCCCAGACTGACTTGGTCGGCTGCGCGCTCGCGGCCGACTGCAACGCCAGCGCGGTCGCGAGGGGGATGATTGCCGCTGTCAATAGATGAACCTTCATGGCACCTCTCAGGGACGTGATTCGTGATTGGGGATTTGTGATTCGTTCAGTTGGGCTTCCAAGCGAATATCCAAGGGAGCCTCTTGCGAAATTCTAAGCCGAACGACGACTCCCGAGTCCCGAGTCACGAATGACGTTTCTATTGCTGAGTCGTTGACCGCATCTCGGTTGCCGGCAGCGCGAACGCCAGATACTCGCCGGAATAGTTCCCGCCGCTGATGGCAATCACGATGTACTGCCGGCCATCGGCGCCCTTGTACGTCATCGGTGACCCGCTCTGCGGCGCGGGCATCCAGACGGCGCCGACTTCCTTCCCCGTCTGCTTGTCATATGCGCGAAGCATGGCGCCACGCGGATGATCGGGGGTGGTCGTCACAGATGGATCCCCGAGCACCACCAGCGTCTTCGTCACGAAGAGGCCGACGCTGCCTGGAAGACCAGTCTTCGGGATATTCATCCCCTTGAGCAGCGGGCTGTTGCGCACTGCGTCCGGCGTGTCGCCGTGCGGCACCTGCCACTTGATCTCGCCTTTGTCGAGGTCGATCGCGTTCAGCAACCCGTACGGCGGCTTGAGCAGAGGCAGACCCTGGACCGTCAAGCCGCCCCCGCCTCCCTGTGGCGGACTTGGAGGCAGCGCCGCCCCGCCTGCAGCTGCTCCACGTGCCGGAGCTCCTCCCGCCGCCCCCGCCGCCGCACCCGCCGGTGCCGCCCCTCGACCGCCTTCCCCGCCGCGTCCCGGCCGTTGCGGAGCATCCGCCGCGCTCCCGAACCCCGGTCCCTCGCGCTCGACAAACGGCTGTCCTGCGCTGCCGGCCACATAGCGGATATCGGAGAAGTTGGGCGGCGGCTCGACCAGACCGATTGGCGCGACTGAATGATTGCTGGCTTGCGCGTAGACGATGTGGGTCTCGGGATCCCCGCCCGCGCCGGGCCAGTTCGTCCCGCCGGCCGTCGTCCCGATGGTCAGCGCCGCAAGCGGCCCTTCAACCTTGCTCACGACGCCGGGCAGGAACATCGGACCCAGCTTGTACCGGGACACGATCCGCTTCGCCTCCGCATTGAGGTCCGGCGTGAAATCGATCAGATCGTCGAGGCTGATCGATTGCCGCGCGTAGGCCGGCGGCTTGGTCGGGAACGGCTGCGTCGGCGACGTCTTCTCGCCCGGCACGTCCGACTGCGGAACCGGCCGCTCCTCGATCGGCCAGACGGGCTGGCCGGTGATGCGGTCGAAGACGTACAGGAAGGCTTCTTTGCTCGGCAACGCGACGGCTTTGACCGGCTTGCCGTTGACGGTAATGTCCATCAGGATCGGCGCGGACGACAGGTCGTAGTCCCAGATCGGATGGTGCGCGACCTGGAAATGCCACCTTCGCTGGCCCGTTTTCACATCCACGCAGACGAGACTGTCGCCGAACAGGTTGTTTCCTGGCCGGTGCCCGCCGTAGAAGTCCGACGTAGGATCTTCGACAGGCAGGTACACGAGCCCTGCTTCTTCGTCTGCCGTCATCTGCGTCCACACGCCGGTATTGCCGTTGATGGCCCACGATTCGTTTTCCCACGTGTCGTTGCCGAACTCACCCGGTCGGGGAATCGTGTTGAAGGTCCAGAGCAGCTTGCCGGTCCTGACGTCGAAGGCCCGGACCAGTCCCTTCGTGTTGTTATGGGTCTTGACGGTCATGCCCTCTTTGAACGACGACCCGACGATCACGACGTCTTTGACAACGAGTGGCGTCGAGTGGATGCCGATTTCGCCGGTCTCCAGATCGATCTGCTGGCCTTTGCCGACAACGGCGCCCTTCTTGAGGTCGACGACGCCGCTCTCGCCAAAGGACTGGATCATCGACCCGTTCTTCGCGTTCAGCTCGATGAGCCGGTAACCAGTCGTCATATAGATGACGCGCTCGTCGTTCTTGCCATCGGTCCAGTACGCGACGCCGCGGCCGGACAGCTGGCGTGGAGCAATCGCCGCGCGCTGCCCCTCGCGGTAGCTGTGCGACCAGATGAGCTCCCCCGTCTTCCCGTCGAGCGCGATCACGGACCGCCGCGTGCCTGCCGTCGTATACAGAACGCCGTGGACGGCCAGCGGCGTGCCTTCGAGCTTGAACTCCGGGCGCGTCCCGAGGTTGTCGGTCTTGAAGCGCCACGCCACCTCGAGCTTGTTGAAGTTCGAGGCGTTGATCTGGTCGAGCGGTGAATACTTCGTCCCTCGGATATCCGACGTATAGGCGACCCAGTCGCCGTTCTTCGTGCTCGGCAACCCCATTCCCTGCCCTTGCGGGCGAGCAGTCATGTAAACCGCACCGAGCGCGAGCGCCACGACGGCCGGCGCGCACCGTTTGAATGTCTTCTGCATATTCTTCTGCCTTTGAGTTCTCTGTCTCTTTGTGACTTGGTGCCTCTGTGGTCCGAGTGTCGGTATGCCTCTAACGCACAAAGCGCCGGCCCGCTTCTCGCAGACCGGCGCCCGTTCCTCTTTGCACGCTCCCCGCCGCGACCACTAGGCGGCCGCCGACGTTGACTTCTTGCCCAGCACTTCTCCGAAGACTGTCACCGCTTTCTGCATTTCTTCCATCGTGCCGAGCGAGATGCGCGCCATCGTCTTCTCGAACGGCGGGAAATCGCGCGCCACGAGCACGTTCTTGGCGCGGCACGCCTCGCGGAACTCCTTCGCGGGCACGCCGATGTTGACGAACATGAAGTTGGCCTGGCAGTCGGTCGGCTTCATCCCGCGGTCGGCGAACCATTTCATGGAGAAGTCGCGGACGGCCTTGTTGCGGGCGCGCTCGTTCTTCGTGAAGCCGCCGTCGGCATCCTGCGCGAGGGTCGCCGTTGCGGCGGCCAGGCCGAAGACGTTGAGCGAGCCCGTGCCGGAGGCTGCCGTCCACTCGCGCATCTTCTTGATCGTCTCCGGATGCGCGATCGCGTATCCCTGTCTCAGGCCCGCCATCCCGTACGCCTTCGAGAACGTGCGCGCCACGATGACCCGGGGGTTCTCGACGGCAATCGCAGCGTGCGTGTCGTGATCCGGGTCAGTGACGTAGTCGAAGTACGCCTCGTCGATCAGAATCGTCGTCTCGGGGGAGGTCGAGTTGAGCTTCGCGATGAAATCACGCGTGGCCTTGGCGCCCACGTAGGTCGACGTCGGATTGTTCGGGTTGCAGTAGAACACGAGACCCGCGCCTTTTGCGGTCGCCAGCATCGCGTCGAGATCGATCTTGAACTCGGAGTTGAGCTTCACGCCTTTCACCGGGTTTCCGATCAACTCCGCGTAGCCCGCGCACTCTTCATAGGTCGGAATCGTGCCCACGAGCGCCTTCGTCTTCGACGTGTACGTCTGCGTTGCGGCGCGGAGGATCTCGGTTGACCCCTCGCTCAACAGGATGTTGTCGCGCTTGACGTTCTGCTTGGCAAACTTGCGGGCGACGGCGTCCTGCAGCTCGACGTTCTGGTTCGAATAGCGACCCGGCTTGGCGCCCCCCTCGAGCAGGCTCCTCAACGAGTCGAGGACGACTTTGCCCGGTCCCACCGGATTCTCGTTGCTGGCAATGCAGATGACGCCCCGTTCCACGGCCTGCAGATCGGGCTCGAAGGCTGACCAGAGGCTATTTTCCCGGCCGCGGCCCCAGATGCTGCTCGTGAGCGCCGCGCCAGCTCCAATACCGACGGTCTGGACGAATCTACGTCGTGACAGCGACATGGTTCAGCTCCTCCTACAGTCCCGCCGCGGTCGACGTCGACCGGAGCACCTGCTTGAACACGTCCGCGGCCTTCTGCATCTCATCCATCGTGCCGATGGAGATGCGCGCCCACTGCTTCTCGAGCGGCGGGAAGTCACGGCCCACCATGACACCGTGCTTGGCGCACGCGTCCCGGAATCCCGCAGCGGTCATCGTCTTGCCGATGTCGGTGAAGATGAAGTTGGTCTGCGAATCGGTAGATTGGAAGCCGAGATCCGCGAAGACCTTGGTCGTGAAGTCACGGACACCGGTGTTGCGGGCGACTTCCTCTTTGATGTGCTGCGGGTCTTTCAGCGACGCAATGGCCGCCGCCACGCCGAAGGTGTTGACGTTGTACGGCATCCGATACCGCGCCATCTTCCTGATCGTCTCCGCCGACCCGAGTGCGTAACCGATGCGGACACCCGCCATCCCGTACGCCTTTGAGAACGTGCGCGTGATGATGACGTTCGGCGTCGCGAGGGCGAGCGGGATAGCCGAGGCGAACGACTTGTCGGTGACGTAGTCGCAGTAGGCCTCGTCGATGAGCACCGCCGTCGCCGGCGACGTCTTACGCACCTCAGCGACGAACTCGGAGATCTGCTGCGAGCTGTTAATCGTGCCGGTCGGGTTGTTCGGGTTGCAAAGATAGACGAGCCCTGCCCCCTTGACGAGCGGCAGGAGCGCGCTCAGATCGGTCTTCAGCGTTCTTTCGGCGACCGGCGCCGTCTTGATGGTCCAGCCGAGCTGCCGCGCCTGACCCGAGCAATTGCCGTAGGTCGGAGACGCCTCCACGAGATGCTTGGTCGGCGACATGAACACACGCACGGCGTTTCGCAGGAGCTCCTGAGAACCGCAGCCAAGCGTCACGTTCTCACGCTTCGCTGCGTTCTGCTTGGCAATGAGGATCTCGAGGTCGGCGTCGAGCGGCGTGCTATTGAACGGATAGCGATTCGCCTCGGGAAACTTGCCGAGGATGGCATCGATCGCCGCCTTGCCGGGACCGAGCGGGTTCTCGTTGCTGCTGATGCGGATACCTTCGACTCCGGGTGGGACTGAGGGTCGCTGCGTGCCCTGACGACCTTGCTGCAGGGCTTCCGCGACGTACTCTTCGTGACCACGCGCGGCCATGAACTCAGCGGCCGAACGGCTCCGGCCTCCCAACCCTTGAAGGAAACCGCGGCGTGATACCGACATGAGGGTTCCTCCCTTCAACGACAACAACCTGTAGTGGAGAGCGTGTAAGGAAAACCGAACAAACCGCTCGGATCTTACGATGCCGTAAAAGGAGTGTCAATGAAACCGTGCATCATCAGCGCCGCATCACAAGCTGTTGCAGAGAGTTACATGCCATGACATGTTGTGTGGTATTCTTCGGCCGCCTTCCAGCACGTTGCGCCCGCCGAATCCCAGCAGGCGAGTCAGGGTCAATGCCTGGACCCCCGGAGTGAAAATGTCGACTCTGTCTATTCGCCTGTACGCAGGAATTCGCGCGGCGCTGCTTCTCACCGTATTGGCCGCCGCGACACCGGCACGCGCGCAATCCAGCCCTCCGCCTGCCAGCCCGTCCGCCTTGGGGGAAGACTTCCACATCGAGGGCGGCATCAGCTTGTGGAGCCCCAGCGCTGATATCACGATCGCCAGCTCAGGCAGCGGCGCACTGGCGGGGATTATCGGCACGACGATCGACGCAAAGAACGACCTCGGCCTCCAGGATCAGCAGTTGAGAGAGTTCCAGGTGACCTTCCGCCCCTCGCCACGGCACAAGATCCGTTTTCAGTACATTCCGATCGACTATGAGAGCAGCGCGACGCTGAATCGAACGATCAACTTCAACGGCCAACATTACGACATTGGCCTGCCGGTGAACTCCTCGCTGCAATGGAACACGTACCGGTTCGGATACGAGTTCGACTTCCTCAGAAAGAGCAGCGGCTTTGCAGGATTCATCGTCGATCTGAAATACACCGACGTCCAGGTCAGCTTGAATAGTCCTGTCACGTCTGAATTCACCCAGGTGAAAGGGCCGATTCCCGCCATCGGGGGCATCGGCCGCTACTACATCGTGCCGAGTGTCGCGATCACCGGCGAGTTGACGGTGTTCCAGTTGCCGACCATTCAGGACCGCTACTCGGGCCACTACGTCGACATCGACATTTACGGGACGTTCAACTTCATCAAGAACTTGGGCGTACAAGGCGGGTACCGCTCGATCGACGTCGGAGTGCTGGACAAGCTGGACACGGGATCGGTGACGCTCAAAGGGATCTATTTCGGGTTCGTTGCCAGATACTGAGCGTCAGTGTATGGGCGCGCCTGCCGGAACCAGGCGCTCCATCCGCCGGTCGGCCTCGGCCAACGTCTCGTCCTTCTTGCAGAAACAGAACCTGACCTTGGTCCGGCCTGTTCCAGGCGTCTTGTAAAAGCTGCTTCCCGGCACGGCGGCTACGCCAATGTCTTTAACCAGGTACCGCGCGAACTCGGCATCGTCCGCAAACCCGAACGCGCTGATGTCGGTCATGATGTAGTACGCGCCATCGGGCTTGTATGCGATGAAATGATGGCGCGAGAGGATGTCCAGCAACACGTCGCGGCGCCGCTGGTACTCCGCCGCGAGCCTCGCATAGTAGACGTCAGGCAGGCTGAGCGCCAGCGCACCGGCTTCCTGCAGCGGCGCGGCAGCGCCCACGGTGAGGAAGTCATGCACCTTCCGGATCGCCCCGGTCAACGACGCTGGTGAGATCGTCCACCCCACGCGCCAGCCGGTGACGCTGTAGGTCTTCGACAACCCGTTCAGTGTAATCGTCCGGTCCGCCATGCCCTCGATGGTCGCGATCGGAATGTGCCGATGGCCGTCGTAGATGATGTGTTCGTAAATCTCATCCGCGATGGCAATGGCGTCCCACTTTCGGCAGAGCGCAGCGATAGCCTCGAGCTCGTCGCGCGTGAACACCTTTCCGGTCGGATTGTTCGGCGAGTTGATAATGATGGCTTTCGTCTTGTCATTGAAGGCGGCTGCCAGCTGGTCGTGATCGAACCACCAGGTCGCCTTGGGCGACCCCGGCCGCGCAGACGGGTCGGGCTCGTACAGCGTCACATAGCGTGGGGTCGCGCCCGAGAGAATCGCGTCGGGACCGTAGTTCTCGTAAAAGGGCTCGAAGATGACGACCTCGTCGCCCGGATCGATGATGGCCATCATCGTGGACATCATGGCTTCGGTCGAGCCGCAGCAGACGGTGACATGCTCGTCGGGGACGACAGGCACGCCGTAACGGCGGGTGAACTCACGCGCGACGGCTTCGCGAAGCGGGCGAGCGCCCCAGGTGACGGCGTACTGGTTGATGTCCGCCTGGATGGCTTCGCACGCGGCGTCTTTAATAGCGGCTGGCGCGGAGAAATCCGGAAAGCCCTGAGACAGGTTGACGCCACCGTGCAGATCATTGAGACGCGTCATTTCACGAATGACCGATTCGGTGAACTGCGTCGCCTTCTTCGAACCCGTCAGCTTGGACATGATCAGAGAGTATACCTACGGGGAGACCCTTGATATAGCCGTCAGCCTTTGCCTTCGAGCGGCACAGTCACGGTCATCGTCGTGCCGACGCCGACGTGGCTCTCGGCGCGGATGTCGCCGCCGTGCGCACGAGCGAGACCCCGCGCAATGGTCAACCCCAGGCCCGAGCCGGACGATTTCGGTCCTTTGTAAAAGCGATCGAAGATCTTCGGCAATTCTTCGGGCGAGATGCCTGGTCCGGTGTCAGCAACCCGTATGACGAGGGACCCGCCGATGACCCGCGCGCCCATGGTCACGACATTTCGTGGTCGTCGCCGACCCTGCGATTCTTCCTCGCCGCTGTGGCGAACGGCATTCGCCAGGAGGTTCACGAGGACTTGCCGCATTCTGACAGGGTCCACGCTCACCGCCGGCACGACCGGTGCGTCTTCAAACGCGATGTTGACGCCCCGCTGAACGGCTTCGTCGCCAACGGCTGACGCGGCGTCGCGCATGAGCATGTCGATGTCGGTCGGCTCGCGATCGAGCGTCAGCACACCGCTCTCGGCGTTGGCCAGAGTCCGCAAGTCCTCGACCAGCCGCGCCAGCACGCGCGTTTCCTCCAGCAGCGGCTCGAGTTGAGAGATCTCGCGGGGGTACACCCCATCGATGAGCCCTTCAATCCGGCCCTGCACGACGCTCAGCGGCGTGCGCAGCTCGTGCGCAATGTCGGCCATCAGCTCCCGCCGCTGCTGCTCTTGGCGAGCGAGCCGACCCGCCATGTCGTTGAATGCGGCCGCGACCACGCGCACCGACCGTGGCCCCTGCTCCCGCACGCGTGCGCTGAAATCGCCTTCCGCGACGCGGTGCGCGGCGCCGACGAGATCGCCAATCGGCGCCCCCACACGCCGCATGACCGCAATGACGAGGGCGATCACTGTGATGACGATCGGTGCGGCGACCGAGGTCCACGACCGATCGCCTGACACGCCGCGCGCGACGCTCGACCACACGCTCACCGCGGCGATCACGCTGAGCGCCCACACAAAGCTGACGAAGAGCGCGACGCGCCTCAAGAATCGCGCCCGCCGCCGGCGCCACCCCGACCCTGGGCCGGAGGGTGGCCAGGCTTCGCCCTCAGGCCACCAGGGCGGTGGACGATAGCGGGGACGATAGGTCATCACTCGCAGGCTCCCACGCCGGACGGGCTCACCCATCGCCCCACGGCTCGACGGCGTCGTCCGCAGCCTTGTAGCCGACGCCGTACACCGTCAGCACGTAGCGCGGATTCCGAGGATCGCGCTCGATCTTGCGGCGGATGTTCTTGATGTGGGCGTCAATCGCTCGATCGAACGTCTCGGCGTCCGAACCGCGGATCGCATCGAGCAGTTGAGCGCGCGTAAAGAGCCGGCCGGGATGCGAAGCGAGCGTCGCGAGGAGCTGGAACTCACTCGCGGTCAGCTCGAAGTGCTCGCGCCCACGCTCGACGGTCAGGCGTGCCGTGTCGATCGTGAGATCAGCGATCCGGAGGACGTCCTGCGTCTTGCCGCGCGTCCTGCGCAGCACGGCGCGCACCCGGGCGACGAGCTCGCGCGGACTGAACGGCTTGACGACGTAATCATCCGCCCCGGCGTCCAGCCCAATGATGCGGTCCGACTCCTCCGCGCGCGCCGTCAGCATCACGATCGGAACATCCGAGGATCGGCGCAGCTCTCGCGCGACCTGGATGCCGTCCATATCAGGGAGGCGCAGATCAAGAACGACGAGCGCCGGCCGATGCGTTCGCGCGTGCTCGAGACCGCTGGTTCCGGTCGCGGCGGTCAGGACCTCGAACCCCGCGTGCCGAAGATAGTCGCCGGCGATCTGAGCAATCCGCGGCTCGTCGTCCACGATGAGCACCGTCTGCGCGGCGTCGCGAGTCGGCCGCACGGCGCCTCACCGGGCAATCGCCGAACTACGCCCGTGGAGCACTGCCGGGCTGCATGCGCTCGTGCGCGCGGCGGTGCCACTCGTCGAGATCACCGCGATAGTCATACCATGATCGACGCCATGGCCTGCCCCAGAAAAATCCGCGGGCAATGACCAGCCAGAAGAACAAGAGAATGAACAGTGGGAAGCCAAAACCAAATCCCCATGGACGATACAAGCCCCAACCGTAGGCGTACGGCGGAAGCGCGCCGGATGCCGCGGCGCCCGCCATCGCCGCCCCATGCGCCACTCCGGCGTCATACGCAACGACCCCGACCAACATGAACCCGACGACGGCTACAAGCGCGAGCCACCAACCTGAACGCATTGCCTCTCCTCCTGTTGCTGTGGATCAGTGTGGGGAACGATTGTGGAGGAAATATGAACGCGCGCGCCGCGGCGATTTCGGTGCGTGCGTTAGGCTTTCGACGTCTTCTTTGTAGCGCGGGTGGACTTTGCTTTCGACGTCGGAGCCGGCCTGCCCTGCCCCGCCTCGTCGGCGACAGCGGGCTGGACGGCGTCATCGTCTCCCCGAGCCGCGCCTGGTCCGTACAGGCGGCGGTAGTCCTCGGCCTGAGTGAGGATCTTCTTCACATAATCCTGCGTCTCGGGGAACGGCATGTCGTCGATGAACTCCTCGCGCGGGACGCCGGGCCGCTCCGAGATCCAGCGCGCGACGCGGTTGGGGCCGGCGTTGTAGCTCGCGAGCGCGTAATAGGCAGCGCCGAATTGCTTCACCAGGTCAGCGAAGTACGCCGTCCCCATCCGGAGGTTCGTGTCTGCCGACTTGAGCATTGCGACGCTAAACCTTCGGTTGAGGGTCTTCGCATACTGGCGGCCGGCCGAGGGCAGTAGCTGCATCAGACCGTATGCGTTGGCGCGGGATCGGACGTCAGCCACGAAGTTCGATTCCTGCGCAATGAGGGCCGCCATCATGTAGGGGTCGAGGCCGTGCTCGGTCGAGTACTTCTGAATCTCTGGCCAATAGCCGACCGGAAACCTGACGCGAAGGAGCGGCGGGGGTATCTGCTCGCCGCCCGCCGTCAGGTACTGAGGATATGCGCGCTTCATGGCGTTGATGCCGGCGCGCAGGTCTCCTCGTTGGTTGTAAATCAAGCCAAACGTCGCCTGGATCACGGAGGAGTCACCCCAGGTTTTCTGCGCGAAGCGCAGCTCGTCCAATGCTTGATCGTACAGATTCAGCGCCAGCAACGCGCGCACGACCGGTTCATTCGGGGGAAGGCCCGCCGGCGGCGCGGCTCCATCATTTGACGTGGCTGTCGCGGGATCGGTGGCGGCTCGCGGCTCGTTCGCGCGAACGCCGCGATCGGCGAGACGCCCGGCGGCGAGCCGGCCATAGTAGGTGTTGAGGTAGTCCGTGACGACGAGTTGGTACCGGGCATCGGCAATTGCCTGCTCCTTGAGTGCCTCGTGCGCGCGAGCCGACCAGTAGAGCCACGAGGGTCGATAGTCGGAGCGGGGGAAGTTTGCCGACGCAGATTCGAACGCGGCGAGCGTGTCGCGATAGCGTTCGTTCCGGTAAGCCGACCAGCCGACTTTCCACGCCGCGCGTTCGGCGTAGTGCCCCGTTGGAAACTTCTGGTACATCTCCCGGAACGTTTGCTCGGCCTGTTCGTCCTCGTCCTGAACCAGGTAGTAGGTCGCGAGGTTGTTGAGCGCTTCCTCGGCCCAACTCTGCTCTGGAAACTCCTGCACGACGCGCCGAACGGTCCGTATATATTCCGCGGAGTCGCCCAGATCGCGGGTGGCGATCGCATAGAAGAACAGCGCCTCTCCCTGCCGCGAGGCCTTCTCGGTATACGGCTTGACGCCGTCGCGGGCCGCCCGAACGTGCTTCAGAAAATAGTCGGACTCCGCGAGGCGTAGATCGATGAGCTCACGATCGTCCTGCGATGCCTGGGGGCGAAGCGATTCGAAGATCGGCTGCGCCGCGGAATACCGCTTGGCGCCGAACACCCGCTCGCCGCGCCCGAGCTCGAGCTTGTAGCGCTGGCTGCCTGGTGTAAGCGCCGGCACCGGCAGATGATCGAGCTCCGCGGTCGCGAGCGGCACGAGATCGCTGAACGGAAACTCATAAACGACGCCGAAGAAGGCCACGATGGCTTTCTCGCTGTTGCCGATCGCCTTTGCGGCGCGTCCGACGCGCATCAGGACGTCGTCAGGCGCTGTGGTTTTGGTTTTGGACAGCCGCTCGTAGATCTCAAGGGCCCCTCTCTGGTCACCAAGCGCCTCGTCGCACTCGGCTTGTCGCAGCGCGGTCGCCTCGACCAGGTACCCGACCGGAGGCTTCGCCGCCAGAGAGTCGAATGTCCGCTTCGCATCAGTCGGCCGGCCCAGTCGCAGTTCTGCGAGGCCTCGGTAGTACAGGGCGTAGTCGCCGAGCCGGCCTTGCTGCACCGTTTTTTGGGAGAGAATCGGCAGAGCCTTTGCAAAGCTCGTGTCGACTTCGAGCTTCACCGCGCCGGCAAACTCGGTCATCACCGCGGTCTTCGCGACGCGTCTGTCATCGGCCGTGGGCGCGAGCCAGTATTGAGAAGAATCGGCCGGCAGGCGCGGATGGATCGTCGGTTTCAGAACGATCGGGTTCGGATCCTGTGGACTCTGCCCGGCCCGAGGCGCCATCGGCATCAGCAGCGTCGCAATGAGCGTGATGGCGACCAGCCGCGCTGTGTTCATGTCACCCCGCGAGGGAAACCGGGCTCGTACCTACGCGATCGGCAGCATCCGTCGCAACCGTGGCTGCACGCGCCGCTTTCATCGCCGTCAACGCCTCTAGACAGCGGGAGGCGTGGCGCGCCAGCACTTCCAGCCGCTCGCGCCACATTTGCGAGCGCGGACTGGACGCGTCGGTCGCGGCCAGCTCGGTGTCCGCGTACAGCACGGCCACGACTTCCCCCAGCAACGCGATCGGCGCCGCAAAACACTCTTGCCCCGGGGACACGTGTGTGAAGGCTGGCGGGCCCTGATTGCCCTCAGGGGATTGCCGATTGGTTTTGACCAGGGCGATCGCCCGGGTGCGCACGGCTTCGGCAATCACACCGGCGTCCCGTAGAGCAATGTCAGCGATGTCCATCGCGCCGGGCGACGTACCGGTGGACTCGGGATCAAAGCCAACGAGCCGCCAACCTCGAATGCGATCGCCACGGATGGTAACGAGCGCAACACGCTCGATTTCGAGCTTGGCGCCCGTCGCCAGGCTATCCAGCACTTCACCCAGTGTTCGTGCCTGATCGATGGCACGAACCGCGTTGACCAATCGTTCACCCGCAGCCAGCTCGGCGGAGGTTTCGGCGCGGGCGGCCGCTATGGCGTCTTGCGATTCGCGCTCGGCCTCTTCCTGCGCCTCGGCGCGCCCCTCGTCGAATCCTTTGGTCCGCCCTTCGGCGAAGCCTTTGGCATGGCCCTCATCAAGGCCGCCGGTCCGGCCTTCCTCGACCCCCGCCTGATGCACACGGCTCCGCTCAAAGGCCGCCATGACCGTCAGCTCGTGCACGGCGGCCTCGACGACCCGCCTCACATCATTGTCAAAGCTCATGATTTCGCCCATGATCTGCTTTGTCGGCATTATAGCCCGACAACTCCAACGGGCAGAGTCGTTTGACGCCCGCGAGGGGCGCACTCTAGAATGCATGTGGTAGATCGCGAGGACATTCCGCCCGGGGCGCGGCTCCTCGAGGCTTCCAGGCTTCAATTAAAAGGGGGCGACACGGCTTCGACGGGGGTAAAGACTCGCGGGATGCATGCCGAGCACCATCGTCTCGTAAATCCGGTGGAACACAACGTAACTGCGGACACGCAGCTCGCTCTCGCTGCTTAACTAACCCTTAAGTCAGCGACGTCCACCTCGTCCCCGCCGGCGGGGTGGGACTGGATGTCATAAAAGCCGGCTGGCCGCCACGGGCTGCTCCGACGCGTGGCGGCGAGACAGATCGGGGCTAGCGCTCACCGGTTTGTGTCGCTCTTCGACGGTGGACGCGAAACTTCAAGGGCGGCTACGCATGTAGACGCCTGCGACGGCAGACTCTCGGACGCGGGTTCGACTCCCGCCGCCTCCACCAATTCTCTTCAATCGATCCGGGCTGTTCTGCGCGCCGAGCAAGTTGTCAAGCCTAGCGGCGGAGTCAACCCTTCATTCCGGCGGGTTCATCATTTCGCGATCGTCGGCCACAGCTCCTGGCGCGGCTTTTGTTGTGAATCAACATTGCACGCCTGAACCGCCGCCTGGCCGATTGAGCTAATCCTTGGAACCACGACGGTTACGCTCACGCCGTCGGGTGACAGCATGCGCAAGATCTATTCGACGGTTCGGACGGCCTCCGAAATGGCGGAGCGTGAACCAGGCGCTTCTTCGCAGGTTCGGTCTGTGCATTAGCTCAGGGAGACGTGT
>DATKHR010000256.1:0-26777 GCA_035510155.1 Vicinamibacterales bacterium
GGATAGCGCTTGATGATCTCGTCAAGGCGCGCGCGGTTCTCTGCCGTGAAAGCAAAGGGAGGGCCGGCTTTTTCGAGACGACGCGCCGACTTGTGAAAGGTGGCGTCATACGCCATCTTTGGATGAAAGCTCACCGGTCGACGTCCCCCATCACCACGTCGATCGATCCGATCACGGCGATGACATCGGCAATGAGCCCGCCGACGATCATGCGCTCGAGCGCCTGACACGCGAGGAGCGACGGTGCGCGCGACTTGATCCGCCACGGGCGGTTCGTGCCGTCCGAGACCACGTAGAAACCCTGCTCGCCGCGCGGTCCCTCGACCGGGACATACACCTCTCCCGCGGGTACGGTGAACCCTTGTGAATAGATGAGGAAGTGCTGGATGAGCGCCTCCATCTCCGTGTAGACCTTGTCCTTGGGAGGCGGCGTGATGCGCGGATCGCTGACGGCGAATGGGCCGGTCGGCGAGGTGCGGTCGAGCGCCTGGCGGCAGATCTTCAAGCTCTCCCGCATCTCCGCCATGCGGACGAGATAGCGAGAGTAGACGTCGCCGTCGGCGCGCGTGGGCACCGCGAAATCGTACGTCTCGTAGCCCAGGTACGGAAAGTCCTTGCGGACGTCGTACTCGACGCCGGCCGCGCGCGCAATCGGCCCGGCAAGCCCCCACGCGACCGCATCGTCCTTCGAGATCCGGCCGACATTCTGGGTGCGCTCGAGATAAATCTCGTTCCTGGTCAGCAGGTCCTCGTACTCGTCGAGCTTCTGCGGCATCCGATCGAGGAATGCGCGCACCGCGTCGTGAAAGCCGCGCGGGAGATCCTCCCGCAGACCGCCCACGCGCATGTAGCTGGGGAACATCCGGAAGCCGGCGAGCATCTCGTTGATGTTCAAGAGGAGCTCGCGCTCGCGGAAGCAGTACAGCATCACCGACACGGCCCCGACCTCCATGCCGTGCGTGCCCAGCCAGACGAGATGGCTGTTGATGCGCTGCAGCTCCGCGATGAGTACGCGAATGTTCTTGACGCGCTGGGGCAGCTCCAGACCGAGCAGCGTCTCGACCGAGAGGCACAACGCCATCGAGTTGGACTGCGCGCTCAGGTAATCCATCCGCTCGACCAGCGGAATGACCTGCTGCCATTTCTTCTGTTCGGCGGTCTTCTCGATGCCTGTGTGGAGGAAGCCGATCGTGGGCGAAGCGGACAGCACGGTCTCGCCGTCGAGCTCCAGCACGAGCCGCAGCACGCCGTGGGTGCTGGGGTGCTGCGGCCCCATGTTGACGGTCATGGTTTCCGTCCGGACCTCAGCCACGTCAACCTCGCGTCAGCCGATCTTTCATCACGTTCGCGCGAAACTCCTCTTCGGTCATCTGCAGCGGCTCGGCCCAGGTGGGCGTCTTCCGGATCTGCACCGGGTAATCCTTCCGCAGCGGATAGCCCTCCCAATCTTCCGGCATCAGCAGGCGGCGGGGATCGGGATGCCCGTCGAAGGCAATCCCGAAGAGATCCCAGACCTCGCGCTCGAGCCAGTTGGCGGCCGGCCAGATCGCGCTGACGCTGGCGACATGTGGGTCGGCGCCGTGCAGCCGGACCTTCAAGCGGACGCGCCGGCGGCCCGCGATGGACACGATGATGTAGACCAGCTCGAACCGGGGCTCTCGCGGCCAATAGTCGGCGGCCGTGAGCTCGGCGAGAAAGCCGAACGTCAACTCGTCGCGGTCGCGCAATGTGCGTGCAACCGCGGGCAGATGGTCCCTCGAGACGTACAGCGTGCTCTGCAGATCGAGGCTTGGAGCGCTCTCGATCTCCACCCCCGGCACCGACTCCCGCAACAGGGCGACAAGAGACAGCGAATCCATCACGCGAGCTTTTGCCGATCGATCTTGCGCTGGAGTTGGACGATCCCGTAGATGAGCGATTCGGGACGGGGCGGGCATCCCGGAACGAACACGTCGACCGGCACAATCTGGTCGACGCCCTGGACGAGCGCATAGTTGTCGAAGACGCCGCCAATCGACGCGCACGCGCCCATCGAGATGACCCACTTCGGCTCCGGCATCTGGTCGTAGACCCGACGGAGCGCGGGCGCCATTTTGCGCGACAAGCGCCCGGCGACAATCATGAGGTCCGACTGCCGCGGACTGCCCCGAAACACTTCGGCGCCGAAGCGGGCGATGTCGTACCGCGAGCAGCTCATCGCCATCATTTCAATCGCGCAGCAGGCAAGGCCGAACGTCACGGGCCAGATGGACGAGCGCCGAGCCCATTGGACCATCTTTTCCACGGTTGTGGTCAGAACGGGGATGTCGGATTCGAGTCCCATGGAGTTTGCGATCAGTTATGCATCGTGACTTCTGAATCGGGAGTTGTCGGAAGCGCCCCAATCGAGCACTCCTTTCCGCCAGACATACACGTACCCGGCGAGCAGAAGCGCGATGAACAGCGCGACCTGCACGAAGCCGCTCCAGCCAAGATCCCGGAGCGCCATCGCCCACGGGTAGAGAAAGGCCACCTCAATGTCGAAGAGCAGGAAGATCATCGCGACCAGGTAAAACTTCACCGATTGCCGCTCGCGCGCGTCGCCCACCGGCGGCATGCCGCATTCGTAGGGAGCCGCTTTCTCGGGTGTCGGCTTCCGAGGGCCCAGGACGCGCGAAAGGAGGACCGAGATCAGCGCGAATCCGGCGCCGAGCGCGATCATGATGAGGATGGAGAGCCAGCCCTGCATCGTTGAGGTGGTGGTCGATCGGCTTGTGAACAGGCTCACAAGCGAAGTTTCAATGCTAGCACATGGCGATCAATAACTAGACAATCAGATGGCTCACCCGATCAGATGACTCACCAACCGCCTGTATCTAGGATAGCGTGGTTTTCGCCATTGCCGCCCGTGCACTCGGGCATCGCCGCGTACAGTGCCGAGCTTCTACCTCGGCTCGGCGAAACATTTGTCATCGATTCGTACCCGGAGCACACGGCGCACGACTTCGTCTGGCGATCGCGACGGACGCCGTACGATCTGGTCGTGTATCAGCTGGGTAACGCGCGGCACCACGACTACATGTGGGCCTACCTGGCGCGCTACCCCGGACTGGTCGTGCTTCATGACGTACGCCTCCATCACGCTCGGGCCCGTTCCCTGCTGGACCAACGGCGGTTCGACGACTACCGGCAAGAGTTCGGGTACGACCATCCGGACGTGAACCCCGACTTCACACAGTACGCCATCGAAGGGCTCGGCGGGCCCATCTATTACCTCTTCCCAATGCTACGTGTGGTGATACGCACCGCGCGCACGATCGCCGTGCATAACCCCCGGGTCGCGAGCGAGCTCGCCAAGACCTACGCGGACGCCGCGATTGAAACGATCCGGATGGGCGTGCCGCCGCTCGTCCACCGCGACGGCGCTCGTCACGAGATCCGCACGCAACTGTCACTGCCCGAAGAAGCCATCGTCTTTGCAGCCTTCGGAAAGGTGACGCCTGAGAAGCGCGTCTCGGCCATGCTTCATGGTCTCAGAACGCTGACGCGCGACGGCCAGCAGGCGTACTTGATGCTCGTCGGGGATGAGGGTGCCTATCCCGAGCTGGGCGTGGAAGTCGACCGACTGGGGCTCCGCGATTGGATCCGTGTGACGGGACACGTGGCAGACCAGGCGATTGCTGATTACCTTGCGGCAGCGGACGCCTGCCTCTGTCTCCGCTGGCCCACAGCGCAGGAGACGTCGGCATCGTGGCTGCGATGCCTCGCCGCCGCGCGGCCGACCGTAATCACCGATCTGGCGCACCTCGTCGACACGCCGAGGGACGTGGCCATCCGCGTCGACCCGATGCGGGAAACCGCGTCGGTCGCCGACGCCATGCGCCGGCTCGCAGACGATGGCCCATTGCGCGCCGAGCTGGGGAGAGCGGGGCACGCCTACTGGTCGATGCACCACACGCTCGACGCGATGACCGAGGACTATCGCCGCCTGGTGGCGCTCGCCGCGTCGCGCCCGGCGCCCGCGCCCGACGATCTTCCAACGCACTTCGTCACGAACTACTCGGAAGCGGCGAGATCAACCCTCGATCATTTCGGGTTGACGGTGGGCATTCTCTAGCGAAATCACGCGTTCATCACGTCGCTGAGCGACGTCATTCTCCGCGCGATCTCCTGAATGGCTTCGTGAATCTGTGTGCGCCGCCGCTCGTTGGCGGTCGCTTCGAGTTGACGCTCGAGCTCGGTTCGCGCCAACCTGAGCGACTCGAGCGCCTGAGCCCGCTCCGGGTTCTTGACCGGCTTCGTGTTCTGCTGCGCGCGCTCCCTCTCCAGTTCTTCCATGCGCTCCTGAATGCGCGCATCCGCATCAATCAGTCCCTCTCCCGCGTCGCCCATCAGTTCTCCCTTGTTTCACGCCGGCACCAGGCGCACCTCAACCAAGGCTCTACCCCGCGGGCCGACGCGATCGCGCCCAGCCCCGCACCAAAAATGAAAGTACCAACATTATAAGATGGCGGGGTGTCTGTCCGTCCCGACAAAGACGCGCTTGCTCAGTTTCATCCCGCCGTACGCGCGTGGTTCGAGTCGGCGTTCGGCGCGCCGACTCGTCCGCAGGCCCTCGGGTGGCCCGTGATCGCGCACGGCGACTCGACGCTTGTGCTCGCCCCGACCGGCAGCGGCAAGACGCTCGCCGCGTTTCTCTCGTGCCTGAACCGGCTGATGTTCGAGCCGACGCCCCCCAAAGACCGGCGCTGTCGCGTGCTGTACGTGTCGCCGCTCAAGGCGCTGGCGGTCGACGTGGAGCGCAACCTGCGAGCGCCGCTGACGGGCATCGCGCAGGTGGCAGCAAGTCGATCCGAAACGTGCATCGTGCCGGCCGTCGCCGTTCGCACCGGGGACACACCGCAATCCGAGCGCGCTCGATTCCTGCGAGACCCAGCGGACATCCTCATCACCACGCCTGAGTCCTTGTATCTGCTGTTGACCTCGCGTGCCAGGCGCGCCCTCGCTTCGATCGATACCATCATCGTCGACGAGATCCACGCGCTCGTGCCGACCAAACGCGGCGCGCACCTCGCGCTCTCGCTCGAGCGGCTCGAAGCCCTGTGCCGGACGCGGCCACAGCGCATTGGGCTCTCCGCCACCCAACGTCCCCTCGACGAGGTGGCCCATTTCTTGGGGGGCACGGAACAGTCGTCGGGCAGACGCGAGATCTCGGCCCGACGAGCTCATGACGGCCGGCAGGACGCCGGGACCGACATCGAAACCGAGTTCTCGGCCGGTCGCGGTCCGGTGAAGTTCCGACCGGTCACCATCGTGGACGCCGGCCGGAAGAAAGCGCTCAAGCTCACGATCGACGTCCCGGTCGAGAACATGAAGGAACCGGGTGGGCACGACGGGGGTGGGCCGACGCTGCCCGGACGAACACCCCCCTCGATCTGGTCCGCGATTCACCCCCGCCTGCTCGAGCTCATACGCTCGCACCAATCGACGCTGATTTTCGTCAACAGCCGCCGCCTCGCCGAGCGCCTTGCGGGCGCGCTGAACGAGCTGGCGGGCGAAACGCTCGTGCGGTCGCATCACGGCTCGATCGCACGACCGCAGCGCGTTGAGGTCGAGGAGCTGCTTAAAGCCGGCGCGCTCCGCGCCCTTGTCGCCACCTCGTCGCTCGAGCTGGGCATCGACATGGGAGCGATCGACCTCGTGGTGCAGATTGAGGCGCCACCCTCGGTCGCGAGCGGCCTGCAGCGCATCGGCCGCGGCGGCCATCAGGCCGACGCCGTCAGCGAGGGCGTGATTGTGCCGAAATTTCGAGGCGACCTCGTCGCTTGCGCCGCGGTGGCCAAGGCGATGCACGACGGGACGGTCGAAGCCACGAGATACCCCCGCAATCCGCTCGACGTCGTGGCGCAGCAGATCGTTGCCATGACCTCGGTCGACTCGTGGGATATCGACGATCTCTTCGCGGCGATCCGAGGCGCGGCGCCGTTCGCCGAGCTGAGCCGCACGGTGTTCGAGGGGGTCCTCGATATGCTCTCCGGCCGCTACCCCTCCGATGAGTTCGCCGAGCTGCGCCCGCGCATTACGTGGGATCGCTCGGCCGGCACCATCGTCGCCCGCGAAGGCGCCAAACGCGTGGCCATCGCCAACGGCGGAACGATTCCGGATCGCGGTCTGTACGGCGTGTTCCTGGCGGGCGCCGAGCGCGGGGCTGCCCGCGTCGGCGAGCTCGACGAAGAGATGGTCTTTGAAAGCCGCGTCGGCGAAACGTTCGTGCTCGGCGCTTCGTCGTGGCGCATCGAGGAAATCACGCACGACCGCGTGCTCGTGTCGCCCGCGCCGGGTCAGCCCGGGAAGATGCCGTTCTGGAAGGGCGACCGCGCCGGCCGTCCTCTGGAGCTGGGCCTGGCAATCGGACGGCTGACGCACGAGATGCTTCGCTTGCCGCCCGCCGCCGGTATCGATCGTCTGACACGCGACCACGACCTCAGCCCGCGTGCGGCCGAGAATCTCCTGCAGTATCTGCGCGACCAGATGCAGGCCGTCCGGGCCGTACCCGACGCCAGTACGGTCGTTGTCGAGCGCGTCCGCGACGAGTTGGGTGACTGGCGCGTCTGTGTCTTATCGCCGCGCGGTGGCCGCGTGCACGCCCCCTGGGCGATGGCGGCCGCGGCGAAGATCCGCGAGGAGAGGGGCGTCGACGTCGAGACACTCTGGGGAGACGACGGGTTCGTCGTCCGGTTCCCCGCCGTCGACGAGCCTCCGGATGTCAGGCTGGTGATGCCGGAGCCCGACGACGTTCAGGCGCTGGTCGTTCGTCAGCTCGGCGCGACCGCGCTTTTTGCGGCCAAGTTCCGCGAGAACGCGGCGCGCGCCCTTCTGTTGCCGAAACGGCGGCCGGGCACGCGCGCGCCGCTCTGGCAGCAACGGAAGCGGGCCGCAGATCTGCTGGCTGTCGCGTCGCGCTACGGATCGTTTCCCGTGCTGCTCGAGACCTACCGCGAATGCCTGCGCGATTTCTTCGACATCCCATCGCTGGTTGACACGTTGAGCGATCTGCGCAGCCGGAAGCTTCGCATCGCGACGGTCGACTCCGAGACGCCCTCACCCTTCGCCGCGTCCCTGCTCTTCTCCTATGTCGCCAGCTACATCTACGATGGCGACGCGCCGCTGGCCGAGCGGCGTGCGCAGGCGTTGGCCGTCGACCAGTCGCAGCTGCGGGAGCTCCTGGGGGATGCCGAGCTGCGCGAGCTGCTGGATGCCGAATCGATGGACGCCTACGAGCGGCAGCTCCAGCGCCTCGACGCCAGGTATCGCGCGAGGAGCGCGGACGGCGTGCACGACATGCTGCTCGCCATCGGCGACCTGAGCGAATCCGAGATGCGCGAGCGATCGCTTTCCGAGGACGTCGCCGCCAGCGCTGCGGCGTTGGTCACCGCGCGGAGGGCCCTTTCCATCCGCGTGGCGGGCGAGGCGAGATTCATCGCCGCCGAAGACGCTGCGCGTTTTCGCGACGCCCTGGCCGTCCCGCTGCCCAGCGGCATTCCCGAGTCTCTCCTGCAGCCGGTCCGCGATCCGCTCGGTGACATCGCGCTCCGCTACGCCCGAACGCATGCCCCGTTTACGGCGGCAGACTTCGGGCTCCGGTACGGACTGCACGACGCCGCCGCCGAGGCGGTGCTTGTGCGCCTGACCACGGAAGGGCGCCTTGTGGAAGGCGAGTTCCGCCCCGGCGGCACACGGCGCGAGTGGACCGACGCGGCCGTGCTCCGCGCGCTGCGCCGGCGATCGCTGGCCAGACTGCGCCAGGAGGTGGAACCGGTCGACCAGACCGTGCTGGGACGATTTGCCACAACCTGGCAGGGCGTCGTGCGCCGCCGTCACGGCGCCGACGCCCTGCTCGACGTGATCGAGCAGCTGCAGGGGGCGCCGCTGGCGGCGTCGATCCTCGAGACCGAGATCCTGCCGGCACGGCTGGACGGGTACGACCCGACAGACCTCGACGTTGTCATCTCCGCGGGCGAAGTTGTCTGGGTTGGCGTCGAGCCGCTCGGCGATCGCGACGGCCGAATCGCGCTGTACCTTGCGGATCATCTCGCGCGGCTCTTGCCACCCGACGCGGCGCTGCCCACATCCGAAGGCAGCGGCGCGGACTCAGAGACCGACGTATCCGGCCGCGGAACAGCGGTCTTGGAGTATCTCGCCGCGCATGGTGCGTCGTTCTTCGGGCCGCTGCACGATGCCGTTGGAGCCGGCTACCCCGCCCAGACGGTGGACGCGTTGTGGAACCTCGTCTGGCGGGGCCTGGTCACCAATGACACGTTCCACCCGCTGCGCGCGCGCACGCGGGCGCACCCGCCGCGCAGACACGCGCGCCGCCCAGATCCGCCGGCGCCGTTCCGATCGCGCCGGCTCGTGCCGCTCTCCGCGGAAGGAAGATGGAGCGTCGTCGCTCGGCGCGATGCCGCGCGGAAGGCGCGGCCGGGCCACCGCGCGCGGCCCGACGAGAACCCGACGAGCGTCACGGGCGCCGCGCTGAAAGAACGCACGAGATGGGCAGCCGCCATCACGCACCAGTTGCTGGCCCGCCACGGCGTGGTCACCCGGGAAGCGACCCTCGCTGAGAACGTCCCCGGAGGGTTTGGCATCGTCTATCCGGTGTTGAAGGGTCTGGAGGACAGCGGCCGGATCCGCCGCGGCTACTTCGTGGCGGGCCTCGGCGCGACGCAGTTCGCGCTTCCGGGTGCCCTGGATCTGCTGCGTTCGCTGCGCGAGACGGGACCAGCCGATGCCGAGTCAGCCGAGGGACCCGAGGTCGCGGTCCTGGCCGCAACCGACCCTGCCAATCCATACGGCGCGACGCTGCGGTGGCCCGGCTTCGCGCCGACGGGCCCCTCGACCAGCGCGTCGGCCGCGCGCGGTCCGACGCGATCGGTCGGCGCCACGGTCATCCTCGTCAACGGCGCGCTCGCCGCGTACCTGGCGCGGGGCGATCGACAACTGACGACATTCCTGCCGGATGCCGAGCCGGACCGTTCGAAGACGGCTCGCGCAGTCGCCCGCGCGCTCATCGATCGCGCGCGCGGCCAAAGCGTGGCGCCGCCCGGCATGCTCGGCATGCTCATTGAGGAGATCGACGGTCTGACACCCTCGCAGCACCCTCTCGCGCCTTTTCTGAGCGAGGCAGGGTACGTTTCCGGCGCGATGGGCATGCAGGCCAAACTGCTCACCCCACTGGCGCCTGACGGGGGCCGCCGGCCGCCGTCGAGGGGGCGGGGTGCGGCGCGCACTTACCATGCGTCGTCGGTCTCGAGCCCGTTCGCGCGGCGGTACTTCGACGTCGCGGAAGCGGCCAAGCCCGAAGCGGCCAAGGATGACGAGCGCGACGGTTGAGACCGCACGATCTTTACAACCCCGTGTTCGGGTGCCGGCGTCAGGAGCGCGCGAGACGGGCGCGGGCGCCGGGAGGCGCAGGAGAGACGGGAGGGGCGGCAGCGGCGGCCAGCCGCACCAGTGCGTTGTAGTCGGGTTCCAGAGAGTCGGGATCGATCGCGCGTCCCGTCAGCAACACGTTACCTTCCGGCCAGTGCACCTCGATGTTCCCGGGCGTCATGGCTGCGACTTTCAACCGGCCGCGAAACGCGCCCGTGGCGGCTGAGCCGTCAGCCGGCGTCAATTCCACGCCGTCGCCTTCGTGAAGATTCAACCGCTCCAGATCCTCAGCGCTGATGAGCACGTCGTCCCGCTTCGCGCCGGTCAACGGATCGCGATCCCGCTGCACCATCGAATTGAACTGCTTCCCGCGACGAGTGGACATCCGAAACACCGCCTGGCCGCTCGGCGTGAGCTGCCGTCCGGCGCTGTGAGACACGTCCGAGAAACGCGCTTTGCCGTCCGCCGTTAGGAACCGCCCGGCCTCGTACAGCACCCGGCCGCCCCACTGCACCTGATCGCCCTTCGCTCGGAGGGTCTCGATCCCGCGGTAGAGCGGAACGGCCCTGGCAATCTCTTCACGAATGGCTGCGGCGCTCGTGAACCGAATCCGCTCCGCCCGCTCAGGCCGGACACGCGCCATGACGTCGCCGAACACGCGCCATTCCGGCCTCGCCGATCCGATCCGGCGGCCGGGGATTTCTGGTGAGAAAATGATGCGCCGCTCGGTCGACGTCTCCGTGCCGCCGCCCTCGGACTCGTAGCGGGTAACGGCCGGCAGCAGTACGACATCGCCCTCGCTCTCCGCGAGCATTGACGACGACAACACGATGTCCTGATGTATGCGGAGGCTCGGCCTGGCCAGCGCGCGTCGGGAGCGAGCCTCTCCTGGAAGCGTCTCGAGAAAGTTGCCGCCGACGATCCAGAAGACATCGACGCCACCTCCGGCCGCCTGATCGATCATCTCGGCTGCGGTCCAGCCATCCGCCGACGGCAGATCGAATCCCCACACGTCGGCCCAGCGCGCCCGTGTGGCCCGGTCGATCGTTGGCACGCAACCGACTTCCGCTCCACCCTGCACGCCCGAATGGCCCCGAATCGGCACGAGGCCGCGGTTCGGACGCCCCAGAAGCCCTCGCGCCAACCCGACATTCACCAGCGCTCTGATGGTGTCGACGCCGTGCGCGTGCTGGGTCAGTCCCATCGACCACACCAATATGGCGTTCGGCCGATCGACCAGCAAACGCGCGAACGCCTCCATGCGGTCGCGGGTCGCGCCGCTCTCGCGCTCCAAATCGCCCCAGTCCGCCGCCAGCGCGCGCGTCCGGGCCTCGTCGAACCCGGTCGTTCGTTCGCGCACAAACGCATCGTCCACGCCGCCCGATTCGATGAGCGCACGCAGTACGCCGACCAGGAATGCCAGATCACCGCCGGTATGCACATGGAACCAGTGATCGGCGATGTCGGTCCCCAGGAGCGCGCTCGAGGGAATCGAAGGGACCCAGTAACGCTCCAGGCCTGGCTCGCGAAACGTGTTGACGACCGCCACTTGCGCGCGGTTCTTCTTCGCGTGATGGAGATACTTGAGGGTGACCGGCTGGTTGTTGGCGACGTTCGATCCGAAGAACACGATGAGATCCGCGGCCAGCCAGTCGACATAGCTGCACGTCGACGCGCCGTAGCCGAGCGTCGACTTCATGGCGACCGTCGACGCGGCGTGACACAGGCGCGCGGAATTGTCGATGTGATTCGTCCCGAGAAAGCGCGCCGACTTCTGGGCCGCGTAGTACACCTCGTTCGTGATACCGCGGGAGGTCAGATAGAAGGCGGCACGCGCTGGATCGATCGCGCGGAGCTTCGCGGCGATCAGATCGAGCGCCTGGCCCCACGAGACGACGCGAAAGCCCCGGTCCCCCCGACTGCGCACCATCGGCACTGGCAGACGTCCCAGCTCGCGAAGCTCTCGCGAGGTCATGGCCGTGAGCGGCGCCACGTCGCCGAGGATGCCCGGATCGAGCCCGGGGGCGGTGTTCAAGCGCATCAACTCGAGCCGAACCATACAGAGGTGCGTGCCCTCGATCGTCCAGTCAGAGAGGCCTGACGTCCCGAGCGCGCAACCATCACACACGCCGTCCCGGAGGATGCGCCAGGCAAACGGCAGCTCCGTGCGGTTTTCCCACGCGGCGCGCGCCATCTCGCGATAGTGATGTGGCTTCTGGCGGCCCAGCCCGAACATATCATTCCGTCGCAGCGACTACGCTCGGATGCGTTCGGCGTGCGCGTAGATGTTGAAGCTGTCTCCGCGGACGAAGCCGGCGAGCGTGATGCCCATTTCTTTCGCAAGGTCGATTGCCAGGCTCGACGGCGCGGAGACTGATGCGACGATTGGGATGCCCGCAAAGAGCGCCTTCTGGACGATCTCGAAAGAAGACCGGCCGCTCACGAAGAGCACGCACTCCGACAGCGGAAGCTCGTCTCGCATCAACCGGCGGCCGATGACCTTGTCCACGGCATTGTGACGGCCGACGTCTTCCGCGGAATCGACGAGGGCTCCGTCAGGCGCGAAGAGGCCGGCGGCGTGGAGTCCGCCTGTATGGTCGAACACCGTCTGAGCGGCGCGCAGACCATCCGGCAACGTCGCCAGCCGCTCAGCCGTCACGACGAGCGACGCCGAGAGCGGATCGACGTCCGACGCCAGTGATTCGATCGTGCGTCGCCCGCACATCCCGCACGACGAGTTCGTCGTCACCTGCCGGCGTTCCGCCAGGGCGTGATCGAGACGCGACGTGTCGGTCAGTGTGACGTTGACCACGTTCTGACGCGAGGGTTCGTCCACCGCCTCGGGATCAGTGCAGTGTTCGATCGTTCCGAGATCGTCGCATGTCGTGATGAGCCGCTCTGAAAGGAGAAACCCGGCCGCGAGCTCCCGGTCGGCGCCCGGCGTCCGCATGATCACGGCGAACGGGCGCCGGTGGAGCCGAATCTCCAGCGGCTCTTCGACAACGGCGCAATCGGCTTCCGGCCTTCGCTCACGCCCCTGAATGCGGACGACGTCGATGCGCCGTGTAGAGGACGTCGAGGAGGCCATTGCTGGATCATAAACCCGTCATGGCTCATAGCTAGAATAGAGCGATGGCGGCCACCTCGTCGTTCGATATCACATCCACCATCGACTTTCAGGAAGTCGACAACGCGCTCAATCAGGCGCGCAAGGAGGTCGGCCAGCGCTATGACTTCAAGGGTTCGACGACGGACATCGACCTGAGTCTCGCCGACAAGACGCTGACCCTGACCACGGACGATGAGATGAAAATGAACGCGCTCTGGGAAATTGTCCAGACACGGCTCGCCCGCCGCCACGTGCCGATCAAGAATTTCAAGGCCGGGGCGAGCGAGCCGGCCGCAGGGGGCAGAGTCCGTCGAGTGGTCGCGATTCAGCAGGGCATCCCGGTCGAGGCCGCGCGCGACATCGTCAAGTTCATCAAGGACAAGAAGCTCAAGAAAGTCCAGGCCGCGATCCAGGCCGAGCAGGTCAGAGTGACCTCGCCCTCGAAGGACGATCTCCAGGAGGCCATGCGCGCGCTGCGGGAACACGATTTCGGCGTGGCGCTCCAGTTCGGCAACTACCGTTAGGAAGCGGCTGAGAAGGCCGCACCCCATCCGCGGGCCGTGCAGCTCAGCAATTAGCAACCAGCTCAGCCGTGCGCTGGCGCTGAGCTTGCACGATGAACCCGCCGGTGAGCGATATACGCCGGCCGCTGGCCACTTATCGCGTTCAGTTTAATAAGCATTTCACGTTTCGCGACGCGCAGGGGGTAGTGGATTACCTCTGCGCACTGGGTATTGGGGACTGCTACGCGTCTTCCTACCTTGCACCGGTGCCCGGCAGCCCGCATGGATACGACGTTGCCGACCCCACACGGCTGAACCCGGATCTGGGAAGAGACGAGCACTACTGGGGGTGGATCGACACGCTGCGCGCGCATGGGATGGGTCACGTGCTGGATCTCGTCCCCAACCACATGGGGATTGCGAAGTCAGCCAATCCATGGTGGCTCGACGTCCTCGAGAACGGGCCGAGCTCGAGATTCGCGCGCGTGTTCGATATCGAGTGGAAGCCCGTCAAAGACGAGCTGGCCGATAAGCTGCTCATCCCGATTCTCGGGGATCAGTACGGCGCTGTGCTGGAACGCCAGGAATTGATCCTGGCGTTCGACCAAGGATCGTTCGTGGTTCGCTACCACGACGAGCTGCTGCCGATCGCGCCGGACACTTACGGTCTCATCCTCGAGCCGACGCTCGGCGAGCTCGTGGCGAGCCACCCGGGCGAGCACGCCGACGAGCTCCAAAGCATCCTGACCGCCAGCGCGCATCTGCCACCGAGAAGCGACCGGGATCCCGAGAGCATCGCCGTCCGCGCGCGGGAGAAAGAAGTCGTCAAACGCAGGCTCGACGCGCTCACGAGCCGCAGCCGCGCCATCGGCGCGTACGTCGACTCCTGCGTCACTCGGTTTAACGGCACACGCGGCCAGCCACGCAGCTTCGATCTCCTCGACGGGTTGCTGAATGCCCAATCGTACCGGCTGGCCCACTGGCTCGTGGCGTCGGAGGAAATCAACTATCGCCGCTTCTTCGACGTGAACCAGCTCGCCGCGGTGCGCATGGAAGATCCGTGGGTCTTCACCAAGGTGCACGGGTTTGTCTTCGACTTGATCCGCCGCGGCGGACCGACGGGTTTGCGTGTCGACCACGTGGACGGCCTTTTTGCGCCGCGCGACTACCTGCAGCGATTGCAGGCAACGATCGGCCGGGATGCGAGCTTGGCGAACCCTGCCAGCCCAGCGGACCCCGCTGACTCCTCGAATCGCACCGACCCGGCGAACCTCGCGGATGCGACCGATCCTGCGCATCCGACCGACGCGGCACACCCCACGAACGCAGCGAGCTCTCCGATCCTCGCCGACTCGGCGAACCCTTTCTACATCGTGGTCGAAAAGATCCTGGGCGCCCGGGAGACCATGCCGGGCGACTGGCCGGTCGCCGGGACGACCGGCTACGAGTTCGCGGCCATGGTGAACAACCTGTTCGTCGACGGCAGGAACGAACGGGCGTTCGACGAGATTTATCGACGGTTCGTCCGGGAGCGCCTGAGCTTCGGCGATCTGGTGTATCGATCGAAGAAGCAGGTCCTCCACGAGACGATGTCGGGCGACATCAACTCGCTCGGCCATCAGCTGAATCGCTTCTCCGAGCGCAACCGCCACCATCGCGACTTCACGCTCTACAGCCTCATCTCGACGCTGAAAGACGTGATCGCCTGTTTTCCCGTGTATCGCACCTACATCACGGACACGGACCCTGTGAGCGAGGCCGACCGCCGCTACATCCGCGACGCGATTCGGTGCGGCAAGCGCCGGTCGACGGTGGTTCCGACGATGGTGTTCGACTTCGTCGAGCGGCTGCTGCTCAAAGAGACGGCGATTTCCGAGCGCCGCGAGTGCGAGGAGCGCGCCCGTTTCATCGGCAAGTTCCAGCAGATCACGAGCCCGGTGGGAGCCAAGGGCGTCGAAGACACGGCGCTGTACAGCTACAACCGGCTCGTGTCCCTCAACGAGGTGGGGTCCGACCCGACGCGATTCGGAGTGGCACCGGCGTCCGTCCACGCCTGGATGGTCGACCGCCAGCGGCGGTGGCCGGCGGCGTTGTCCGCGACATGCACACACGACACGAAGCGCGGCGAAGACGTTCGCGCGCGGATCAGCGTTCTGTCCGAGATTCCCGGAGCATGGAAGGCGGCCATTATCAAGTGGCGCGCATTGAATCGGCGGTTCAAGATCGACGTACTGGGCGCGCCGGCCCCCGATCGCAATGAAGAATACTTTCTGTACCAGACGCTGGTGGGCGTCTGGCCATTCGACGGAGACGTGACGGCCGTCCACGACCGCGTCGCCACGTACATGCGAAAGGCGCTGCGCGAATCGAAGGTCCACACGAACTGGCTGAGCCCCAACGAAGAGTACGAGCGTGCCGTCCGGCAATTCATCGACGCGATTCTCGATCGCCGGCGGGCAGGCGTCTTCCTGCAGTCCTTCGAGGAGTTGCAGGGCCGCGTGGCCGAGCTCGGGATCTACAACAGCCTCGCGCAACTGCTCCTGAAGATCACGGCACCGGGAGTACCTGACTTTTATCAGGGCACTGAGCTGTGGGATCTGAATCTGGTTGATCCCGACAACCGGCGGCCGGTCGACTATACGAAGCGGCGGGCGCTGTTGGCGGATCTTGCCCGCCTCGAGTCGTGTCGAACTCCGGACGCCTGCGCGGAGGAACTGCTGCGCCAGCGCGCGGACGGGCGCGTCAAGATGTTCGTGACGACGCGAGCGTTGCGGAGCCGTCAGGCGCGACGGCCGCTGTTCGAGGGCGGTGCGTACGTGCCGTTGGAGCCGACGGGCGCAAAACGGGACAACCTATTCGCGTTCGCCCGCCAACTCGGCGACACCGTCGCGATCACCTGCGTGCCGCGGCTGATTGCATCGCTGCTTCCTGATACACCGTCAAGGCCAACAGCGGGCCCCATCGGCGCGCAGGAGACCCCCGCGCGCCACCCGCGCTGGGGCGCCGCGTGGGGCGACACGCGCATCGAGCTGCCGGGCCCGGGACATTCTTCCTACGCCCGTCCGTTCGTGAACGCCTTCACCGGGGAGCGCGTCGAAGCCGAAACCATCGACGGGCGTTTGACGATGTCCGTGGCTCGCATCCTCGAGCGCTTCCCCGTCGCGCTGCTGGTTCAGGACTGACCGTTGGTGCGATCGCGGATCGCCAACGTCCAAATCTCGATCTGATCGCGCGTCATCGGCCCGCCTGGCTGTTCCCGCGCATCGCGGTACTTGAGGTTCGAGATGTCGTGCGCGTACTGCTCCCGCGAGAGAAGCGTCCCGTAGCAAACGTCGCTCTGGAGGTTGGGGCGGCTGACCGTCAGCCGCCGGATCAGTTCGTCCATCACCCAGCCCGGCACGTTCTGCCGTTTGTCGGGGTAGACGAAGCCGAACGTGATGAGGTGGCTGAGCAGCACCCGCCAGTGGTCGCCGAAGCGCATCAGCAATCGCGGCCAATCGATTGACGGCCCCGCTTCGCGCAGCAGGTGCGCGATATCGGCGCCATCGAAACGTTCGCGCTCCTGAACGAACGCCTTCGACCACACGATCTCTTCGACCGGCGTCAATCGAACGATGATGCCGAGCACGTTCGTTTTCGGGGCGTGCTCGAACCACAAATCATCGACTCGCGCGATGCCGTTGCCGGAGGCGAAGATCACGTCGATGACGTGATCGCCGCACCGGATCTTGCCGAGCCAGTGCGGAAACCGGATCGCGACCTCGAATCCGAGGCGGTCGAACGCCTGGAGCACCCGCGGACAGTCTTCGGGCTTGACGAAGATGTCGATGTCCTTCGTGTCGCGAGGTACGCGCGAGAAGTACGCAAACGCGAACGCGCCCCCTACGAGGAACGGAATCCCCGTGTCCTGGAGCCTCTTTAGGGCGTCGATGTAGAAGTCCGCGGCGGGATCCTGGGTTGCTCGAGCAGTCGATGTTTCCATCGGAGCCTCACGATGACTTCACTGGTAGTCCCGCGCGGTGGACGCCTCCGGCGTCGGTGGCGCGGCGCCCGCCCGTCGGCCCTGCGGCCGCCGCTCCGTCCAGTGGAGCCGCGGTGGGCACTTCAAATACGCGAAATGGCGATCGATCGACGAACGTTCTGGCGAGCAGGGGCATCGACACGTTGTGCACCGGTACTCCAGCTCGGGTCGCGCCGAGCAGGCGCCCCCGATGCGCGTGCCCGTGGAGCACCATGGACACGGGATAGCGGTTGAGCGGCTCCTCGAGGCGGCTGGAGCCCAAAAACGGGTAAATCTCGAGCGGTTCGCCCTCGACGGTTTCCTGTATGGGCGAATAATGCAGGAGCGCCACGAGCGAGCTCGTCCGCAACCGTGCGAGCGCCGACTCGAGCTTGAGCGCTTCGTCCACCGCCTCACGCACGAACTGCTTGATTACGCCTTCGCCCCACGGCGCAAGCGCGTGCTTGCCGAACCCACCGCCGAAGCCTTTGACCCCCGCCACGCCGATGCCGGCAAGCTCGCATGCGTCGCCCTCGAGCACCACGAGACCGGCGTCTCGCATGATCGCCGCGATCTCTTCGGCGTGGCCGGACTCAAAATCGTGATTGCCCAAGACGGCCGCGGCCGGCATTCGAAGCGACCCGAGCTCTTTCGCCAGCACGCGAGCTTCGTCCTGCAGTCCGTAGTGCGTGAGGTCGCCGGCGACGAGCAGCACATCGGCCGATTCCCGTATGCGGGTGAAGATCGGCTGGAAGGCGCCTTGCGACGTTCTCGTACAGTGCAAGTCAGCCAGCGCGGCCACGCGGACGACGGTCGCAGCCATGCGCGCGGATGTTCAAGACGTACGCCATCCGACCCCATCTGTTCGGCCTGAGCCGTTCTCTCGACAGCACAACCGTTCTCGCTGGCGAATGGGTTGCAGGACAAACGCTCCGGACGCGACGCGAACCGCAACGGTGAGGGCATGTCGCCCGGCGTGAAGACTGAGGAGGAGAACATGAAGCAGCTGTGGGTAGGGATGATGGCAGTCGCATGCGCGGCAAGTCTGGCGGCTGCCCAAACGCCGAGTCAGACGACACCGACACGATCGTCTTCACAGAGTGCAGCGAAACAGGTCACAGTGACTGGATGCGTTCAGCGTGCATCGGCGAGCCCGGGCGGGGCGACCGGCACGACCGGGACGACCGGCGCGGCTTCGGCAGAACCGAGCTTCATCCTGACGAATGCCTCGTCAGGCAGCTCGTCGAGCGCAGCGCCCGGCGCCACGGGTACGTCGGGAACGGCAAGCAGCTATCGCCTCGAGGGAGACGATGCGAAGCTGACGCCTCACATCGGGCATAAGGTCGAGATCACGGGAGAGCTCGACAGCATGCCCAGCTCTTCGGCACCGGCCGGATCGTCGAGCTCCGCGAGCGCACCGAAGCTGAAGATCGACACCGTCAGGATGGTGGCCGCAAGCTGCAGCCAGTAAGTCGAGCTTCGGGGACGACGACGAAATAGTTTTGCTGCGAGCAATGAGGAGGTAGAAATCGTCCTTGGGACTTGGTTCTTCGTTCTCGGGACGGAGGACTAAGGACCAAGGACGAAGGGCCCAAGGACTTGCACGGGCCCCGTCTCTAGCAAGAGACGCACTTGTGATTGTTCTTGGCGCCGAGCGATTCGAGGAGTGCGAGCGCCTCGGGCCACGGTTGAATCCGCTGGACCGGGCCGTTGGCCATATCGGCTGTCGTCTTGCCCTCGCGGTTCACCGCCATCACGTCAGCGCCCTTCGACACCAGATACTTGATCATGTCGACGTCGCCGCGCGCTGCGGCATTGTGCAGCGGTGTGTTGCCCTCGTGGTCCCGGGCATTCACATCCACGTGCAGCTCCTCGACGAGGTACTTCACCGCCGCCAGCATCCCTGACGGCGCGTAGCGATGTGAGTTGGCGGCGAACCCTTCGCCGTACCCACTGCCCGATGCGGCGACGATTGGCGGAACGCCGGGACCCCCGACGGGAATCGGCGGGAGCTTGGAGATGTCTTCGACGTCACGCTGCGCGTCGCCGGTTCGCGGACGCCCGGCGCCCTTCATTGACGGAATAGCCGGATCCGCGCCCTTCTCGGCGAGAAGCTTCATCGCGTCGATGTCGCTCGCGTATGCCGCCCGCCAGAACGGCGTCGCGCCAATCTCGTCGACACCCGACAGATCGAAGTCGTAGCCGGAATACCACACTTTCTTGCGAAGGCGCGCGTTGGGATCCGCGCCTTTGTCGAGCAACGCGCTCATCAGATCGAGGTAAGTCTCCCGCTGCTGTTCGTACGCGCGCGGTTGCGGATACAGCGCTTTCGGCGCCCACACACAGTTGATCGCGGCGTAGAGCGGCGTCACGCCATTGTCCTCGGCGAGATTCGGATCGGCGCCTTTATCGAGCAGGATGTTCGCGAGATCGAAGTGACCGTTGAGCGTCGCGATAATGATCGGCGTAATCCGGTCGCCGGCGCTCCGCTGATTGATGTCGGCGCCGCCGTCGAGCAGCGCTTCGACCGATTCGACAGATCCTTGCCGCGCGGCCATGTGCAGCGCCGTGAGACCGCCCTGATAGGCCACGAGCTCCGGGTAGGCGTACTGACGATCGATGCCGGGCGTCCCCTCCCCTCTCCCTCGCCCGCCGCGGCCCTGCGCCGGTTGGGGGCCCCTGCCGCTTTGGCGCTGGAATTGGGCGAATCGCTCGAGCTCCTCCTTCGCGAACGCGGAGAGATCGATGACCCTGGTGGTTGCCGCGGCATCGCCGCCCTTCGCCATCAGCAGCCGAATCACATCGGCCCGACCGTTGGCAGCCGCAAACATCAGGGCGGTCTCGTTCCGCCCGTGCTCCTTGGCGTTGACGTTCGCGCCCTTGTCGAGGAGCAGCTTCACCGCGTCAGGCTTGCCTGATGCGGCGGCCAGCATCAGCGCCGTTGTCCCGTTCAGCGTCGTCGCGTTCACGGTTTCGGCGTCGGATCCCGCCCCGACGAGGACCGCCATCACCGCGGTATTGCCGGCCCGGCTCGCCAGGAGCAACGGCGAGTAGCCTCCGAGCCTCGTCGTCGCCTTGGGGTTCGCGCCGGCGAAGAGGAGCATGCGAGCGAGATCCGCGTCGTTCTTCATCGCCGCGTAATGCAGCGCCGTCATGCCGTCACTGCGCGCGGTGTTCACGTCCGCCCCGTTCTTGAGCAGCGTGCGAACGACGTCGCGGTTCCCGGCCATCGCGGCGTCGACGACGCTCATATCTGGAACGGCCGCTCCGAGCAGGGCGGTCACACACAAGGCCATCCCGCCGGTGACAATCGCTGTTTGCCGCATACCTTTTACCTGCCTGAGGTCAAGCCACGGTCGTCGCGACAGGCGCGGCATTCAGGTCGAACTCGCCGGCGCTGTCGCCGAACGACTGAATATCGTCGCGGCCGAGGTTGTGCAAGAGCGTCAACATCACATTGGCCATTGGCGTTCCGTCGGCAGCTTTCAGATGCAGGCCGCCCTTCAACCGGCCGCCCATGTGGCCGGCCAGGAACAACGGGCAGCGCTTGTGGTTGTGGACGTTCGAGTCGCCCATGGGCGAACCGTACAGGACGAGGCTGTTGTCGAGCAGCGTGCCCTCGCCGTCCGGCGTGTTCTTCAGCTTCTCGAGCAGATACGGCACCATGCCGACGTGATAGCGGTTGATCTTCGAGTAATCGAGGATCCGGTCTTCGCGCTCGCCGTGATGCGACGCGGGATGGAAGCCGGTCGTCACCCCGCTCTCCGGGTACGACCGGCTCGAGCCGTCCCGTCCCAGCTTGAACGAGAAGACGCGGGTCACGTCCGACGCGAACGCGAGCACCTGCAGGTCCATCATGATCTTGACGTGCTCGCTGAACGAGTCGGGCACGCCGATCGGCGCGTCCGGCAGCTCGCGCGCCTCGCCGCTCGCATTGCGCGCCTCGACCTGCTGAATGCGCCGCTCGATCTCACGAATGCTCTCGAGGTAGTCCTTCAGCCGCGCGCGGTCCGATGCGCCAAGCTCCTTGCGCAGAGCCGTCACCTGCGTCGTAATCCAGTCGAGGATGCTCTTGTCGGCCCGCCGGTTCGCGGCGCGCTCCTCGGGCGTCGCTCCGACGCCAAAGAGCTGATCGAACACGACGCGCGGGTCGCGCACCATCGGCATCGGCGTGTCGGGCGCCGACCAGCTGACGGTATCCGTGTAGACACACGAGTAGCCATAGACGCAGCCGCCTGCCTGATCCACGTTCTCGATTGAGAGCTGCATGGAAGGAATGGGCGTGTCTTGCCCGAACTGCTGCGCGTAGAGCTGATCGAGCGAAGTGCCGGCCAACACGTCGGACCCTTGCGTCTGCTTGGGGTGCGACTGCGTGAGGAACACGGCGCTCGCGCGGAAATGATCGCCGCCGATCTCCGGAAGGGTGAATGCTTCGGCGTTGCGCACATCCGTGTTGCTGACGATGGTCAGGTCGTTGCGGAATGGCTCGAGGGGGCTCAAGCTGCTTGGCGACAGGTCGAAGTCCCGGCCGATCTTCTCAGGCGACCACAGATTCTTCTTGAGGCCGATCGGCGTGGCGCCGGCCGACCCGTGCACCATCTCCATGCAGATGAGCCGCGTTTTCGACGCCGATCCGGCCGTCTTCGCGAACGCGGTCCCCGCGGGAACCATCGCGTCGAGGACCGGCAGGGCCACGGTGACGCCCATGCCCTTGAGAACGGCACGACGTGACAGATGCTTTTTCGAAATGTAGGACATGTCGTTGCTCCCCGGATCTACCGCTCGCGGATGCTGGCTCCAGGGGCCCCTCCCCCCGGGACGTTCGTCGTCACGCCTTCGATCCTGCTCATCTGGAATGCCGCGCTGTTGACGATGCCCGTCACGAGCGACGAGAAACGGTAGTCGTGCTGGGCGGCCTTCTTGACAATCGCGCGCACGGCGGGCTGGTCATAGTACTCGACCCGCCGGCCGAGCGCGTATGCCATCAGGTTCTCGGTGAAGTTCCGGAGGATGACGTCGGAACGGCCGAGAAGCGCCTGCCGGAGGCTGGTCGGGCCGCTCAGCTCCGTGCCGTCGTACAGCTTGCCGGTCGGATCCACGTTCACACCGTTGTCTTTGATGCGCCACGCACCGATGACGTCGAAGTTGTCGAGCGAGAGACCGAGCGGATCGATGACGCGATGGCACGACGCGCATGCCGGGTTCTTCCGGTGTTCCTCCATGCGCTCACGGACCGACAGGGTCTTGCCGCTGTCGGTCGACGATTTGGTGTCCTCGAACGGCGGAACGTTGGGCGGGGGGGCCGGCGGCGGCGAGCCGAGCAGAACTTCCATGATCCACTTCCCGCGCTGCACCGGTGACGTCCGGTCGGCGACGGATGTCTGCATGAGCACGCTGCCCTGTCCGAGCAGGCCGCAACGATTCTCGTCGCTGACCTTCACGCGACGGAAATCGTCTCCCGTGATGTTGGGAATCCGATAGACCTTGGCCGTGCGCTCGTTCACGAACGTGTAGTCCGCGTTCAGGAGATCCAGGATGTCCCGATCTTCGCGCACGATGCTGTCGAAAAAGAGCTCGGTCTCGCGCTTATAGGCTTCCGCAAGCGCGTTGTCGAACGACGGATACAGGAGCGCGTCCGGCTTGATCTTGTCGACATCCTGGAGCCGCAGCCACTGGGAGGCGAAGCGCGTCGACAGCGCGTCCGCGCGAGGGTCGTTCAACATGCGCCGGACCTGCTTGTCGAGCGTCGCGGGAAGGTGGAGCGTGCGGTTCGTCGCGACCTTCAACAGCTCCGCATCGGGCCCGGTCGCCCAGAGAAAGTACGAAAGGCGCGAGGCGAGATCCCCATCCGTCAACCGGTAGGTGCGTCCGGCTTCCGCCTCAGCCGGCATCTCCTCCAGGCGGAACAGAAAGTGCGGGCTCGCGAGCAGCGCCTGCACGACGGCGCGGATGCCCGACTCGAAGTCCCGGGAGGCTCTGGCGCCAGGCGCCCCCCATCCCTCGCCGAAAAAGACCATCAATGACTCGACGTCCTCGCCAGTCGGTGTACGCCGATAGGCTTGTCCCGCGAGCTGTGACACGATCCTGCGCGCGCATGGAATCTCTTCGCTTGGTGACAGCGGACGGCACACGAAGATCTTGCGCCGGCTCGGCGTATCGGAGACGCCGGTCACCGTAAACGGGCCCGTGATGCTGAAATCACGCAGGTGCGGGAGCGTGGTGAGACCAACGGCGTCGCCGCTCTCGGTATCCGCAAGCGTGTAGTCGATGGGGGCCACAAGATCGTCGACCGGCCCCTCGAAGCGCTCGATGAACGCAGCCGTCACGTGGTGCGGGCCGGCCTTCACATGAACCCGCGGGGTGGTGAGGTTCATACCCGTCGGGTCCTTTTCATCCATCCTGTAGTCAATATTGAGCAGCGCGACGCGCTCGCCGTCGATGGCGACGTCGATCTGCTCGTTCCGGCTCGACGTGCTGCCGTAGAGACCGCCGGTCGGGATCGAGTGCAGCATGATCCGGAACGTGTAGTCGCCGTCGGCGGGGAACGTGTGCGTCATCGAGATGCCGCCGCGCGTGCCCCACGGCGTGCCCTCGATGTGGTGCATCTGGGACTGCGTGCGCGGCACCTTGACGGTGAACTCCGTCGGCGATGCGGCCTTGTCGCCAATCGCGATGCTCGAAATCCGGCTCGCGGCACGGAGGTAGCCTTCCATGAGCGTCGGCGACATCGCCTGCACGTCCGCGATATTGTCGAACCCCGCGCTGATCGTGTCGGGGGGAAGGAACGCGTTGACGTCCACGTCGACGTCCAGCAGCTCCCTGACCGACCGCGCATACTCTGCCCGGGTCAGTCGTTGGAACACGCGATGTCCCGGGTTCGGATTGAGCGCGGCGGCGGCGTCGACTTTCGCTTCGAGCGACGCCGCAAACGCCTGCAGGGCGCCGCCGTCAGGGCGACGCGCGCCCGGCGGCGGCATCATGCCGGCCCGGAGCTTCCGGATCATCCGCTCGGCGACCTCGGCGTTCTGGTCGGCGTGGGCTGCATCGAAGGAGACAAGCGACAGGCCGCCCGCTTTGCCTTTTTCGCTGTGGCAGCCGACGCAGTACTGCTTGACGATGTCCGGTGACGGGAGTGCGGCGGGCCGAGATGTTTTCCCAGTCTGCGCCACGACGGCAGCGCTGAGCGCAGCCACACCCATACACACGATGGCCAGACGTCGCATTCGCGCCCATCCCCCCGATTTGAGCAACGTTCCGACGAACGCTCTCTGGAATTATAGGGCCTTCATCGGGGCCAACCGCCTCGTTTCCGCACTTTGTGGTCAGTGAATGTGCCCGGATGTCACGAAGTGTCTTCTCGTCGAGACAACCGGGGTTCAGGGAACAACGGTGGAGACCGAAAAACGGTATTCAGTCGCCGCCGCACTGCCGTGACTGGCGCTGCGCAGCGCCAATGCGTAGTGCCCGGAGGTCTTGAACACCGAGGACGGAATCAGGAGAAGGAGCGGCGCGCCGGGGGCCGGAGCCGGTGCCTCGCCAGCGGCGACCACGCCGGCGCTTTCCATTCGCACCTCGTATTTCAAGCCGTCGTCGAACCGGTTGCCGTCGAAATCGACCGCCAGCGTCACGACGCCGCCGGCGGGCGCCGGAACCGTCAATTCCTGGCCGCGAGTCGCAGGCCGCAACGTGAGCGGCGACAGCGCCATCGGACGCGCCAGCTCGCGGCGCATGGAGGTCGCTTGAAACGACTGGTAGCCGGCAACGACCATGAGCGAGGCGGCCGCCGCCCACGGAATCACGATGGCAGGCCGCCACGCGCGCTCGCGCACCGCCCACGGGGTGGCGATGCCCGCGCCCCCGCGCCATCCCAGTCCGGCGCGCACGCCCTCACGCATCTTGTCACCAATAAGCACATCTTCGGCGCACTCGGCACACGAAAAGAAGTGCTCTTCGTACGAATCGCGCTCGGTGTCGGTCATCTCGCCGAGAAGGTAGCGCTCTGAGGCAAGCGTGCTCATCGCTTCCTGATGCTCCATACACCTAGACCTTCCCTTCGGCCACGAACCGTTCTTTGAAACGCGCCTTGGCGCGATGAAGGAGCACGCGCAGATAGTTCCGGTCGATATTGAGCTCCCGGCAGATCAGATCCTTGTCACGTTCTTCGAAAAACAGCCAACGCAACAACTGGCGTTCCTTTTCCGGCAGCGCCTCGAGCGCCCGCCTCACCATCAAACGCTCCTCACCCTCGACGATGGAGGTCACCGCATCCTGCTGTCGCTCGTCCGGCGGGTCGACATTCTCTTCGAGCGGCGTCGTCCGCGACCCCGCGCGGTAGAGCTCGAACAGCACGTTGTTGCAGACGGCATTGACGAACGCGCCGAGCGTCGCCGGCGTCGCGAGCCCGTTTTTTCGCTTCAGGGATGTCAGCACGCGCGTGAGCGTCTCCTGTTTGGCATCTTCGACGAGCGCTGCCGACCGGAGTCGCGACCTGAGCTTCAGGGTCAGCAATTCCCCGAAATAACGGCTGAAATGGCGCTCCGTTTCCGGGTCTTCGGCGATGAGTCGCTGAATGTAGGCGCCATCGAACTCGTAGCGCGGCAGGTGAGGCAAGGTCTCGTATCGTAGACCGCTCACGCTGACGCTAGCAACGGCCCTTTCTCACTGTTCTAGTGCGATTTGCTCCTAAAGCGTTACAAGGCGTGCACGCCTGCAGGTCACATCGCTCGGGGGACTGGCCGCTCACGAACCGGTCGAGCTTGTCAGCGGGCGAGGCAGCGCGGCCGTGAAAAGCTTCCCCCGCGGAGAGCGCACCCGTGAAACGAAACCGACTCGATCGACACCATTGTCGTGTCGAGCGCTCGTCGGCACGTGGGACCGATTGCTGCCAGGCAAGAGTCGCTAATTCGACCGGTGGGGGAGTAGGAGCGGGGAATGACCGTCGTGAACTCGCCAGACTTTGTCTCGTTCTCGGACATGGACTTGTTGCGGGCGCTGACCTCACGGGATCGTCGGCCCAATCTGCTCGTCGATTGCATCGGCGGCGGCGCAGAGGGCGTCCTGGCTCAGCTCCGCGAGCTGTTGCTCGGACCTATTCATGCTTGCGAGCTGCCCGGCGCCCTCGAGTTGCCGTCAGGAGGCCGCGGGACGCTGTTGCTGCACGATGTCGCGGCGCTGACGATCGCGCAGCAAGTGACACTGTTCGATTGGCTCCAGCACCGCCGCGGCGCCATTCAGGTCGTTTCCGTCACCGAGGAGCGCCTGATGGGAATGGTCTGCGACGGCCGCTTCCTCGAGGGCTTGTTTTACCGACTGAACACGATTTCCATCACCGCACGAGGAGCCCGTTGACATGCTGAGCCCGTTGCCATCCGAACTCACGCTGGTCGGCCGCAGCCGCGCCACCGAAGCGCTTCGCGGCGAGATTCAGTTCGCCGCGCGAACAGACGCCAAGGTTCTCGTCACCGGCGAAACCGGCGTCGGGAAGGATCTCGTGGCCCGGCTCATCCATCAGGCGAGCCGGCGGCGTCTGGCCCCCATGGCGACGATCAATTGCGCCGGCCTGCCCGAAGCACTCCTCGAGTCCGAACTCTTCGGCCACATGCGCGGCAGCTTCACTGACGCGCACCGGGACAAGCCGGGCATCTTCGAGTCAGCCGCGAACGGCACCGTGTTCCTCGACGAGGTCGGCGAGATGAGCGCGCGCATGCAGGCTGTGCTGCTCCGCTTTCTCGAGACGGGCGAGCTGCAGCGCGTCGGC
>DATKHR010000257.1:0-16429 GCA_035510155.1 Vicinamibacterales bacterium
CCCGCCGCGCGCGCTCGAGCTCCGTGAGCCGATCGACGACCGCATCGAGTGCGGCTGGCTCGAGCGCCCCGGGCGTCACGCGGGGCTTCACGCCAGAGGGGCCATTCGACGCACTCGACCCACTCGATCCGCGTGAGCCCACCCTGCGCGGTTCCTCACGACGCACCTCCGTCGGCTGCTTGTCGTCCCGCAACCCCAAATACACCGGATGTCGCAGCCGGCCATCCGCCGTCCATTCGGTAAACTTGACCTGGGCGACGAGCTCGGGGCGCACCCAGTGCGCGCGCTCGTTGGTCTTGGGCCGTTCCTCGAACGGACACACGTCCGTTTCCAGGGGGCGGAGAAGCGCCATGACGCGGGCGAGCTCTTTTTCGTTGAAGCCAGTGCCGATGTGACCGGCATAGACGAGTCGCAACGCGTCTTTTTTCCCCGCGTAGACGCCAATCAGAAGCGCGCCGAAGTACGACCGCGTCTGACGGGGCTCGGTCCAGCCGCCGATGACGAACTCCTGCTCGTGAACGATCTTCACTTTGCGCCAGTCGGGCGTCCGCTTCCCCGACTTGTAGAGCGACGCCGCATGCTTGGCGATGAGCCCTTCCCATCCGCCCGCGAGCGCGTCCTCGTACAGGGCGCGTCCGTCGCCCCGGACCTGCGGACTCAGTCGAAGGATTGGCGACCCCGTTTGGCCAAAGACCCGCTCGAGCGCGGCGCGGCGTTCCACGAGCGGCCTGTCGCGCCAATCGACGCGCCCCTCCTTTAGAAGGTCGAAGGCGATGAAGGCCACGGAGGCACCGGAGGGCCCCGATGCGTCTGCCAGGTGAATGCGCCCCTGGAGCTGCTGGAAACCCACCGGCTCTCCGCGCCCGTCGAGCGCGACGATCTCGCCGTCGAGCGTCACGGCCGAGTCGAGGCTTCCGGCCCACTTCTTCAACGCCGCGACGATCTCGGGGAACTGGTGGGTCTTCTCATTGCCCAGCCTCGACCAGATCCTCACACCGACTTTGCCCACCTCAACGATGGCGCGGATGCCGTCGTACTTCGGTTCGTAGACGAGTTGCGGGTCATCAAGGGGCGCTTCGGTCAGGGAAGCCAGCATCGGTGCGATCATGGCGCCTCAGCTTAACTCTGACCGGGCGTCACGCGCGCTTTCGCCGCAAGGGCCTTCGCGACGCGACGCGCGATGCGCCCGTCCTTGCGAGACTCTGCCGCAGGCGCTTCATCAGATCAACCACTTCTGCTTGGCGAGGTTCGGCCGAAGGGGCGAGCTCGACCTTCCGGCCTCTCATCTTCCCCTTGATGATCCGCATCAGGTTCTCGCGATACTGGTCGGTGTACTTGGCCGGGTCCCAGTCTGCCGCCAGGTGGTTCACGAGCGTCTTCGCCATGTCGAGATCCGCTTTCCGGACGCCGGCCGCATCCGGGAACCCGTACTGATGTTGCTCGACGAGCTCGTCGGCAAAGCGCATGACGCTCAGCACCAACGCATCCTCGATCGCTTCCACGGCCGCGAGATGTTGTGCGTCGCGCAGGATGAACGTCGCGATGCCGATACGGTCCGAGGCACGGATCGCTTCACGCAGGAGCGCATAGGCGGGCTCGCCTCCCTTCTCGGGGACGAGGTAGTAAGGCGTTTCGAAGTAACGGTCATCGACCTGCTGAGCCTTGACGAAGTCGATGATGTCGATCGTTCGCGTCTTCGTGAGCGCCGCCGCTCGAAAGTCGTCTCTCGTGAGAACGACGAAACGTCCTTTCTGGTACTCGTAGCCTTTGACCAAATCCTGCCAGGCGACGGGTTTCCCGTCACGGACGCAGATGCGCTCGAACTTCACCGGGGACAGATCCCCAGCGTGCAGCAGTCGGAATCTAGGACGATGGTCGCGAACCGCTGTGTGCAGCTCGATCGGGATGTTCACGAGCCCGAACGAGATTGATCCCTTCCAGACGGCGCGCGGCACTGTCACTCCATCAATCGCCGGATCGCGATGAGCGGAATGCGGACCCAGTCAGGGCGATTGTTCAATTCGTAGGCCAGCTCGTACATCGCCTTGTCGAGCACGAACGCGCGAAGCAGGGTCGTCCACCACTGCGGAGGGGCGGCCGGATCGGACAAGCCGTCGAGAAGCAGGGGAGTCGACGTGCCACCCTCGGCAATGGCAGTCAGATAGCCTCTGGTGAACGCGTCCGAAGCCGCGTGCTGCCACGCGCCTGCCCACGGCTCGAGCAGGTCGTACATGTCGGGGGCGTGCCGCGTGAACGCTAGGAGCGCCGCGTACGCCGCGTAGCCAAACGAGCGCACCATGCCGGCGACATCCTTGACGGGTGATTGCTTGGCGCGGCGCTCCTTGATCGGACGGTCCGGTTCCCCCTCGAAATCGAGGATCACGAAGTCCTCTTTCGTGCGAAGGACCTGCCCGAGGTGGTAGTCGCCGTGGACGCGAATGCGGAGGCCCGCCGAATCAAGTGTCCGCAGCTCGTCGAATCGCGACCCGAGCGCGTCGGTCACCTCCAGGACCCGACGCGCGTGCTCTTGAGAAAAATCGTCGAACTTGCCGGTCGCTCCGGGTCGCTCGAGACTTCGGCGGAGCAGGTGGAGCGACGCGTTCGCGTGCTCGATCATCGCGTGGACCATCGGGGCGATCGCCGGCCGATCCAGCGGCTCGGGTGCGAATGCGTCAGTCATACCTGACGCCAAGGTCATGTGAAGCTCGGCCGTGCGCTTCCCCAGCATCTCTGCGTTCCGGAGCGAGTCGTGAGCCATTGAGGTCAAGAACGTTGAGGCAAAGAACGGGCTTGAAGCGGCCCCGACGGCGCCGCACGCGGCAATCCGCTCGAAATACCGGCTCAGCTCGTTCATTGCAACGTCCCACCCTGAACCCTGATGCTTCACCACTGCCTCGGAGACCGCCAGCGTGCCAGTATTGAGGCCCGGCCGCACGTACTCCAGCCCGCCCTTCAGTGCAGGCGCACGTGGAAATCGGCGCTCGGTCAGAAAGCGCCCGATCTCATACTCCGGGTTGATGTCAGGCTCGATGCGCCGAAACAGCTTGAGCACCAGCGCCTGGTTAAGAAACGCGACGCTGTTCGATTGATCGCCGCCGGGCCGCACCCATCGCGGCTCGCCCGGCGCACTCGACGTCCCGCGCCCGCTTGCTCCCCTCGGGTCACCCGACCCGCGCAGATTCCCCCGCACTGTGCGGATCTCGGCGCCGCTCGCCATCACCTCGACCAGGCGATCACACGTTTCATCATCCTGGAAGCCGTCGACAATTGCTCCTTTCCGCGCGCCCGTGATCTGCGTGAGTACCGTGATCGGCCGCTCGTTCAAGAGTGTGCGCGCCGTGTCTTCCGCAACGAGCGCGAGCGGCAGAAAATAGCTCTCCACCCAGTCATCCACGTATCCGAGCGAGGCCACAGTGAGGAACGACGGCTGCGCGCCGCCACGCAGCCTCGCCCAGTCGGTGAAGCGCGCCCACCGAATGTCGCGGGACTTCGAGGCGAACCATCGCTGCCGCTGCAGGAACGGAACGAGGGCCTGCTTTTCGAGCACCGTTCGCGTCGCGCTGTCGAGCGCGCCCTTCCAGTCGGGGCCCATCGGCAGCGCGTGCAGCCTGTCGACGGCCGGCGCGGTCAGGCGCGAGGCGTCGGGAGCCACAACAGGTGACCCTGCCGGAAGAAGGGATCGAAGCGCACGTAGTTCCAGCCGCGACGCCACGTGTAGACCGTATCGTCGAGCAGGTCGCGCACCGTGAAGAAGTCTTCGTCGACCGGCGTCTCGACAAACCCGTGCTGCGTGTGATGCGGATCGAGGTTGACGATCGCCATGACGCGGTCCCGCCCGTCCGCGGACGTCTTGCTGTAGGCAATGATCGAGTCGTTGTCGGTCGCATGGAACCGCAGGGTGCGATCGATCTGCAGCGACGGATGCGCGCGGCGAGCCTGGTTGACGCGCGAGATGAGCGCGCTGATGCCCCCTGAAGCATCCCAGTCGCGGTGGCGGTACTGATATTTCTCGGAGTCGGCATACTCCTCGGAGCCGGCTGCGACCGCCCGCGATTCGCAGAGCTCGAAGCCGCTGTAGATGCCATAGCTGGCGCCGAGCGTCCCCGCCAGGAGCAGCCTCGCCTGGAAGGCCGGACGCCCGCCCCCCTGCAGATACGCCGTCAGAATATCGGGCGTGTTCGCGAACAGATTCGGCCGAAGGTAGTCGACCACCTCCGACGTGGTCAGCTCGGTGAAGTAGTCGACGAGCTCGGCTTTCGTGTTGCGCCACGTGAAATAGGTGTACGACTGGCTGAACCCGCTTTTCGCCAGGTAACGCATCACGGCCGGCCGCGTGAACGCTTCCGACAGAAACAGGACGTCAGGGTATTCGGCGTGAATCTCGCCGATCAGCCACTCCCAGAAGCCAAACGTCTTGGTGTGTGGGTTGTCCACGCGAAACACGCGCACGTCCCGATCAATCCAGAATCGTGTCACACCCAGCAGCGCCTGCCACAGTCCCCGCCAGTCGGCGCTGCCGAAATCGAACGGATAGATGTCCTGATAGCGCTTGGGCGGGTTCTCCGCGTACTTGATCGTCCCGTCAGGGCGGTGGCGGAACCACTCCGGGTGCTCGCGCACCCACGGATGATCCGGCGAGCACTGAAACGCCAGGTCGAGCGCGATCTCGAGACCCAGACGCGACGCTTCTTTGCGAAACCCATCGAAGTCTTCGAGCGTTCCGAGACCCGGTTCGATGGCGGTGTGGCCACCAGCCTCAGACCCGATCGCCCACGGACTGCCCGGGTCGTCGGGACCGGCGGTGAGCGAGTTGTTCCACCCCTTGCGAAAGCTGCGACCGATCGGATGCACGGGCGGCAGATACACGATGTCGAAGCCAAGGCCTGCGACGCGCGGAAGCGCCGCCGCCGCTTCGCGGAACGTCGCGCTCCGGTGGGGATCGGGGCCGGCCGAACGCGGAAACATCTCGTACCACGCGCCAAAGCCCGCCCGCCTCCGGTCCACCCACGCGCGGCGCACCTGCGAGATGGTCGCACGCGAGCGGTCCGGCCAGCGGCTCGCTCGCAGCGCCAGCTCCTCATCGAGCGCCAGCGCCACGCGATTGGCGACCGGCGATCGTGCGGCCAGCACCTTGGCGCGGCGGCTCAGCCAATCGGCCTCCGCCACGGCGGTTTCGTCCATCGCGCACCGTTCGGCGGCGTCGCTGACCAGCCGCGAGCCTTCGATCAGTTCGAGCGCGACTTCCTGCCCGTTGGCGACCTTCATCGCGACGTCACGCCGCCAGCTCAGAAACGCGTCGACCCATGCCACGACCCGGTACTCATGCCACCCGATTTCACCCGCTGTGAACCACGCCGTCCACTCGTCGGTGCCTTCCGCGACCAGCGCCATCGGCGTCTCGCGCCACGGCCCTTCCTGTCGATCTGTGTGGCGATCCTGGAGCACCGCTGCCACCACATCGTGCCCGTCCACAAAAATCTGCGCGGACACGACCACCTCGTCGGCGATCGTGCGCTTGATGGGAAAGCGGCCGCCATCGATATCCGGCCGAATGCGCTCGACCACGACGCGGCGGCCAAACGCGTCGCCGATGGCGTGCGGCACCGGCGCGGCCGCGATCGACTCCTGGGTCCTTGTGCTCATGTGCTATCGCTCGGTCGTGGTGGCGCTTCCGACTTCTGTCAGCGCGGTGGACGCGGCTCGACGCCGGTCGCGGACCGGAGCCACGGTCTTCAGCACCGCCACGGAGCGTCCCTGCAGCGGATACCGGGCGCCTTGCTTGAACGATGCGCTCCGCGCGTGCGGATCGAACGTATCGAAAACGCGCTGCCACCGCAGGTTGCCGCCCGGGGCGGGCAGGACGAACGGCACCCGTCCGGTGTGTGCGTTGAGCAGCACCATCAGCGTGTCGCCGAGAGTCGGCTCGCCCCGCTCGTTCAGCTCCTCAATCGCGCTTCCGGAAAGCAGCATGCCGATGCTCCGCACGAAGTCCGCGTTCCACGCGTCGTCATTCATCTCACGGCCGTCGGCCGCAAACCAGGCGAGATCTTTGACGTCCCCTCCGCGAATATGCCGGCCTTGAAAGTAGCGCCGGCGCCGCAACGTCGGCTGTGACAGGCGGAAGCGAATGAGCGAAGTGGTGAAAGCGAGGAGTCTTCGCCTGTCTTCATCAAGAGTCCAGTCGACCCAGGACAGCGGGTTATCCTGGCAATACGCGTTGTTGTTGCCCCGTTGCGTGCGGCCCATCTCGTCGCCGTGGCTGATCATCGGCACCCCTTGGGACAGGAGCAGCGTCGCCAGGAAGTTCCGCTTCTGCCGTTCTCGCACGATGCGAATCGCCGGATCTTCGGTGGGCCCCTCGACGCCGCCGTTCGAGCTCAGATTGTGATTCTCGCCGTCGCGGTTGCCTTCGAGGTTTGCGTCATTGTGCTTCTCGTTGTAGCTCACGAGATCTTGAAGCGTGAAGCCATCGTGCGCGGTGATGAAATTGATGCTCGCGTACGGTTGCCGTCCGTTGTGAGCGTAGAGATCGTTGCTTCCCGCGAGCCGGGTGGCCAGCTCCGATACTGTGCCACCGTCGCCCCGCCAGAACCGGCGCACGGAGTCGCGATACCTGCCGTTCCACTCGGTCCAGAGCACGGGGAAGTTGCCGACCTGATAGCCACCCTGCCCGAGATCCCAGGGTTCGGCGATGAGCTTCACGTGGGACAGCACCGGGTCCTGATGGATGATGTCGAAGAAGGCGCCGAGCCGGTCAACATCGTACAGCTCGCGCGCAAGCGCGCTCGCGAGGTCGAACCGGAATCCATCGACGTGCATCTCGAGCACCCAGTAGCGCAGCGAATCCATGATGAGCTGCAGCACCTGCGGGCTCTGCATGTTCAGCGTGTTCCCGCAGCCTGTGAAGTCCATGTAGTACCTCGGCTGGTCGCCGGCGAGCCGGTAGTACGTTGCGTTATCAATCCCTTTGAGCGACAACGTCGGCCCGAGATGGTTCCCTTCCGCCGTGTGGTTGTAGACCACATCGAGGATCACTTCGAGTCCCGCCGCGTGAAGCGCGCGGACCATGCGCTTGAATTCCCGCACCGCGCCGACGGGCGCGCGCGACGCCGCGAAGCGCCGTTCCGGCGCGAAGTACCCGACGGTGTTGTAGCCCCAATAGTTCGTCAGGCCGCGCTCTTCGAGCGATCGGTCGCTCGTGCGGTGGTGAACCGGCATGAGCTCGACCGCGGTGACGCCGAGCCTTGTCAGATGGTCAAGGACAGGTTCGCGCGTCAGCGCCTCGTAGGTCCCGCGCAGCGCCTCTTCAATCGCTGGATGACGCATGGTGAACCCACGGACATGCATTTCGTAGATGACCGTGTTGTGCCACGGCGTCCGCGGCGGGCGGTCGTCGCCCCATGTGAACGCCGGGTCGACCACAGCGGCCAGCGGCGCAAAAGGTGCGCTGTCGCGATCGTCGAACGCCAGATCCTGATCGGCATGGCCAACCCGGTAGCCGAACATCTCGTCCGCCCAACGGACAGTCCGGGCCACCGCCTTCGCGTATGGATCCATGACAACCTTGTTCGGATTGAAACGGTGTCCGACGGCCGGATCGTATGGACCATGTACACGGTAGCCGTAGAGCTGGTTCGGGCGCGCGTCCGGCAGAAACCCATGCCACACCTCATCCGTCTGCTCGGGTAGAACCACGCGGGCCGTTTCCTTCGTGGCTTCCGGGGAATCGAACAAACAGAGTTCGACGCGACTCGCATGGGCGGAAAAGATGGCGAAGTTGACGCCGACACCCGTCCACGTCGCGCCCAGCGGGTAGGGATAACCGGGCCACACTCTCATTTGCTGCATTGGCTTCAAGGCCTGTGCCAGGCTCGTGATACGCTTCGCCGCATGCCAAATCGGGTTGTACTCGGTGTCGTTGCGACTATTCTACTGTCGGTCCTGTCGGCACTCGCGGCGGCCTCCCCGCCACCCCCGCAGTCACCTGCGGCGCCCTCCTCGGCGACGACGTCCAGCGTCTACATCAGCGCGGAGGAGATCGCCACAACGCTCAAACAGTCGATCGCCAACAACGTGGTCGACCAGCCAATCAACGCCATCGATGTGACGTCGCCGACGGCCCATCGCGCATCGCTCGCGCTCTTGCGGCGCACGCAGCCGGAAACCGCGGCCCTCATCCACGATCGCGTGACCGAGATTTACCAGGTTGTCGAGGGCGCGGGCACGATCGTGACTGGTGGAACGCTGACCGATGCAAAGGAGACCGACTTGACGCGGGTCAACGCTGGACCGAGCCGCACCGGCGTCCATCACGGTGGAGACAGTCGGCGCGTGGGGCCGAAGGACGTGATCATCATTCCCGCCGGCACGGCGCACCGCTTCAGCGCGCTCGACGGTCCAATCACCTATCTCGTGTATCGATTCGAGCCCAGGCCGTAGCGACGTTGTCCGGTCGCGTGGGCTACGAGCTGTATCTGTCGTTGAACCACGGCTCGGCGCTGTTCGAATACCCGCGAACCTCCCAGAAGCCCCTCTCGTCCTCGGCGAGAAAGTCAATCTTGCGAATCCATTTCGTTCCCTTCCACGCGTACAGCTTGGGCGTGATCATGCGCACCGGCCCGCCATGCTCGCGGGGGAGCGGCCGTCCCTCCCACGAATGCACCAGCAGCACATCGTCATCCACGGCGCGGTTGAGCGGAAGGTTGGTTGTGTAGGGAATGTAGCTGCCCGGCATGAAGTCGTACCCGGTGCAGAGCACGTGCCTGGCCGCATCCTTCGGAACCGCCATCTCGGCGATCGTGCGGAACCGCACGCCCCGCCAGCGGTTGTCGAACCGGCTCCACGTCGTCACGCAGTGAAAGTCGCTGACGTCATCCACCTGCGGAAGGGCGAGGAACTGCGCCCACGACAGCGTGAACGGATTGTCGATGAGGCCGCCAACCTCGAGCTTCCAGACGTCCAGGTCGACATGGGGCTGCTCGCCGAGATCCAGCACCGGCCAGTTCTTGACCTCATGCTGGCCGATAGGGAGCCTGGGCATGCCGTGACGGTTGGGTTCACCGCGTCCCTGCGGGCGCTTCCCCGCAAACTGCACGTCGACCGCGCTTTTGTCGAGTGCGATCTGACGTTGAATGTAGCGCTGGCGCCGCGCGACGAGATCGAGCTTGTTCGGGTTGCTCACCCCCTCATTCTACGTGAGCGACCCCGGCGTCCCGGACCTTCGAGACATTCCCGGCCGGCAGGGGCGCGCCGCGCCGCTCCGCCTTCTCCCGGTACATCCGTTGATCGGCATCGGCCAGCAACGCTTCGTAAGTCGTCCCGTCGTGCGGGAAGACGGACGCTCCCGCGCTTACGGCGAGCCGCAGCCGCTTGCCCGTGCGGACTTCGAGTTGAATCTCGCCGACCAGGTCCTGCAGCTCGCGTCGCCTGTCTTCGGCCATGTCACGCGAGCAGTCCGAGAGCACGACGATGAATTCATCGCCGGCGTAGCGGACGCACAGGTCGTAGGGGCGCAGGGCGTGTTGGAGCGCGTTCGCGACCTCGCGCAGCGCGTGGTCGCCCACGCTGTGCCCGTAGGTATCGTTGATCGTCTTGAGCTCATCTAGGTCCATCACGATCAGCGCGACTTCCGTCTGCAAGCGCTCGGCGCGGGCGAGCTCGCGCGAGAGGTGCACGAACATCGAGCGTCGGTTGGGCAGGCCCGTCAGGGGATCGGTCATCGAATCCTCCTGCGTCTGCTCGAACACGATGGAGTTGTGGAGGACCGGGCCGGCCTGTTCCGCGATCCGCTCGAGCAGGCGGCGATGGTCCTCGTGATAATGGTTCGCCTCGACGTGGTAGAGCGCAAGGCACCCGATGAACGTATCGTTGAAATGCAACGGGCAGACGATCGCGGACTTGAGCGACGGATCCATCACAATGCCCGCGGCCGAGAAGGTGACCCGGGGATCGCCGTTGATGAGCATCCGGCGGTCGTTTGCCACCCAACCCGACAGCCACGCGCCGGCCGCGAGCGTCGTGTTCAGCAGCCGCACCGCGTCAACGCCCGCTGCGAATCGGCATTTGAGCGTGCCGCTCTCGGCGTGGTGGAGGAAGAGCGCGCAGCCAGACCATGGCACCAGCTTCGAGAGCTTGGAGGAGATCAACGCCATCGTATCGGAAATGCCCAGGCTCGTGCCCATCGATTGCGCGATTTCGTACAGCGCGTAGAGCTCGCGGTGCGCGAGCGCGATGTTCTCGAAGGCGCGATTGCCCGCGGGTGCCGGGCTGACGGCGCTCGAGCCACGCTCATCGGGTGCCGGCTCGATCGGCGTTGGCTCCTGTTCGTCGCAGCCCAGCTCCCGAGCGAGCGCCGGCAGCAACTCGATGAATAAGGGCACGAGCCGCGGATCGAGCGCGCGCCCCGCTTCGTGCCGCAGGAGGCTGATTGCGCCCTCCTTGGTCAAGGCCTTGTGATACGGCCGATCGGTGGTGACCGCGTCGTAGTAGTCGACGATCGTCAGGACGCGCGCGCCGATGGGGATGTCCTCGCCGGCCAGCCCCTGCGGGTACCCGCGTCCGTCCCACCGCTCGTGATGGCTCAGGATGAGCGGCGCGACCGGGTATGGGAACGGGACCGCAGCGATGATTTCCGCGCCGATCTGCGGGTGAATGCGAATTTTCTGGAATTCCTCCTGCGTGAGGGGCCCTGGCTTCGACAGAATGTGCTCGGGCACGGCGAGCTTGCCGATGTCGTGCAGGAGCGCGGCCGTCTTCACGCCCTGGATCTCGTGTTCCGCAAGCCCGGCGGCACGTGCGAGCCCGGCCGCGTAGACCTGCACGCGGCGGATGTGCATCTCCGTCATAGCGTCCTTGGCGTCGATGGCGCGGGCGAGCGCTTCGATTGTCGCGAGGTGGAGATCTGAAGTCTGCTGGAGGTGCCGCTGTTGATCCTCGACCCGGCCCATGTAGACCTTGTAGGTGCGGTAGGTCAGATAGAGCGGCGCGAACATGAACGGGGCAAGCCAGTACCCCCCGTGTACGATGAGCAGCGACGCGAGCGTCGCGGTCGCCGCGCCGACCACGTAGCTCGGCGCGCTCCAGAGAAAGCTGTCGTGCCAGGTCTTCGCAATAGCAGCACGCGTTGAGAGCGCGATGGCCGAGGCGACCAGCAGGCTGTTCACCAGGAAATACACCGGCGCTGCGACCAGGAGTGGAGGCAGGAGCTCCGCGGTGGGCATGCTTCCGACCCGGCCGCCCGACGCGTGGAAGGCGAGGCCTGCTGCTTGCACCGTGATCACCAGGGCGGCGACGCTGAACGCCGTCCGGTACAGCGGTTGCCTCGCGTGCAGATGACACTGGGTGATCGCGCTGCCCGTCGCGACGAGCATCGTTTCATGAGGACCGAGCAGCAGGAGCGAAGCGAAGTTCACCGCGTACGACGCCGAGAGCGTTGAGCCCTCGCCGCCGCCGATGACCGGGAGGTACACCTTGAGCGCGGCCATCATCGGTGAGAGGATCAGCACCGCGACAAACAGCATTGGGCGATCGAAGGTTGCCCAGCGAATGCACACGGTGAAGACGAGCATGCCGATCGCCACAACGCTGGCGACATACACCTGGGCCACCCGCGGCAGCTTGGCCAGCTCAGTGGGCCGGAACACACGGACAAATGTCCTCAGGTAGTTCACCGTAACCACGAAAGCTGAGCAACACCGGTTCCAAGCTGGTCGGTAGACGATAAGCGTCTTGGTTCCAATGTGTTACTCAGATTCGTCGCTTCGGCGTCGCCCCCCCTCTATGTGCGTTTATATGACAGTAAGACCCTTTGTGTCCGCTCGATGACCCGACCTAGGCCATAGCACCTGAACAAGTTGCAAAGGAGTGCACTGCCCGTGTGTCAAGTTGGGACAGTGGTCTCGTCTTTGAGAATGCAGCCGCGCGCAAGAATGCTAATGCGGGATGGGGTGGGCGACGGGGATCGAACCCGCGACCTCTTGAGCCACAGTCAAGCGTTCTACCACTGAACTACGCCCACCGTCAGGTCGCCTGAGACCCTTCAGTGTAGCATTCGAGGCACCACGCGAGCGCGAGACAGGCTACTCTTCTTCCTGGAGGACGGCGAGCGCGTCGCTTGTCTCATCGCTCGTTTCCACGAGCGTCCCATTTTCGAGGCGCACTTTCACAAGGCAAATGTGGCGCGCGCGCTGTCCCTTTGCTTCGTACATCAGTTTGTCCGCGCGCTGGATCAGATCCGCGGCGAGACGTCTGGCGATGAAGCGGCGGTCAGCCACGCGGCCAAGCCAGAGGCATACCACTCCGACGTCAACGCACACGGGCTGCGCGCTTAGCCGGCGATCCTCCGTGGTCCAGTCGTAGCGTTCGACCGCTTCGCGGAAACGTTCGCCGACGGCGTGCGCCTGCGCGGACTCCGCGAGGTCGGGAATCATGAAACAGAATTCATCGCCGCCGAACCGGGCGTGCAATTCCTTGCCTTGAAGACCGAACCGCCCCTCGGGCCCTTCAGGGCGTGACGGCGCAGACGGCATGGACGGCAAGGCCTGCGGGCGATCTTGCGCGATGAGGTCCTCGGAACGGACCTGTTCCCGCAGGAGACTGGCGACGCGGTCGATGATGCGGTCGCCGGTGGCGTGGCCGAGCGCATCGTTGTACCACTTGAACCCGGTGATGTCGACGAGACCCACGGCGCACCATCGACCTCGCTGCTCGAGTGCGAGGAACGACTCCAGCTGGTCGGTGAAACGGCTGAAGTTCATCAACTTCGTTTTTGGATCGCGTTGTGACTTGTCGGTCAGGTCGGCGACGAGCGCCTCGAAGTACTGAGAGATGCTGCTGACGGTCGCGTCTTTTGCCGAGAGCTCGGTTCTGACGCCGGCCATCTTGTCGGCAAAACCGGCAGACAGCGCCTGAATTGCTTCGTGCTTCGATTCCTGCCATAAACGCTCTTGACGTGTGAAGACGGCGTCGATGGCTGTCAGAAGTGCCGACTCGAGAGCTGGCAAAAGACGGAGGCGATCGCGAATCCACGCGTGCAGCTCGGTGCGTGTCTGCGGTTGAGCGGACCCTGCCCCATGCAAGCGATTGATGTGATCGAGTTTGCCGCGATGCTCCCGGCGCATTCCAGAGTTTGATTCCATCCGCTCAGCGGTATCTGTCCAGACCTCAACCACTACAAATGGCGTGCCTGAACGCGAATATCCAAATCTGGTCGTTTTCCGGAGGAAATGTCATGCGGCCCGGGAAGATCGAAGGCACAGTGCGTAATTTCCACCCCCGGGATGGGACACCGCTTGCGTCTCGGCGCGTGGAAGGGCTTCCGTTAGGGCTAGGGAAGGACTTGCGTCAGGGCTAGGGAAGAGCTTGTTTTTATGGTTGGGGTTGGCTGGCAACGCCCCGCAACACTTTAACCAGCTGATCAGTTTCCAGCCGGATCGCCCGCCAGGCCGGCTCCCCCCCGGCCAGCTCGCCAAGGCGGCCCATGTCTTCTAATCTGCCAGCGGCTTCGACCACGCCTGCCGCCTCGAAGTTGGCCGCAGCGCCCTTGAGCGCGTGCGCGGCGCGGCGGAGCGAGTCGGCATCGTGCTCGTCGAGCGCGACACGGATGCGCCGGAGATGTTCGGGCGCGGCGTTGATGAAGAGTCGACTGATTTCGGCGAGCAGCTGCGCATCGCCGCCCACGCGGTCGAGCACGCGGCTGGACAGGCTGGCCGCCGCGGGCGACGAGCCCCACTCGAGCGGCGCGCCGTGACCGTTCGCCATGTGCTCGACGAGCGCGCACAACCTGCGTGAGTCGAGCGGCTTGGTGAGATATTCGTCCATGCCGGCTGCGAGACAGCGCTCGCGATCGCTGCTCATCGCGCGCGCAGTCATGGCGATGATCGGGATGCGGCGGCCACCGGCCGCCTCCCGCCGGCGGATCGCCGCCGTGGCGTCAAAGCCGCCCATCACCGGCATCTGCACGTCCATCAGGACCACGTCGAACGCGCTCCGGTCGAGCGCGTCGATGACCTCGCGCCCGTTGCTGGCAATGGCGACCTTGTGGCCGCGGCGCTCGAGCAGGCTGGCGGCGAGGCGTTGGTTCACGACGTTGTCTTCGGCGATGAGCACTCGGAGGCGCCGCTCGGGCAGATCCGCGGCCATCATCGCTGCGGGCAGGGGCCGGCGCGAAGAGGTTGCGCGATCGATGCCATCCGGCCGCTCGGGTCGAGCGTCGGTCATGCCGAGCGGCACCGTGAAATGGAACGTGCTGCCTTCCTGCGGTTCGCTTTCGACCCAGATTCGACCGCCCATGAGATCCGTGAGCGTCGAGGAGATCGCGAGCCCCAGGCCCGTCCCGCCAAACCTGCGCGTGGTCGAACCGTCAGCCTGCTTGAACGCCTCGAAGATCGCCTGTTGCATCTCCTTCGGCACGCCGATGCCGCTGTCGCTCACCGAGTAATGCAGCACATAGTGATGGTCGTGCTTCGATTCGAGCTGCACCTGCACCAGAATCTGACCCCGCTCGGTGAACTTGACGGCGTTCCCAACCAGGTTGACAAGCACCTGGCGGAGGCGATTGGGATCGCCCGCCCCGATGCTCGGCACATCCGGCCGCACGCGACAGACGATGTCCAGCCCTTTCTGTTCCGCTCTGAGCGCCAGCGGCTTGATCAGCTCGGCCAGATGGTCGCGCACCGAGAAGGGGATCCGCTCGAGCTCCAGCTTGCGCATCTCGATCTTCGAGAAATCGAGGATGTCATTCAGGATCTCCAGGAGCGCGTCTGCCGAGCTCTTGGCGACGGACAGATACTCGCGCTGCTCGGCCGAGAGCTTGGTGTCGAGCGCGAGCTCGGTCATGCCGATGACGCCGTTCAGCGGCGTCCTGATCTCGTGACTCATGTTGGCCAGGAACTCGCTCTTCGCCCGATTGGCTTCCTCGGCGACGCGCGTCGCCTCAGCGAGCTGCTCGGTCCGTTCGCGCACCTTCCAATCGAGCTGCTCGGTCAGTGCGCGGAGCTCCGCATTCAGCCGCTCACGTTGTCCGAGGGCCTGCTCGAGGCGCCGATACGAGTCGGCGAGCCGCGCCTGCATGCCGTTCACGTCCTCCAGCAGCTCGGCGATCTCTTCGGGTGGCTCCGATGAAAGGCGCGCCTGGCCGGCTCGTTCTCCGGCTGAGATGTTGCGGACGATGGTGACCAGCTCCTCGAGCGGCCGGGTCACCGCGGCCGAGAACCGGCGCGCCGCGAGCACTGCGCTTCCGAGCGCAAGTGCGACGAGCGCCAGCGTCAACGCGTACTGGCCGGCCGATTGCAGTTGGAGGTCGATCAGCGGTTGCGCGACGAATACGCGCCACCCCGACGTCGCGACCGACGCGGTCGCGACGAGCAGTGTTTCCGGCCTGGCGTTCGGCACCGGTCGCCGATACCGGTACACGGCGTCGTGGGCGCTCGCCCGCGAAGTGACTAGTTCGTCGCCCGCCAGGCTCTGGAAAGAGGCGAACCCGGTCAGGCTGCTCGCATAGATCACGCGGTCGTGCTGGTCGAGGATGGTGACACGCGCGGCCGCCAGCGTGCCGAAGTCCTGCACGAACTTCTCGAATTTCGAGAGATCCAGCGATCCGCCGGCAACGCCCATCGTGGCGCCGTCGGCCGTCAGGAGAGGCATCGCGATCGTGACGATCGGCACGTGTGAGAGCCTGCCGAGAATGACATCCGAGATTGCCAGACGTCTGGTGCCCATCGCGTCGATGAAGTACTGCCGGTCGGCGATTGTGGGAATCGGCGACACGCCTTCCTGCAGCGGATAGATCTCGGTGACCGTTCCGTTCGAGTCGGCCAGAAAGAGCGTGATGAATCCGGGATAGATGCGGTGATAGTCGTCGACCAGCGTCTGCCGGCCGGCTGAACCGCGCGGCCGACCGGCGGCCGCAGCAGCCAGCGACCGGATGGCCGCCACGTGCTCGTTGACGTAGTTGTCGATGTGCCCGCCGAGCGCCGTGCCGACTTCGTGGAGCCGCGCGCCGCCATCCGATTCCTGCTTGCCCGCCGTCAGTTCGCTGCCGACGGCTGCCAGCAGCAGCACGGGCAGAAACGCGGCGAGCACGAACGCTTGGAATGCGTACGCGCGAAGCCCGCGCCGCGCGGCGGGCGCCTCGCTCGCGGACACCCGTTTCGCAAACGCGCCGGCGGCAATCAGATCGGCGATGACGACGGCCACCATCCGCGCGATGACGCCTTGAAGGGCAACCGGCCAGACGGTTTGGTGAAGGTAGCCAATGCCGTACATCTCGGGACGGGCGACGAGCGTCGCTGCGGCAGCGACCCACACGAGGGCGCCGCCCACCAGCGCCGATCTGCCCTTCCGGGCAAACATGCCGACGGCGAGCGCTTCGGCCGCAAACCACGGCCAGCCGGCTGTCGCATAGAGCGCGGCGCATCCGATCGCAGCCGCG
>DATKHR010000258.1:0-2095 GCA_035510155.1 Vicinamibacterales bacterium
CAGGAAGACCCGCACTGGCGGGATTGCATCCAGTTTTACGAGTACTTCCACGGGGACAATGGCGCCGGGCTGGGTGCGAACCACCAGACCGGGTGGACCGGCGTTATCGCCCGCGCGATGCATCTGTTCGCCACCACCACCGCCGATCAGGTCCTCGAACTGGGAAAGATGGCCGCCGTCATCGAGACCGACAAGCCGGCGAGCAACAACCCAGCCTAGCCGGCCAACCGCAAACGCTAGGGAGCGACATGAGCAAACCCCTTTATCCCTCGCTCTATCAGATCAACACCCGCGTTTGGCTCACAGCACTGTCGCGCCAGCTCGGACGGCGCGCGACGCTCGATGACATCCCCGACGCGGAACTCGATCGCCTCGCGGCGATGGGCTTCGACTGGATCTGGCTGCTGAGCGTCTGGCAGACGGGCGCGGCGGCCCAAGCGGTGTCGCGCTCGAATCCCGAGTGGCGGCACGACTTCGAGCAGACGCTGCCCGACCTCACCGAGGACGACATTCCCGGCTCGGGCTTTGCCATCACCGGCTACACCGTCCATCGCGATCTCGGCGGCGACACGGCGCTCGCCCGCGTGCGTGAACGGATGCGCCAGCGCGGGCTGAAGTTGATGCTCGATTTTGTGCCGAATCACATGGCGCCGGATCATCCGTGGGTTGAAGAACACTCCGAGTATTTCATCCCCGGCACCGAGATGGACCTCGCCCGCGCGCCGAAGAATTACACGTGGGCTCGGCGCCAGCGCGGCGACCTGCTTCTCGCCTACGGCCGCGACCCGTATTTCGACGGCTGGCCCGACACGCTCCAGCTCAACTACGCCAATCCCGCCCTGCAGGAAGCGATGATCGGGGAACTCACGCGCATCTCCGAACAGTGCGACGGTGTGCGCTGCGACATGGCGATGCTCGTCCTGCCCGATGTCTTCGAGCGGACGTGGGGCATCCGCGCGCCGTTGTTCTGGCCCGAAGCGACAAGCCGCGTGCGCGAGCGAACGCCGGGCTTTTGCTTCATGGCCGAGGTGTATTGGGATCGCGAATGGGACATGCAGCAGCAGGGCTTCGACTACGCCTACGACAAGCGCCTCTACGACCGCCTGCGCGAAGGCCACGCGCGCTCGGTGCGCGAGCACTTCCACGCCGGACTCGACTACCAGGACAAACTCGCGCGCTTCCTCGAAAACCACGACGAACCCCGCGCCGCCGCGACCTTTCCCTCGGGCCAGCACGAGGCCGCCGCCGTCATCACTTTCCTCGCGCCGGGCCTGCGTTTCTTCCACCAAGGCCAGTTCGAGGGACGGCTCAAACGCATCTCGCCACATCTCGGCCGCGCGCCTGAGGAACCGGTGAACGAATCGCTCAAGCAATTTTACGCCCGCCTGCTCGAAGTGCTCCGCCGCCCGGCTGTCCGCGATGGCGAGTGGCGGCTGCTTGAATGCGCACCAGCGTGGGACGGCAACGGCTCGAACGACGCGTTCATCGCGTTTGCGTGGCAGGGCGCCGACGGCGTGCGCGTGCTCGTCGCCGTCAACTACGCCGCACATCCCAGCCAGTGCCACGTCCGCGGCTCATTCGGCGACCTCGCTGGCCGCTCATGGCGACTCCGCGATCTGCTCGGCGACGCCGTCTATGACCGCGAAGGCAACGACCTCGCGAAAAACGGGCTGTATCTCGATGTGGCTCCGTGGCAATGCCACGCCTTCGAACTGGTCTCCCGCACGTGAACTTGCTTCCCGACCTCCACAAGATGCGTGCGTGACGTGAGCTCGAACGCCGAACCCACGCTCTCTGCCGACGAGGCACTCAACCGCCTCAAGGCCGGAAACGAGCGATTCGTCGCCGGCACCGCGCGCTTCCCGACCGTGTGGAAGGAAATCCTCGCCGACCTCTCGAGGGGGCAGCATCCCTACGCGACGATCCTGAGCTGCAGCGATTCGCGCGTGCCGCCGGAGCTGGTCTTCGATGCCGGGTTTGGCGAGTTGTTCATCATCCGCGTCGGGGAATGTGATGTCGCCGGAAGTCGCAGGGAGCCTGCAATACGCCGGGCGTCATTTGTAGACGCCGCTCTTCATCGTGCTCGGACACACCG
>DATKHR010000259.1:0-9579 GCA_035510155.1 Vicinamibacterales bacterium
CTCTGGGTCACGGGCTGAGGCGCGCTCGGATCGAATAGCACGCAAAACGCAACGGCACCAGTCGGGACGAAACCTGACCCGCACGCGCCGGAAGTGACTTGAGCGGATGCAGGCGCAGGCCGGATGGTGGAAAGCGCCTCCAACGCGACGCCGCAGACGACAGTCTTCGCGTGAGAGTGAGAGTTCGTGTTCATATCAGCGCCCTCCTTTCAGGCGATCAAACATCCTAAGCGCAAGAGATCAGACATCCAAGAGAATTCAGTTCTGGGAAGCGAAGGGAATGAGTTCTCGGACTCGCGTGGCGAGCTGTGTGACGGCGCTTTGTTTCGTCAGGGGGCGTCTTTTGTTTCATCGGACGGCGCCTTTGCGTCATCGAACAGCAAACCGCCGCGGCCAAGGGAGGTGAAGTAATCGAGGTATCGCTGCCGCAGCACCCGCTCACTGTAGAGCCGCTCGGCCGTCTCCCGAGCCAGTCGCGAGGCGGCGGCGTATTTTTGCGAATCGTCCCAGAGCTCGCAGACAGCATCAAACCACGGAGCGACTTCCTCGGCGCTCGGCAGCTCGACTGTGGCGATGGACAAGCGGTCTGGAATCGGCAGCACCCGGCCGCCGTCCGCCACGGTCTCCGGCAGTCCCCCTCGATTGCTGACCAGAGGCGGAATCCCATTGACCATCGCCTCCGCGGCGACCCGGCCAAACGGCTCCGCGAACACCGACGGCACGAGCAGGATCTTCGTAAACGCGAAGAAGTCCGCAGGGCGGGGCAAAGGGGGTGCTGCCAGAATCTGGGGGTACTTCCCGAAATCAACGCCGGGGATCGCGTTGAGACTCCCCGCGTCGGTGGCCGACTGCACGATCACGATCGGGATGTCCGGCCGCCTGGACCCGAGCATGTCAGCCAGTCGCGCGAACACCAGCGAACCCTTGTGCGGAGATGGGTTGACGAAGGTCACGAAGGCGCGCGACTCAGCCGGCGCAAGCACCTCAGACCAGTCGATTGGAGACGGGATGCCTGTGCTCAGCAACCCGATCTTTTTCCGATAGACGCTGCTCAGATAGGGGCTCGTCGTCAGGACATGGTCTGCGTGCTCGTACCACACTCGATCTTCATATCCATGGTTGCGCAGCGAGAAGACCGTGATCACTCGTCGTCGTCGCGCCCGGCGCATGGTCTCCAGGAGTGCCGGGTGCGACCCGTAGGTCAGAAGCACATCGGGCGCGAATTCCTTCAACGTCTCGTCGATCAAGAACAGGAATTGATCCGATTCGAGCCGGTCTGGCTGTTGTGCCTCATTGTGGCGCGTCATCAACATCGTCACCGGCACGCCGCTCATCGTGAAGTGCATGGTCGGTCTGCCGACCGCGACGTTGGCAGGCTTCCGAGCCGATCGAACGAATGCGCTCGAGGGCTTCCTTTGAGAGAGAGGAATTCCGAGCTGCGCGAGATGCTCGTGAATGTCTGCGGGCGGCTTGCCGTCAAACCGGGCGGTGGCCAAGACGCGGCACTCATGGCCGGCACTGCTCAGCCACTGCGTGAGGATGCGGAAACTGTGTGCGGCCCCGCTCGTTGAGTCGGTGTATGCGTTGTAGATGGCCAGGAAAATGCGCACTGGCCCCCTCATCCCCGACCGATCCCGAGGCCCATCTGCGGCGGAGGCCCGCTAAAACTGGAGCTGTGCGCCGAACTTCACATATCGCGCCTGCAGGATGTTGAGCGGCTTCAGCCACGAGGGCCCGTACGTCACGTTGATGGCCGGCGGCGGTTCGCCGGCGTTGGACGTGGCGCCGACCGCTGCGTTCGAGTTGAAGGCGTTGAACAGGTCCGCCATCACCTGCAGCCGCCTGGCCCCGCGCACAGTGACGTCCTTTGCGAACCGGAAATCCACTTGTGTTCGCCGCGGCGTGTACTCCGTGCCCGGCTTGATCAACGGCACGACGCGGGACGTGTTCGCCCCACCCGACAGCGGCCGGCCGAGCGACCCGTTCTGAGCGACGTCAGCCTGTGTGATGTTCCACTGCGCGAGAATCATCTGGCCGGGCAGGTTCTGGAGCACGGCGCTGATCTGGATCTTCTGCCACGGAAGGGTGTACGACCCGGTCAGCTTTGCCTGTCCGAGCCAGCTCGTGTCGTAATCGCAGTAGGCGAAGCTGGTCCCGGTACCGGGCGTCGAGGGGTACGTCGCGACCGTCGAGATCCCGAACTGAGTCACCGGGTCGTCGACGAAGGCCGCACAATTGTTGAAATGCGTATTGCCCGTGGCATAGCCGCCCGTCAGGAACAGGTCGCTCCGCAGCCGCGCGTTCACCGAGATGTCGACCCCGTTGAACACCTGGGTCTGCTTGCCGCCGTAGTTGTCGACGAAGGTGACGCGGTTGCGAGTCGCCACTCCGAACTTCGTGGGCGTGATGTCGTACAGGCCGCAGATCTGATTGCCGCCGCCGTTCGGCAGCCTCGAGTCGGACGGCGCGGTGACACAATAAGGTTGGAAATCCGAGGGCGCTACGTCGAGGTTGTCCGTCGTCGTGAAGTGCCCATACGCGCGCCGGAAGTACGAGACCTCGGCCGACACGCGAGGCATGATCTCGTGGCTGATCGTGGTCGACACTTCCCAGTTGTTGGGCCGTCTGTCGAAACCCGAGATCGTCGCGGGATCGTACTGCGTCGCGACGCTGACCTGGCCGAAGGCGCTGTTGCTCAGCGGCCCGAGCTCGGACAGCTGCGGGATCCCGTCGCGATTGGAATCCACCCACGAGCGCGTCGCCGTGTTGACGGAGGTGTTGATCGGATTCAACAGGCGCGCGGTGCCGACGGTGGAGGTCGTCACGTAACGGCTCAACGTGGCCTTCAGTGCCGTCTTTCCGTCGCCGAAGAGATCGTAGGCCACCCCCAGCCGCGGTGAAAGATCCTTGTAGTCCGGGACGTCATAGAGCGGATCGTAGTGCCGCGGGCCGATCCACGTGCCGCCAGGCGCGTACTGCGCTTCGACGCGGTTGTTCAGATAATCGAACCGCAGCCCCGCGTTAATCGTCATCCGTTTCACCGTCCACGTGTCCTGCGCGTACAAGCCGAGATCGGCGACGAGCCGCTCGTGCGTCGTGTACGGTGTGGTGCGGACTGTGACCTGGAACGGCTGCCCGTTTCGGACGATGAGCCCCGTATCTTTGTTGGTCCAGACGTCGGTGTCGGCGGGACCTTCCTGCAGCGTCATTCCGGTCTTGAACGCGTGCGATCCGGTGACGTAGTTGATCGAGCTGCGATACGAGCGCAGCGACGTGTAGTTGCGAGAGAACGTGGCGGCGTAGGCGCGGAAATTGACGCCAGTCGTGAACTCGGTGACCGGATACCCGAGCGAGGTCGAAGAGTCCTGCACCGGCTCGCGCGTCCAGGTCTCGTTCATGACGCCGGCGGCCGCCTCGAACAGCAGCTTCGACGTCAGCGTCGACGTGAAGCGCACCGTCTCGAAATTGTTGTGCGGCAGCTGCTGCAGGTTCGAGGCGTCGGGTTGCTCGGTGCTGACGAGCGTCCAGTGGTTGGTCTCGCGAGGCGAGATGCTTGCGTATCCGGAGATCTTGTTCTTCGGGGTGATCTCCCACGTCAGCCTGACGTCGTCGCTGAGACTCCGCTGCGTCTCGGTCCCGGGCCGCGACAGATCCGGCGTGAACACGAACGTCGATTGATCCGACTCATAGAAGGTATTCGTCCGCACTTGCTCGTAGCCCCAGAACCGGTGCGCCGTCCAGAACCAGACCCGGTCTCTCTTCAGCGGACCGCCAATCGCAAAGCTCGAGTCCCAGATTTTGTTGATGCTGTCGGCCGTCGTGATGCCTTGCGCCCGCATCGCATCGTCGACGTTGTTCCCCTGGAGGTGGTTGTTCGCGAAATTGCCGAACGCGGATCCGCTGAATCGGTTACCGCCTTCCTTCGGAATAATGTTGACGCGCACTCCGCCGCCGCCGACTTCCGCCGAGATGGCGCCGAGCTCGTAGCTGAGCTCCTGCGTGGAAGCGTCGTTGGTGGAAATGCCGGTGCACGAATAATTGCACGCCATGTTCGCGTTCATCAGACCGTCGAGCTGCACGAGGCGGTCGTTGAACGACCCGCCGTGCGCCTTCAGCTGATTCTGATGTTCGCCCGCCGATCCTCCGACGTCGTTCTGGTTACTGTACACGCCGATCGTCATGATGCCGATGGTCGACCAGTTCTTGGAGGTCGGCATCGAGGCGATGACGTCGGAGTTGATGACCTGCCGCTTGATCACGTTCTGCACGTCAACGATCGGCGACGCGGCGTTGACGACCACGGTTTCTTCGAGGGCGCCGACCTTCAGCTCGGCGTTGACCGTTGCGGTGAACTGGGCCGGCAACTGGATCTCCTCGCGTTTGACCGTCGCGAACCCCGGGAGCGTGAAGGTGACGGTGTAGGTGCCGGGGCGCAGATCGAGAATCTTGTACTGACCCTCGGAGTCGGTGGTGGCCAACCGGGCGCGCTCGATGAGCGCCGGACTGGCGGCCTCGACCGAGACGCCCGGCAGGACGGCTCCGCTCGTGTCCTTCACGACTCCGGCAATGCCGGTGGCCTGTGCGAACGAGCTCCGGGGGGCGATCATGAACACCAGGACTGTCGCGCAGAACAGAGGGGCGAATCGCCGCATGGCGGCCTCCTTGATCCGGCGAACGTTACACTAATGTCGCTGGAGCGGCAACTGAATCGTAATTGTGAGGAGATTGTTCGTTCCGGGACTTACCGCGACACCGTCACCGTGACGTCTTCGTCGCTGGTCAGTGCGCCATCGTCGGCGCGCGCGCGCAGCACGTACGTGCCGGGCTCGCCGAAGGTGACCTCTGCCACGTACTTGCCGCCAGCCGGCACTGCCGGCGCGATCCAGCGCGGCGCCCACGGCGAGTTCGCTCCCTCGCGCGTGTCCTCCCAGGTCTTGATCTGCCTGGGTTCGAATGACACGGCCGCAGCAGGGCCGCGGTAGACGAACCACGACAGGTGCAGTCCGAGATTCTTGCCAACCGTGAGCCGCGACGGCGGCCGCGGGAAGTCGGCGCCCTCGCCGCGCCCTCGACCAATCCCCGAGCCTCGCGGCCTCGGAATGCCATCGTCGGTCACGATCGCGGCGAGCGTGACGGGCTTGCCGACAGTCGCGGTCAACGATCTCGACCCGACAATCTCGACAACCGGCGGCTTGTCGCCTCGAATCTCCGGATTGCTGGTTCCAGCGCCAAGGGCACCGGTTTCGGACATGATGTCGATGTTTTCGATTTGCAGATCCGTGCGCAACGTCGCGTAAGCCTTTCGCGCCACCCCATGTGTGGTAAGCGTCCAGATCATTTCCTTGTCGGCCCAGTTATTGGGGACGCGGACGCGAAACACGAAGCGATTGCGGCGAGGCTGAAAATGCGTGGGCTGGCCGCGATCCGGGCCGCCCGGCTCGAGAGTGTTTCCAGGACCGATCGGGACGTCGAATTCCTCCTGCCAGTTATCGTTCATGTAGCCGAAGACGAGATTCGCCGAACCATCGTCGTTCTGCTCCCAGCCTTCGAAGGCGGGCCAGACCGGCTGACCGCTCGAATACGATTGTCCGGATCCGCGAAGTGCCGCTGCCGCGACGAGCGCGGATATGAAAAGGGTCCGCAGGGGAATCATCGCTCCTGGTTGCTGGTGCTCTTCGGAATCTGAACCGAGTTGCACAGAGGACATCCGATGATCACGTCCTCTTTGCTTGCTTGACGCCGCTTGATCATTTCCTCGCGGAATTGTTCGTCGCTCAGCGCGACCCCCTGTCCGAGATCAATGAACATGTTCGCGACCGAACGGTTGCCCGAGCCTTGCCAATTGCGCGGATCCGGAACGTTGCGATTTGCCGGTGAGTTGTCCATGTAGCCGATGATGTGCAGGATGGTGCCCTTCGGGAGCAGCGGTGCCGCGTCATCCGCGTAATCGTATCCGCGAACCCAGTTGTGATCATAGCCCGCGCAGGACAACGTCTGAATGTTGTAGCCCCAAATCGCTTCCAGGCACATCCGCGCGCCCGGCGCGTGCAGGTGCGGTTCAAACGACGTCACTTTCGTGTGCTCCTGGAGCACCGTGTACGCGTGCAACTCCTGGTTGGCCTCGTTCGGTCGAATCGAGATGTCCACGCCGTTGCCGAGGCCGCGAGTGAGCGACGGCTTGAGGGTCGGGCGGTAGCCCTTCGGATGAAGCTTGAACCCGATTTCGAGATGGGCCCGCGTATCGCGGCCGTTCGAGTGGAGGTGGACCGAATTGGAGACGATCCTCTCGCCGGCCTTCAGCAGGCGGCCGGCTTCCGGCGGAAAGAAATCCGCGCCACGGCCCACTTCATGCACCGGCCAAGGCGTATTCGTTCCACCACCGCCGCCCTGATCCGTCGCCCAGATCATGTGATGAAACACAAACCTGCCGCCGACGGTCGCCCGTCCACTCGTGTCCTTGCTCGGGACATCATTCACCTCGCGCACTTGCAGCGCCGCGACGTATCGATCTTCCGTGAGCCCCACCGGCACCGGATCGATCTCACCCCACCAGTCCGGCGCGTTCGCCTTGACCATGATCTCCTTCGTGGACACGATGAGATCGGGCGTGCCAATCGCCCACGTGTTCAGATCATCGAACTTCCGCGGCGGCGGCATGTCGGCAGGATTGCCGGCGGGCGCGCCGCTGTCGACCCATTGGCCGATCATTGCGATTTCGGCGTCCGAAAGCGACGGGTCGTTCTTGTACTTCTGGATGCCGACGTTCTTTTCGATATACCAGGGCGGCATCACGCCGCGATGCGGACCAATTGACGTCCGCTGCCTGATCGCGCGCGCGAAGGGGCGCACGTCTTCGTAGCTGACGAGCGACATCGGTGCGACGCCGTCCGGGCGATGACAGTTCTGACAGCTCCGCTGCAGAATCGGCGCGATGTCGCGCGCGAAGGTCACCCCGTCCGGCTTGGCCGGCGGCGCAGCGTGGAGGATCAGGCTCCCAGCGACCGTGGTGGCGACCATTGCCGCACCGGCCAGTAACGCCCCACGGATAGTAGCGGTCGACCTCATTGTTCCTCTCTCCGTATAGTCCTCTTTCCATCCTCACAAGACAGTACGAGGTCGCGGCCGAGCCGTCAATCGGGGAATTGTCCAAAAGACGGTGTCAGTCGCGGTATTCTCACTCGTCGTGCCAAGGTGGGCCCCGGCAGCGGCGTTGCTCCTCGCGTGGCCGGTCAGCATGTCCGGGAGCGGGTCGCCGACCTTTACAGGAGACATCGCCCCGATCGTGTACGGGCACTGCGCGACCTGTCATCAGCGCGACGGTGACGCGCCGTTCAGCCTCGTCACCTACGACGAGGTTCGACGACGGGCGAACCAGATCGCGCAGGTCACCGCCAAGCGCTCCATGCCGCCCTGGAAGCCCGACGGCGAAGCGCCAGCATTCATTGGCGATCGTCGGCTCACCGCCGACAAGATCGCGGTGATCGATCAGTGGGTGAACGCCGGCGCGCCCGAAGGTCGCGTGGAAGATCTTCCTCCACTGCCGGCGCCGAAGGGCGGCTGGCAGTGGGGCGCACCCGATCTCGTGCTCGCGCTTCCGACGTACTCACTCCGCGCCGACGGCGCTGACGTGTTCCGGAACTTCGTCGTGTCGGTGCCAGGCCAAGGGACGCGCTACGTGCGCGGATTTCAGTTCCGTCCGCGCAGCCGTGGAGTACACCACGCCAACATCCGCATCGACCCCACGCCCGCGTCTCGCGCGCTCGATGAGGCCGATCCCGAGCCGGGGTACGAGGGTGCCGTGCTTCATTCGGCGGACTATCCCGACGGTCACTTTCTCGGCTGGACGCCGGGGCAGGCGACGCCGCCGTCCACGGAGCTTGCGTGGAGGCTCACCGGCGGAGCGGATTTGGTCGTGCAGCTGCACATGCGGCCCACCGGGCGCGTCGAACAGGTTGCGCCGCTCGTCGGCCTCTACCTCACCGACCATGCGCCCGCGCGCGCGCCTGCAATCGTCCGGCTCGGCCGACAGAACCTGGACATCCCGGCGGGCGCGGCCGACTATCGCGTGAGCGATTCGTTCCGCCTGCCGGTTGCGGCCAGCGTCGTCGCTGTCCAGCCGCACGCGCACTACCGGGCGCGTACAGTCACCGCGTGGGCAACATTACCCGACGGCACCCGCCGGTCGCTCCTTCACATCGGCGACTGGGATTTTAATTGGCAGGATCAGTATCGTCTCGCGACGCCGCTCGAACTACCGCCAGGGACGCTGTTGGAGATGGAATACGTCTTCGACAACTCGGCACGGAACGCGCGCAATCCGAGCCACCCACCTGAGCGTGTGGCCTGGGGGTGGCGATCGTCGGACGAGATGGCCGACATGTGGATTCAGATGCTGGCGCGCGACGAAAACGATCGCCGTGCGGTGAGCGAAGCCGCCCGCCGCAAGATGACCGCGGAGGATGCAATCGGGTCGGAGGTGCTGATTGCTCGCCAACCGGATTACGTCGATCTTCGCAACGACGCCGCGCTGATTTATCGCGAGCTCGGCCGGTTCGATCAAGCGCTCGTGCAGTTCTCCGCTGTGGCGCGGCTGCAGCCCGCTTCGCCGGCCGCGCAGTACAACGTCGGCGTGACGCTGGAGGCTCTTGGCCGCGAGGCGGAAGCCGTCTCGGCATACAAGGAGGCGATTCGCCTCGATCAGTCGTACGCACCCGCGCACAACGCGTTCGCGAACGTGCTGTATCGATTGCGTCGAGTCGACGAAGCGATCGCCGGGTACCGGTCAGCCTTGCAGAGCGACAACACGCTCGTTGGCGCACACTGCAGCCTCGCGCGCGCCCTGATCGAACGGAAGCGGCCCATCGAAGCTGTCGATGAATATCGAGCGGCGCTGCGCGTCGACGGCGAATCGGTGCCGTGCCTGGTCAACTTTGCCTGGTTGCTGAGCGCGCACCGCGATCCCACGATTCGCCGCCCAGCCGAAGCGATCGAGCTCGCGGAACGGGCAGTCGCGCTGACCGATCGCGCGAATGCCGAGGCGCTCGACGTCCTGGCGGCTGCTTACGCCCGCGAGGGTCGCTTTGAAGCCGCGGCGGCAACGGCCATCGAGGCGCTCGGCATCGCTGATCGCACGTCGGCGACGCGACTCGCCGGCGACATTCGCGAGCGGCTCAATCTCTATCGGCAGCGAATTGCCTTTGTGGTGCCGGAAGGGTGACCGGAAGCCTTTCGCTTCGCCGGTTCGGCCTTTGTTGGGAATCCAGCTGGGCTTGGATCTCAGCGATTCGTTGAAACTGCACCCGGAGCTCCGCCTGGATTCGTTTAATCGCGGCTTCGTTCTGCAGCGACAAGTTCCGCACTTCGGCGTAGTCGATGCGCGTGACATCAATGCGCGGCTCGGGAGGCACTCGGGGACGGCGGCGGGCTCGTGCTTTTGTCATGGGGACGGAGTCTCTGCACACCATTGCGCAGGGTAGATTACACAGGTTGAACCGTTGAGATGACTGCTGGCTTTTACAGCTAGTCGATGCAAAATGGTCGGGTCACGCACCAAAATGTGTCTGGGATCGCGCGCTGGTG
>DATKHR010000260.1:0-10554 GCA_035510155.1 Vicinamibacterales bacterium
GCGTGATAGCCGCCGGCTTCTGGATGAGCAGCGCGTCTGGACCGGCGTCGATGGTGAAGCCGTCGATCTGCTCACTGAGAATCACCCCCCCAGGGCGAGGAGCCGCGTCGAGCACGACAAACGACGCGCCCCGTCGCGACAACTCGTACGCGCTGGCAAGTCCTGCGATGCCGGCGCCGACGACGACTACGTCAACGGTCATGAACAACCAACCTATCAGATAACCAGGTTCACAGGCGAGAGCGAGCGAGCTCCTCCAGCAGCGAAATGAACGTGGGGGAGGTGTTCAGCGACTCGGTGCGACGAAAGGACGTCGCGAACTCGCGCGCAGTCCGGGCTGCTTGGATGTCGATGTCGAACAGCACCTCCGTGTGGTCGCACACGAAGCCAATCGGCACCACGAGAAACTTGCGGCAGCCGTTGCCCGACTCGTCGTCGATGACCTTTTCGATCTCGGGGCCAATCCAGGGCTCGGGCGTTCGGCCCGCGCTCTGAAACGCTTGCCGATATCGCGTCACGCCGGCACGCTCCGCGACGAGGCGGGCAGTGGTGTGGACCTCGTCGGCATAGTGATCTCCCGCTTCGATGACCCGAACCGGAAGCGAATGTGCCGTAAAGATCACGAGCTCGTCCGGTCTGGGCTCGGCAGCGCGCACGCGCTCGGCAAACGCCTCGACCAGCGTCGGGTGCGCATGGAAGGACTGGACCGCCTCGAGCTCCACGCCGGCGGGCAGCGTGCTCGTGGCGGCGTCGATGTACTTTTGGACGCTCAGCGTCGAGAATTGGGGCGCCATCGGGACGCCGATGACGCGTTCCGCTCCGGCGCTTCCGAGCTCGAGGAGCGCGTCCCTGATGAACGGCTTCCAGTTTCTCATCCCAACCGCGACTGGAACGTTCGGGCCGAGCCGATTGCGAAGCGCGGCCGCTTGCGCCAGGGTAATGTCGGTCAGCGGCGAGCGGCCACCAATGGCGAGGTAGTTGTGGCGCATTTCTTCGATGAGTTCCATGGAAGGCGGGCGTCCGCCGCGCACCAGTTGCAAGTACTCGGGCATCTGTTCGATCGAAGATGGGGTCCCATGCGCCATCAACAGAACGCCGCTTCGCTTAGGCATGCGTCTTCTGATGCACGTACCGCGCGAGCGCTTGGACGTGTTCGAGCGGCGTGGTCGGCAGAATGCCATGACCGAGATTGAAGACGTGTCCGGCCCGCCCGCTCGCACGCGCCAGCACATCGTCGGTCGCGGCAAAGATGCGATCGAGCGGACCGAGAAGGAGCGTCGGATCCAAATTCCCCTGGATGCCGCGATCATGTCCGATCCGCATCCAAGCTTCGTCGAGATGGATCCGCCAGTCAGCGCCGATGACGTCGCCGCCGGCCGCGCGCAAATCTGCGAGGATCGCCGATGTGCCGACGCCGAAATGAATCGCCGGCACGCCGGTGGGGGCGACGCGCTCGAAGATGCGCCGCGTGTGCGGCAGGATGAACTCGCGGTAGTCGGTGGAGTTGAGCGCGCCCACCCACGAGTCGAAGACCTGCACGGCGTCGACGCCCGCTTCGACTTGCGCGACGAGGTAGTCGCCGACGATGTCGGCGATGAGATCGCAGAAGCGGTGCCAGGCCGCCGCAGCGCCGTACATCAGTGCTTTGGTGTGAGCGAACGCGCTCGAGTGCCCGCCTTCGACGGCATACGACGCGAGCGTGAATGGCGCGCCGGCAAATCCGATCAACGGGATTCTGCCGCCCAGCTCCAGCTTGATTTGCCGAATCGCCTGGAGAACGTACGCAAGCGCCTCGCGTGGCTCGAATCGCCTCACGCGACCGAGGGCCGCTTCGTCGCGAAGCGGCTCCTCAATCGCCGGACCTTCGCCTTTGACGAAGTCGAAGCGCATCCCCATCGGCTCGAGCGGTAGCAACAAATCTGAAAAGAGGATGGCGGCATCGACCTCGATGCGCCGGACGGGCTGAAGTGTCACTTCCGTCGCAAGATCGGGCGTTCGACAAATCTCTAGAAGGCTGTGGCGCTCGCGAAGTCGGCGGTATTCGGCCATGTACCGCCCGGCCTGCCGCATGAACCAGACCGGCGTGGCGTCTACAGATTCTCGCCGGCAAGCCTTGAGAAACCGACCGCCGGAGTCCCTCAGTGAAACACCCGGGGCGTCAGGAGAGTTCGCGCGAGGCCGATCAGATCCTCGAGCCAGAGCGGCTTGTACAGGAGCTCAGCGCCAAGCGCCCGCAACTGGCTGGCGATCTCGTCCTCGAGGAAATAGTCGCCGGTCACGATGGCGACTGGCGTCAAGCGTTGTGCGTCCCGTTCGCGGAGCTGGCGCAGGAATCCCAAACCGTCGACGAGCGGCATTCGAAGATCGAGGATAATCGCGTCCGGCTGACTGTCGCGAGCTTCCCGCAGTCCCGCCTCGGCGCTGTTGGCCGTGTGAACTTGATACCCTTCCAGACGAAGCCCTCGTGCAAATGTCTGCGTCACGCCTTCATCGTCATCGACGATGAGAATGCGCTGACCCGTTGCTTCGCTTATTTCATCTCCAGAGGACATAGGCCCTCTGTATATTCTAACCGACCGAACGGCTTTCGTGACCTCTTCGCTGAGCCAAGGCTTGACAGATTCATGCTAAACTCTACGGTTTGATCGACGTGCGTATCCAACCGTTTGGAGGCTCTCGGTGAGCCCAATTCTCGTCCGGCCGGTGCGCGAGCAACTCGAGCACGACCGCGTCATTCGTCAGCTACAAGCCAAATTTCGGCGGAAATATGAGGTTGGCATCAATCCAGCGGGCGAGCTCAACGTTCCGGTTGGCACAGGATCCGCGCCCATCTATCCCGATGTCGTCCTCATGGCGATGGACCGGGGGCGAAGAGTCCAATGCGTGGTCGAGGTAGAGACCGGAGAATCGGTCAATCACTTGGAAGCTCTGGCGCAGTGGGCGCACCTTTCCCGAACGCGCGTGCCGTTTCATCTGTACGTTCCAGCCGGAATGGTCGACGTGGCTCGACGGCTGTCGGAGGACAACAATATTCACGTCGCCGAGATCTGGAGCTACCACTCGGTCGGCGACCAGATGCGGTTCACGATGGCTTTCCGCAACAAGGAGACGCCGCCGCCGGTGCCGAAGAAGCCCACCGTCCCAAAAGAGCCAAAGGCGGTCGCCGCCACGGGCGGAAATGTCAAGAAAGCGGCGGCCGGGCCGGGCAGGAAGACGGCCGTCAAGAAGCCGATCAAGAAAAAGAAGAAGAAGTAGCTGTTGGCTTTTCTGCGTTTCACTCGCGACAAGCGAGGGTACGAGCACTTCTACCTCGTCGAAGCGACCACGAATCGCCGTGGGAAGACGAAGGCGCGCGTGCTCTACTGGTTTCGAACGCCTCCCGGTGTCAAGGTGGGGCGAGAGCCCTTCGACCCGGACGTCCGTCGCGCCCTCGAACTGCAGAACCCGGGAGTCCACTTCGACTGGCGCAAGATTATCGAGACGCCTATCCCGTCGGCCGATGTCGAGCGGTGGCGCGAACGCCGCCGCCTCGAGCGAACCGAGCAAGCTCGACGCCGTGGAGTCGAGCTCGACGATGTTCAGCGCCCGCAAGAGTCCCGCGATCGTCGCGATTCCAGTCCTCTGGAACACGGCGAAGCCGACGGCGAGGTTCCGAGGCCAACAGGCGGCAGAGACGTCGCTGAACACGGGGCACCGCCCGGCGCGGACCGGTCGGAGACTGCCGAAGCTAGCCTCGGAGACGTTGAAGATGTGCTCGATGAGTTTGGGGGCGCTCGTGACATCGAACCCGGCGAGTCAGGCGATCTTGCGGTCGACGCCGCGGAGCAGCAAGCCGACGCGCTTGCGCCGACAGAAGACTCGCTCGTTTCCACAGCGGCGTCCATCGAACCGGATGAAGTGCTCTCCAACAGCCATGCACCCGACGGCGCCAGGAAGGGCGAGGCGGCGTCCGGGGCGGGTAATGCCCAGCCGGCCTCGATCGGGACCAGTACGCACGAGTTCCGAAGGAGGCGGCGCCGTCGGCGTCGCCACGGTCGCGGTCAAGGTGGCAGCCCGCACCCGCCGGGAGAGTAGCGTATAATTCGCTCCATGGGTTTGAAAATGAAGGGCTTCTGGCCCGCCGGGGTGCTGGTGGTCTTGGCCACGGGGCTGTTGCTGGCCCAGGCACCGGCGCCGAACGCGCCGGCTGCAAAGCCGCAAGAGAACCCCACTTTCAGACTACAGGTCGATCTCGTTACCAACGACATCGTCGTTCGCGACGAGAGGGGGAACTTCGTTTCGGACCTGAAGCAAGGAGAGTTCGAAATCTACGAGGACGGGGTCAAGCAGGACATCGCGTCGATGACCGTGGTCACCGGCGGCAAAGTGAACAACCTGCTCGCGCCGCCTCCGCCGCCGCCCCCGGAAGGCATCATCCTGCCGCCCACGAAACCGCGGAACGATGTGTCGGGGCGTATCTTTCTCTTCTTCGTCGACGATCTCCACCTGCAGTTTCACAACACGGGACGTGTTCGCGAGCTGTTCAAGAGAATCTCCAAAGAGCTTGTGCACGATGGCGACATGTTCGGGATCGTGTCGAGCGGACCGTCGTCAATCGCGGTCGACATGACGTACGACCGATCGCGGCTCGATGAGGCCATCAAGAAGATCGCGGGCAACGAGTTGAAGCCGACCGATATCATCAACGGGCCGTCCGGCGCGGAGGGCCCGAGCGAAGTGCGCTATCGCGCGCACGTCGCATTCTCGACGGTCGACGACGTGCTCAAGAACCTTGAAACCGTTCACAACCGCCGCAAGGCGCTCGTGTACGTGAGCGACGGGTATGACTTCAACCCGTTCCAGGATGCGCGCCTCGGCCTCATGGATCCCAATTCCCCGTTCGCGCAGAACGAGTTCCAGCGCCAGCAGAACCAGGCTGCGGCGCAGAACGGATCGAGCGGCAGTACGACAACCGATCCATACACGCAGCAGCAAAAGCAGAGCGAGGAGTTCGCCGACGCCGACCTGGCGCGCGAGCTGGGGGATCTCACACGCAACGCGAATCGAGCGAACGTCACGATGTACACGATCGATCCACGCGGGTTGGTCGGCATGGGGGACATCGACGAGCAGGTCGATCCAACGCAGTGGAATGACTTCGTGCGAAAGTCTCAGGACAGCCTTCGTGTCCTTGCGGAAGAGACGGGCGGGATCGCGGTGGTCAATCAGAACGACTTCAGCAAGGCGCTCAAGCGGATCGACGCGGAGACCAGCGATTACTACGTGCTCGGGTACTACTCGAAGAACCCGGACATCATGAAGCGCCGCCGCAAGATCGAGGTCCGCGTGACACGGACCGGTCAGAAGTGGCAGGTCTGGGCGCGCAAGGAGTACGTGCTCAAGGCGCCGCCTGCGGTCACGTCGAACAAGTAACGAGGCCCGAGCCGGCGCCCGTCACGCTCGCCGTGCCTTGTCCGTCCTGAGCGGCGCCTTCTTCATCCGCGCCTCGCCGCGCGCCGGCAATCGAGATGTCCGGAGCGTTCCCGCTTCCCGCATGCGAGCCACGGCTTCTGACAAGTACACCTCGTCGATGTCGGCGCCGATGAAGTTCACGCCGAGCCGCGCGCACGCGACGGCGGTGCTGCCAAGCCCCGTAAACGGATCCATGGCCACGCGAATCCGGCTCAGCCCATGCAGGCGAAGGCACTGCTCTGGAAGCTGAGACGGAAAGGTCGCGGGATGCGGCCGATCACGGTCGCGGCGCTGGATGGTCTCGTAGGGGATGAACCAGGTGTTGCCGCGGCATCGGACGCCGTGCGAGCCGCTCCGCCACCGCGCGATGTTCGACTGATCCTGGTACGGCACGCCGAGAGCGAGCCGGTCCAGCTCGGTTGCGCCGCCCGGGGTGAAGTGGAACACGAACTCGTGGCAGTCGTTGAGGAAGCGGTCGCTGTTAATCGGCTTGTAGTGGCCGACCGCGAGATCGCGTGTGAGCCGGGCGGCAGCGCCCGCCGAGGCGCGATCGATCGCGATGGACTTGATCCAATGAATCACGTTCTGGAGCTTCAAGTGCGCGCGGGCTGCCTGCGCGACGTCGAGGGCCGTCCAGGGGTCGGAAGGCTTGGCGCCGACGTTCAGAAACAGTGACCCGTCCGAGCGCAGCACCCGAGACGCGGCGCCGACCCAGGCATTCGTCCACATGAGGTAGTCCTCACGAGACAGCGTGTCCTGATAACGGCTGTACTGGATGCCGAGATTGTAGGGAGGCGACGTGACGATGACGTCGACGCTGTCCGGCGCGAGCTGCGCGAACACCTTCAAGCAGTCGGCAAGATAGAAGCGTCCGGTCGCGGCGCCCGCAACGACGCTTGCGTGCGGCTTCAGCAGCACTGTCATGGCTGTTTGGTGTTTTCGGTCAGGAAAGACGAGTACGTTAGGGCCGCGCCGCCACCAGCTCAGCGATGCGAGGAGACCTCGCTTCGGTCAGAGCCGGCTAAGACGCTTTTGACGTCAGGGCAATCGGTGAAACGGTCGCGAGCCGGTCGGCCGCAACGGTGTGGTTGCGCCGGTGGCTGTGACTGCCGCACGACTTGCCCTTCTCCTCGATGTAAGTCACTTCGCGGCTCGTTGCTACTTCGCGATAGCGACCCACGACGCAGCCGCAACCGAGCGTAGCGAAGCCGAGAAGTCGAACGAGACTCATGCTGCCTCCGCGCTCCAATCAACGGAACGCATACACCCGGAGTGAGCAATATATGTGCCGCGTTCTGAGAGTCTGAGCTCGGCGTGAATAGACGGCGCCCCAGGCAATGCGTCCGACGAAAAAAATCGCGCCGTCGCACAGTGGACCAGCGCACATCCAAAAGTGGCATTCAGTTCTTTGGAGGTAGATCCAGAATCACCAATCATCGCCTGCTTGCGAGTGCCCTCACCTGGGCAACGCCGTCTCGCGCGGGTGCGGAGTGAGGATCAATGGCCAAGGCGCTCGCGAAGTACATTTCTGCCGATGACGGATTTGACGTCTGAAGTTTGAGCACACCGGCGTTGATGTAGCCGGACGCATCGCGAGGATTGGCTCGAATCGAGGCTTCGAATGCGGCCTGCGCGCACTCCTGCCGCCCGAGCGCGGCACAGGCGGTACCGAGCAGGCTCTGGGCCCGGGCATGTTCCGGGTGGGCAGCAACGACCCGCTGGGCGTCCGCAATGGCTTCTTCGGTTCGTCCGACGAGGTAGAACGCCGTGGCGCGGTAGTACCAGGAGTCTGCTCTTTCCGGGAATTTGGAGACTATTTGTCCAGCCAACGCGGCCAGCCCTTGCGCATCGGAGGCGTCAGCCAGGACCGAGGCGAGCTGCTCGGCAGCCCTCGGATCGCTCGGGGCCAGCCGCAGCGCCTGTGCGGCGGTTTCACCCGCCTCTCGCAGATCGCCCAGAACGGCGAGAACCCTCGAGAGCTCCATGCGAACCGCGGCATTGCCGGGCTCGCGTGTGGCCATGGCCTGGAGCCAATCGCGCTCCTGACTTATGAGATTTGCCCCGCCCGCCGCGTCCGATAAGCCAGACAGCGCCGAGGCGTTTCGCGGGTTGAGCGTGGCGGCGCGATAAAACGCGTCGTACGCCGTCGCAAACGCCTGGGCCCGCAGATCCATCGAGCCGCGCGACGTCCACGCGGTGTCGTCGGCGCGCTCGACCGCTTCTCGCACGACCGAAGGCGGGTCGGTTGCGAGCGCTCGAACGGTGACCGCATTGTCGTCGCTCGTTCGGCCGTAGATGCCGCGAGGCGCCGAGTACTCCAGCGCCGTACGGTCATCGGTCTGGGTTGCCGCCCCTGCTGCGAAGCGCGCAAGGTCGGCCGGTCCACCTGCAAAGAGCGACAACAAGGCAAACGCCGCGGTGCCCGTGGCAACCCCCACGCCCGCCAGGGCAGCCTCGACGCGCGGTTGGCGCGTCCCGCCCGCCAGGGCGGCGAGGCGCGAGACGATGTCGCCGGTTTTGGCGCCGATGAGGAGAAGGTCGCCGCCACCGACGAGCCACATCGTGCTCTGCGGAAAGACACTCGTGAACGTCCGCACGATCGATTGCAGGTCCTCGAGCTGGATGTCATACGTGTGAGCCCACTGGCACATGAGCCCGTCCGGCTTCAGCCGGAATTTCGCGGCCTCGAAGAACTCGCGAGTGAAGAGCGTGGCGACGCCTGCCATCCAGGGGTTGGACGGCTCCGACACGATGACGTCATAGCGCCTCGTCGTGAGCAACAGGTGCGACCGCCCATCGCCGACGATGAGGTGCACCTCCGGCTGCGCCAGCACGTGTCCGTTTTCCGGGTCGAAGAAATGCGAACCGTCGACCACTTCCGGCGAGATTTCGATGACGTCAGCGCGGCGGACCGTGCCCGGCGCGAGCGCGGACCCGGCAGTGACGCCGCTCCCGAGCCCGACGATGGCGACGTCCTTGGCGTGACCATGGAGGAGCACAGGCAGCAGTCCGAGAAGACGCTGAGTCAGCATGTCCCCGCCGGTCGAGGCGTCGACCTTGCCGTCGATAGCCAGTGACCGCGTGCCGGTCAACTCGCGGACGCTGACGGTGCCCGAAGGTCCCTCCTTGTAGTAGTCGAGCGTCCCCGCGCGGAGCACGGCCTCGAGATCGGCCCCCGCCAGATACGGCGCGTACTTGTACGCGCCGCTCGACAGGAGGGAGCGGTCCCAGGGCGGAGTCGCGAGGACTACGGCGAAGGCCGCCGCTGTCAGCAACAGGCTCGTCAGAATAGTCCTTGGGCCTCGGTTCCTAGTCCTTGGTCCGTCCTTGGTCCTTGCTCCCAGCGCACCGACGAACACCAACGCTCCGCCGAGGACGGCGGCGAGCGCGGCACCGCGAATCGACTCACGCAGGCCAAACATCGGAATGAGCACGAATCCAGCTGACAGGGCGCCGAAGACGGCGCCGGCCGTGTTCGCGGCGTACACGCGCGCAGCGTTTCGCGCTGAATCGTCCCATGCGCCCGCCACCGCCAACGCCACCGGGAAGGATGCGCCAAGGGCCACCGTCATCGGGAGCAGCAGGAGCCCCACAGCGATCGCCTGGCGCCACACGACGCGGTAGAGATCAGCCGACGGGTCAGCCACCTGTGCGGCGACGCTGAGCGGCAGGCGCGTCGCCCCGTACCACGCCGCTATCGTCGCGGCCACCGCCCCTGCCGCCAGCAGCGCACCAAGCCATATGACAGGACGACTCGTCCAGCGCGCGACACGAGCGCCCATCGCCGATCCAATGGCCAGGCCTGCGATGAACGCCGATGCCATGGTCGCAAACGCGTAGGTCGTGGGGCCGATCACGAGCGCGAGCAAGCGCGTCCATGCCACTTCGTACACGAGGGCTGAGAAGCCTGAAACAGCCGCGGCCGCGCAAGCCAGGCCCGGCGTGGGCTCATCGAGTGTTGGACGCCGTGGTCGCGACGATCCCAATCGTCCCGCAGAGGCTGCGCGAATCGCCGATGCACGCTGGGGAGAGGCCGCCGGAATTCTGGACGAGGCGCGTGCGATCCAGAGGGCTCCAGACGCTGCGGTGATATTGAGCGCCACGCCGATCCACGTTGTCCCGCGCAAGCCCAGCCAGGGAATCAGCCAAAAGCCGGCAGCAATCGCCCCGCCCGCGGCGCCTGCCGTGTTCGCCGCGTAGAGCAGGCCGGCGTCGAGGCGCGACGTCGCCATGGCGTCCACGGCGATCGGAAAGGTCGCCCCCATCGCCGCCGCGGGTATACCGACGAGCAAAAGACATATGCCGACGCGCACGAGCGCAAAGCGGACGGGCGCCGCACCGTCGGCGTACGCCCACGAGAGCACAGGTATGAACCCCGAGAGGGCCAATGGGACGAGCCACGCGAAGGCGGCAACGGCGACCTCGATCGTTGCATAAGCGCGTAAACGTCCCACGATGTCCACTGGGATGAGTCGCGCTTGCGTCCCTGCGACCCAGGCACCGATGGCGAGGCCGCCCATGAACGCGGCGAGCACGGTGCTCGCGGCCGCGACAGTATGGCCAAGCTGCAGTGTGAGGAGGCGTGTCCACGTGACTTCGTAGACCAGCCCGGCCGCGCCGGAGAAGGCGTAGAAGATGACGAACGGACGGCCAGTTGCTCGCCGTCCGTCGCTTGGGACTCGTTTCTCGTGACTGCTCGTCGCCCGTGGCCCCCGCGGAGCGGGGCTGTGGTGGAAGCTCAGAAGTCGAATCTTACTCCGAGCTTGAGCACGCGCGGTGCCACGATCTCCTGCACGCGACCGAAGTAAGAGACCGGGAACCTTGCCGTCAGATTCGACTGGACGACTGCGTCGAACGCGGCTTGACTGGCGAAGTTTTGCGTGGCCGTGCCGACGCTGTTCTGTGACGCGCTCGAGTTCAACAGGTTGTGCAGCTCCATCACGGCCGACGCCCGGCGCGCGCCGCCGAGCCTGAAGGCCTTGTCGGCTCGAACCGACAGCAGGCTCAGCGTGTCGTAGCGATACGTGCCGCGCGGCTCCATGCGGTAGGTTTGAGACCCTTGCGTGAAGTTCGTGATCGTCAGGTTGCGATCTCGCGGAAGAC
>DATKHR010000261.1:0-2283 GCA_035510155.1 Vicinamibacterales bacterium
GAGATGACTCGCGCCCGGGATTGGGATGAGCCTTGCTCAATCGACAGGCTACACGCTCAGCCCGGACAACTCCTTGAACTGCCCGGTGCTGTCGCCCAGCTTCTCCGCCGGCACGCCGAGCAGATTCAGCATCGTCAACTGCAGGTTGGTCAGCGGCGTGTGTTCCGGATACACGAGATGCCGGCCGCCCTTGAGCGTGCCCGAGCCACCGCCAACGAGCAGCGTCGGGAGCGGACCGTGCGTGTGGCGGTCGCTGTTGCTGATGGCGGCGCCGTACAGAATCATCACGTGATCGAGCAGCGATCCGTCGCCGTCCGGAGTGTTCCGGAGCTTCTCCAGATAATCGGTAAACAGTTTCAAGTGGTACCGCTGAATGGCGGCGCACTTCTCCATCTTCACCGGATCGTTCTGGTGATGGGTCACCGGGTGATGCGGTTCTGGAACGCCGATCTGCGGGTACGGACGCGGGCTCTGCTCGCGGCCGTACATGAACGTGGTCACGCGGGTGATGTCGGCCTGATACGCGAGGAGTTGCAAGTCGTAGAGCAGATGGGCGTGCTCGTCGAAGCTCTCTGGAATACCCGAGGGCCGCGCCACGTCGGGGATTTCCTTGGTGCTCTGCTCCTCGGTCTTCTGGATGCGCCGCTCCACGTCACGCAGCGACGTCAGGTAATCGTTCACCCGCCTGTTGTCCGCTGCTCCCAGCCGGCGCTGAAGCTGGTTCACCCGATCAGTCACTGAATCCAGGATGCTGCGGTCCTGACGGAGCCGTGCCGCACGGACCTTCGGGTCGGTGCTGTCGCTTGCGCCGAACAGCCGCTCGAACACGAAGCGCGGGTTGTTCTCGGTCATCAGCGGCAGCGTCGGCGTCAGCCAGGAGATCGTGCTGCTGTACGCACAGCTATAACCGACGTCGCACGATCCGATGATGCTGTTGTCGTCCATCTGCAGCTGGAGCGACGAGAGCTGCGTTTCACGCTCGAACGCCCGGGCCGCAATCTGGTCGATCGAAATCCCGGCCTCTACGACGGTATCGGATTTCCGAACGTGCACGCCGCTCAGATAGCCACCGCACGCGCGGGAATGGTCCCCGCCTCCGTCGCCGAGCGCCTCTGCCTGATCCATGTAAAGGTTCGTGACGACGATCAGCTTGTCGCGAAACGGCTGCAATCCGGCGAGCGTCGGCGACAGCTCAAAATCCGCGCCGACGCCCTTCGGCAGCCACTTGTCGTAGATGACGCCGTTCGGATGGTAGACGACGCCGAGGCGACAGATTGGCTTCGCCGCGGTGTTGGCGGCGGCCGTCAACGCCGGAACCATCGCGTCGAGCAGCGGCAGGCCGACGATCGCGCCCATTCCACGAAGCACCGTCCGGCGCGAGATGGCTTTCTTAGTGATGATCATCTGCCCGACCTCCTATGGGCGGCGCTTGCGGCACCGACCGCGGCGCCATCCGTCTTCGGGGAGCTCGTTTCCTGCGGCGCCGTCCGTCGCATCTGGAACGGCGCGCTCTTGACGAGCGCCAGAATCACCGATGACCAGCGGTAGTCGTCGCGGGCCGAGCTGCGCACGATCTCGCGAACAGCCGGTCCGTCGTAATAATCCAATCCGCGGCCGATGGCGTACGTCAGGAGTTTGGCCGCCACGGTCCTCACGAACTGCTCCTTTTGCGCCACGAGCGCCCGGCGCAGTGCCGCCGGGCCGTCCACTTTCGTGCCGTCCAACAGCACACCTGACGCGCTGATCGGCGTGCCGGCGTCGGTGGTACGCCATTGGCCGATCGCATCGAAATTCTCCAGGCTCAGCCCGAGCGGATCCATCCGCGCGTGGCAGCTCGCGCACACCGGATTCTTGCGATGCATCTCGAGCATTTCGCGGACGGAACGCGGCTTGCCGTCCTTGCCGCTCTCTTCGAGCGCCGGCACGTTGGGCGGCGGCGCGGGCGGCGGCGCAGACAGGATGTTCTCGAGCAGCCATTTTCCGCGGATAGTGGGCGCGGTCCGGGTCGAATACGACGTCACGAAGAGAATCGCGGCCTTCCCAAGCAGGCCGAAGCGGTTCTCGTCGGTGAGCGTGACGCGGCGGAAGTGGCTGCCGTACACGCCGGAGATGCCGTAATGGCGCGCGAGCTGTTCGTTGAGAAACGTTTCGTCCGAGGTCAGCAGATCGACGACGCCGCGATCGTCCTTCAGCTGAGCGTCGAGAAACAACTCCATCTCCTTGACGAACGCGACGCGCAGGTTGTCGTCGAACCACGGGAACTTCTGGTTGAGATCCGGCGTG
>DATKHR010000262.1:0-5303 GCA_035510155.1 Vicinamibacterales bacterium
GGATCGAACTGCTCGGTCAGCCAGCCTTCGAAGCCAACCTGCTGCAAGTGGGCGACCGACGCCGGGTAGCTCGTGTCGGTCGGGTCAGTGATGAACGAAGGTCCGAACGTCGCCTGCTCGAGAAACCGCACGGCGTCCGCCACGGAGATGCCGCTGTCATCCTGGACGGCGGTCGAAGAACCGGCGCCGGAACTCGCCCGGAGGGGTATCCCGGTCGTGATCAACGCCACGCACAGGCACTTCACCAACAGGGAACGGGCCGAGCAAGGAACCACGAGTTGTCGCGCAACGCTTCTCTTTGCATCGGTTTTCATCTGGGGCACCTCGGCGGGATTAGCGCGCGAACGCTAACAGGCCGTTATGAAAACCGGGTCAAAAAACTGTGAGAAATTCGAGAGAGTTAGGAGGCTGCTGCGGTGGTGTCGGGGGCGTGGGCACCCGACCGATCTCCAGAGCCTGGTAAGGGCAAAGCGACGTCGAAAACCGTCTCCCCAGGCCGGCTCGTGACCGAGATCGCGCCGCCATGTCGTTCGGCGATCGCCTTCGCAATAGAGAGACCGAGTCCACTGCCGGAGCGGTCGGCGCGATTCGAATTGCCCCGATAAAATCGATCGAAGACCCTCGGCAGGTGCTCGGGGGGAATTCCCACGCCGGTATCCGACACGGTGATGTGAATGCTCGTACCCCGGGGCGCCGCCCGAAGCTCGATCCTCCCGTCGGGCGGAGTATGGCGAATGGCGTTTGCCGTCAGATTCTGAAGCACCTGCTCCAATCGATCGGGATCACCAAGGACCGTTTCGGCCCCCTGCTCGGCAACAGCCCTCAGCGCGATCTGCTTTCTCGCGCAATCGCCGTTGAACGTGGCGACGACGTCGTCCAACAGCTTCTTGACCGACGTTGGCCGGATGGTCAGAATGCCCCCGCCCGCTTCGAGCCGCGCCAAATCCAGGAGATCCGCTATGCGCCCCTGCATTCGGCGCGTTTCCTGGTCGATGATCTGCAGGTAACGCCTGCGCTCCGTCGAGTCGAGTGATTCCTCCCGCAGCAACAGCATTTCCACGAACCCCCGGATTGCGGTGAGCGGCGTCGACAGCTCATGGCACATGTCGGCGAGCAGCTGCCTGCGTGCCTGATCTGCGGTGCGCAGCTGGTCGGCCCTGGCGCCAAGCTCGACGGTCATCGTGTTGAACGCGCGAGCAAGCACGGTGACCTCGTCCCTCCCGTGTTCTGGGGCCCGGGCCTGGAGATCACCTGAGGCGACGCGCTCGGTGACGTGCTGCAGCGCGTTCAAGCGGCGCCGCGGCGAGCGCACGATCAGCCAGGCGGCCATCAGCGTGCCGGCCATCAGCACGGCCAAGCCAGACAACGCCAACTTCGGTGCGAACCGGCTGATGACGACCATCAAGGGCGCTCTGGGCGGGACCGCCACGAGCCCCACCAGTTCGCCACCGGCGATGATCGGCGCCCGTCCGACGAACGGCCGAGGGGGTTCGGCCAGAACCCTGCGCTCGACGCGCCGTCGAAGCTCGTTGTGCATGAACCGCAGGAGGACCGCCTCCGGCTTGGCCGCGGTGGTGACCAGCCGGCCGTCGGTCATGAGGACGAAGAGCGGATGCGGCACGTTGGCGTACTGACGCCGCACGTACGCCTGAAGATCGAGCTGCCGATCAATGTCGAGCTTGGATCCGACGTCGGCCGCGACGAGCTTCGCAAAATTCCAAGACGATCCTCCAGGCAGCGTCGCGACCGAACGGCCGACCATCCAGACCATGAAGATGGCCTGGACGCCGAGGACCAGCATCAGGAACAGAACGAATCCGACGCCGATGCGCCAGTAGAGACTTCGGTACCAACGGAGCGACATCGCTCGGTCCGCGCTTCGGTCGTCGCTGACGGAATTACCGTGGGCGACCGCGCCGCCGGACATCGACATGGACGAACGTTCTGAAATCGAGGGGCTCAATCGTCGGAAAACTTGTACCCGATTCCCCAGACGGTCACGATATATCGGGGGCCTCCGGGGGAACAATCGATCTTTTGCCGGACACGCTTCACGAGCTCGTCGACACTTCGCTCACTGACGAACGCTTCGCCGCGCCACACCTTCGCCAGGAGGGCCTCTCGGCTGAACACGATGCCGGGGTGAGACGCAAGCGTGAGGACGAGACAAAATTCCTGTGGCGTCAAGAATACGGGGACGCCGTTCACCGTCACGCGCCGGCGGCCGGTGTCGACGGTCAAGCCACGGACGGAGACGAGACGATGACCGGGTGCTTGCGGTCCGGGGCGCAACCGTCGGCGCCGGGTCAGCGCGCCAGCACGCGCGACGAGCTCCGGGACGCTGAACGGCTTGGTGAGGTAATCATTGGCGCCGCTCTCGAGTCCGAGAATCAGATCAGCTTCCTCCCGCCGGGCGGTCAGCATGAGAATCGGCACATCCGGATTGCCGGCGTCGTCGTCGCGAATGGCGCGGCACACACTGATGCCGTTGAGGCCCGGCAGCAAGAGATCCAGGACAATCAGATCGAAATGTTCAGTGCGCGCGAGCCGGAGCCCGGTTTCCCCGTCCGGAGCGGCCACACACTCGTACCCCGACGACCGAAGTTGAAGGCCAATCAACTCTCGGATCACAGCCTCGTCATCGATGATCAGCACCCGCCGGCTCGATGCAGCCTGCCGGGACGCGGCCGTGCTCTCGCAAATGTCGCTCCCGGTTACTGGTGCGAGCCAGCTCTCGCGGCCTTCGAGCGACGCTTTGAGAAACGGAGAAGTCACCGCGGCAACGCTATCTGAAGTCTCTGCATCGACGCAACAGAAAAGCTGACCCGGTCGCGTAGTCGTTGCGGAATTGATGCCGCCAGGTGTCAAAAAAGGGGATCGATGCCGTGCTGCGTGGCGGACGTACCGGCTGTCCAACTCTATCGACTGACGACTCGCTGCTCCTCAGCGTCCACCGGATTGATGGCGAGAAGGCCCGCGAGATGGGCCGCCACGATGGTCGCGACGGCTTGCACCGCTTCGGATCCCTCGCCGCCATCTTTGATCTCCGCCGACAGCGCGCCGATGCAGCCGTCTGCTCCAAGGATCGGGGCGACGATCGCGCCAGCCGGCCCGCCGGGGTGCGACAAAACGATCTGCAGCTCGCCGGTGCGATACGCCGCTGCAGCTGCGTTGTCCCCCGAACGCGGAACAGCGGGCATGCGAGCAAGGATCTGCGGTGGGTAGCCGTGCGCCTGCACGGCGCGCAGCTCATCAGTTGTGGAGCCGAGAGCGCCAGCCCAAACCACGAGGCCGGAGGCATCCATCAGGTCCGCGGTGCGTGCAAGAAGACGCGAGAGCTCATCAGTATCCCGCACGCGGCCGAGATCCGTTGCGAGATCCGCCGCAGCCTTCAACACGACCGCGTTTCTCGCAGGCGCGGTCGACGGCGCCACACCGACCTCACGAATCCCGGGGTCGCTCCAGGTGGTGACCGCCTGGGGTCCTGCCGCATCTCGTCCAGATGACAATGACGACGCGAACGCCGACCGCGCGTGTGACACGATGCCTTCATCCGACTCGGAAAGCGCCCGAGTGCTGCTGGCAACGGTCGCCGTCGAAGATCCACCGACGCCGGACGGCTCCTCCTGGCGCCGCTCTCGACGTTGTTCGGCGCCTGTGACGGCGAGAACCAATGCGACGAGACCCACAAGCGCGCCGGCCGCTCCCATCGCAAGCGCTTCCTCCCGGCGCAGGCCCGCCTCGTCTTCGTCGAATGCCTGGTGTTCCGCGAGTCGTGCCGCTTCGACCTGACGGGCTGCGACGGTGATGAGCTGCCCGCCTTCCGTAAAGATGACGTCGCCAGCCATCAGCAGTTGCCCGGCGCCGATGTAGTCACGCGCACGCTTGTCCACGTCGCCGAACTCGCTCATGGCGGCCGCCGCCTCGTCGACCGCCGTCCGAGCGGTGTTGTTCATCATCGACTGCCGCAAGGCAGTCAACGCCGCCGTGACGAGATTCTGTGTCGCAGCAACCTTCGGCATCCAGAACGCGACGCCTTGGCCAGACGCGACGTACGCCTGCTGCGCCACGCGCAAATCCACGAGCGCGTCAGCCGCCTCGCGCGCATGCAAATCGACGGCCCGTATGCCGTCTGCGGCCGTGAGAATGTGTTGGTGTGAGGTGAAGACGAAGAATCCGGCGGCACCGAGAGCGATCCAGGCCACCGCGACAGCTGCTACTCGAGCCGGCCGTGATCGCATCCGATCTCCTTGTACGAGGGTATCACAAGAGGTTACGGCACGCGCGCTCGGCGAGCACCGGAGACTGGAGGATAACCGCTCTTCGATCTGATTCGACGGCCATCGTCGAGCCATTGATCGCCGGCTGGATTCCGGTGTCCAATAAACCCGCGGTCCGGCGTGAGGCCTGGGTGAGGCTGCGAAGCGGGCCGTGCTCGCCTGCGCGAAAATGGCGGACGGGGTGAAAGGAGACTCTCAGTTGAGGATCAACAGCCGCTGGTTTCAGCTCGTCGCGTCCCTCGTCGCGATGATCATGATCGCCAACCTCCAGTACTCCTGGACACTGTTCGTCGAGCCGATGCATGCCGCGACTGGTTGGAAGATCTCAGACATCCAATGGGCATTCACGTATTTCATCCTGTTTCAAACGTGGGTGCAGCCGGCGCAAGGATTCCTGATCGATCGAATGGGACCCCGGGTCTTTACGACCCTTGCCGGCGTGCTGTGCGGCATCGGTTGGACCGGCCTCGGCCTGGCGTCCTCTCTGCCGCTGCTGTACTCGTTGTACGTCGTCGCCGGCATTGGCGCCGCGCTCGTCTACGGCGGGTGCATCGGATCCGCCCTGAAGTGGTTTACCAAGGAGCGGGGATTTGCCGCCGGGCTCATCGCGGCAGGTTTTGGGGGCGGCACGGCGCTCTTCATTCCCGTCATCCACTGGCTGATCGAAACGAGCGGTTACCGGACCGCATTCGTGTATACAGGCATCTTTCAGGGGGTCGTAATCCTAATAGTCGCGCAGTTTCTGCGCCATCCCTCCGCCGAGGCAGCGCCTGGGAACACCTCCCGCGCGAGCGCCTCACTGCTCGGGCAGCATCAGTTCACGACGCTCGATATGCTGCGCACGCCGCATTTCTACGTTCTCTATGCGAGCTTTGTCATGATGGCGACCGGCGGATTGCTCGTGACGGCGAACGCCGGTCCCATTGCCCGGACATGGGGTATTCCCGTAGGCGCGCTCGCGATGGCGACTTCACTGAACGCACTGGCCAACGGCGGCAGCCGCATTTTCTGGGGGTGGGTGTC
>DATKHR010000263.1:0-6345 GCA_035510155.1 Vicinamibacterales bacterium
GCGTGATCAGATAGCCGTTGGCGCCATGGAGCTCGACGCCGTCCAGCCCCGCCTCACGCGCGCGCCTGGCGCCTTCGGCGAACGCAGAGACGGTTTCCCTGATGTCGGCCAGCGTCATCCGCTGGCACTCGAAGCCGTGGAGGGGATCTTTCTTGTCCGTGGAGCTCAGGCCGATCGGGTACTCGATGCCCGGGACGTCGCGCTGCCGTCCTCCATGGCTGAGCTGGAGGATGTATTTGCAGTCGTAGGAATGGACGGCCTGGCCGAGGGCTCGCCAGAACGGGATCCTCTCGTCCGTATCGATGGTGGCGTAGTTCGGCATGATGCGGCCGCGGATCTGGACCGGCACGAACGACGACATGATGCCGCCGACGCCGCCTTTGGCGAACTTCACTTCCCAATTGATCCGCGCTTGATTTCCCGACCCGTCGTAGTTGTCCAGCCGGCCGGAGATGTTCGAGCGGAAGACCCGGTTCTTGACTTTCAGGTTTTTGAAGACCAGCGGTTCGAAGATGGCGTCAGGCATGACAGTCCTCACCTGGGTGAAATTCCACGCCACTGTGGCGCCGAGGCTTGAAGCGCGCCGCGCCCTTCCCTTTCAATCCGGATGCCCATCCGCCCCGGACCGTCGAAACGTTCAGACGATCAGCGTCACCATAGAGGCACGACACACGGGGTTTGGTGATGCCAGTCGCGAAAACGTTTCACCCGCGGGGCCCGCGCTGGGGTGGAAAAGCAGTATAAACGGAGTTCCCCAGCGCAGTGCGGGCGCGGGCCCTCAGCACAGTACCTGCATCGGGTGCGCGAGGCGTGCGCTTTAGGGGTGCACGCCCCCGCCCAGGCCGTCGACTGACGAGAGGGGTTTTTCTATGAAGCGCGCTGTTGCCTCATGGCTCGGCATCGCGAGTGTGGGTGCGAGTCTTGCGATTGTCATCGGGTGCCAGGATCAGGGCCGTTCGGGCGAGGTGTCGGATGAAGCGATGCGGGCCGGACGCTCCGTCGAGTCGTTCCCGGCTGCCGACGAGGACTACTTTCACGACATGGACGGCGGCGCGGCCTTCACACCCGACCAGGTCAAGGGCCGCAACATGTGGATCGTCTGGACCGGCGGCAACGATCGATTCTGGGACGCCATTGGCGTGGACGCCTTCGGCACCCTCGACTTCTTGAAGACGCTGTCGTCTCATCGAACGTTGCCCTACAGCCGTGACAGCCGGTGGGAGTACCTTGGCCTCGTGAACGAACCGTGTTTCAAGAAGGCGACGGCGCCGGATCCAAATCGATACGGCCTCTGGCTCGACTTACGGGATCCGAGCTGTCCAGCCGATCCGTTTGCCGACGCAAAGAAGTATCCCGGCGTGCAGATCGGCGCACGCGGCAAGACGATCCCGGTCGGCTCCTATTACGGCGAACCCACCGGCATTGTCGGCCTTCGCCTGTTTCCGAACCCAGCGTTCGATGAGAACGCGAGGAAGCGGTGGGACGCGGACCGCTTTTACAACGATCCGAGCTACTACTTCTCAAAGGATCTCGTTCGCCCCTATCGCGTGGGGATGTCCTGTGCGTTTTGCCACGTCGGCCCCAACCCCATCAAGCCGCCGCTCGATCCGGAGAACCCCAAGTGGGAGAACCTGAGCTCGAACGTGGGCGCTCAATACTTCTGGGTCGATCGGATCTTCAACTGGCAGGGGGATAACAACAGGAAGAGCTTCTTCTTTCAGCTGTTCCACACGTCGCGGCCGGGATCGCTCGACACCTCCCTGGTCTCGACGGACAACATCAACAATCCGAGGACGATGAACGCCGTGTATTACCTGGGTCCGAGGATGGGCCTCGCCAAGCAATGGGGCAAGGAACAGCTCGCCGGCGGGGGGCTGCACAACAAACAGTTCAACGACTATGTCGGCGACAGCGACCCGCTCTCTGGATTCTTTCGCCGTCCCGACAGCGTCTGGACGCCGCGCGTGCTCAAGGACGGCTCAGACTCGGTGGGCGCCCTTGGCGCGCTCAATCGCGTCTACATCAACATCGGCCTCTTCAGCGAAGAATGGCTCCTCCATTTCCGGCCGCTCGTCGGCGGCCAGAAGATCAGCGCCATCGAGATCGCGGTCGCCGAAAAGAACTCCATCTACTGGAAGGCGACCGAGGCCCAGACGATGAACATGGCGAGGTTCTTTCTGGCGAGCACCGATCCGCACCACCTGAAGGACGCGCCCGGGGGGAGCGCTTACATGACTGAGGACCGGGCGACGGTGGAGCGGGGCAAAGCCGTCTTCGCCGAGACGTGCGCGCGGTGCCATTCGAGCAAGTTGCCGCCCCTGCCGGCGGGCCTGGATCTCGAGAACTGCAATGGCCCCACCTACCTCGACTGCTGGTCGAGATATTGGGCCTGGTCCAAGACGCCGTCGTTCAAGGACGAGATGCGTTCGATCGTTCTCGCGGACGATTTCCTGAAGGACAACTATCTGTCCACCGAGCTGCGCGTACCGTCGACGTTGATGCAGACCAATATCTGCAGCCCCCTGGCCACCAACGCGATTGCCGGGAACATCTGGGACAATTTCTCATCGGCGTCCTACAAGGCGCTGCCGTCGGTCGGCACGATGAAAGTCCGCAACCCGCTTACGGGCGAGGAGCGCGACTACAAGCTTCCGGGCGGCGGCCGGGGCTTCACGCGCCCCGCGTCGCTCGTGAGCGTCTGGTCGACCGCGCCATTCCTTCAGAACAACTCGGTCGGCCCGTTCGACCCGAGCCCGTCCGTCGAGGCTCGAATGCGCGTGTTCCAGGCGTCGATCGAGCAGATGTTGTGGCCGGAGCGCCGGCCGAAAGATCCAATTTTCGCAAACGAGAGCGGCCCGGGAGTGGGCATCATCGATCGCACGACGGTCGACAGCACGATCTGGATGCCGTCGGGGTACGTTCCCGACCCATTGCGCAATCTCGTCGGCCTGGGTGAGCGCCTTTTTCCGTTTTTCGTCAAAAATGGGTCGGTTGAGATCGGTCCCATTCCTCAGGGCACTCCCGTCAGCCTCCTCGCAAGCGTCGATCTGCTCGATCTCGACGACCCGCCCGACGAGCGCGAAGCGCACCTGAAGAAGCTTGGGGATCTGGTCGGCACGATCCAGAAAACCTTGAAGCGGGGCGAGAACCCGTTTGCAAATCCTGAGATACTGAACGAGATGCTGTCACTCAGCAAATGCCCGGACTTCGTCGTCAACAAGGGCCACTACTTCGGGACGTCGTTTTTGGCTGAGGAGCCTGGGCTGAGCGACGCCGACAAGCGCGCACTGATCGCGCTGCTCAAGACGTTCTGAACGATGCGCTTCGGGCGTCGTGACCTGTTGCGGTCCTGGTTGATGCTGGGCGCGCTGCGGCCCTGGCGCCGTGTGTTCCCGGCGTCCCGAGGTGCGCGGGAAGCGGTGGGGCTGCGGGCCTCCGAGTCCTTCAGGGGGCAGGGGTCCCCGGAGTCTGAAGACGCCGCCGATTTCGTCGTCGTCGGGTCCGGCGCCGGCGGTGGGACCGTGGCGGCGCGCCTGGTCGAAGCGGGGTACACGGTCATCCTGCTCGAAGCGGGCGGCGATCCGCGGGAGACCAACCCGGACGACTACGATGTGCCCGCCTTTCATCCGCGCGCGACCGAAAACGAGCGCATGAAGTGGGACTTCTTTGTCCGCCACTATCAGAGCGACGAGGCCCAGCGGCGGGACCCGAAGTATCGCGCCACGCACAATGGCCGCACGGTCGACGGCGTGCTCTACCCGCGCGCTGGGACGCTCGGCGGCTGCACCGCTCACAACGCCCTGATTCTCGTCTATCCCCACGATTCGGACTGGAACGAGCTGGCCGACGTGACCGGCGATCCCACGTGGCGGGCGGATCACATGCGCAGCTACTTCGAGCGCATCGAGAACTGCCGTCACCGGCGCTTCGAGCGGCTGCTCAGCAAGATCGGCTTGAACCCGAGCCGCCATGGCTGGTCGGGTTGGCTTCCGACAGAGCATGCGATTCCGGATGCTGCGGTCAAAGACCAAGACCTCCGCACCGCGCTCCTCGAGTCGATTCGTGCCGCGTTCAGGAGCCTGGGTCCGCCCAATGACGACCGCGGACGCCTCGAGAGTCAAGCGGACCCGAATGACGCACGGAGCGTCGCTGAGAGCGCCATCGGCCTGCGATATCTCCCGTTGACGACGAGCAATCACCAGCGCGTCGGCGCTCGCGAGCGCCTGCTCCATGTGGCCGCGCGGTATCCCGGCCGGCTCCAGATCCGGCTGCACGCCCTCGCAACGCAGGTGCTGTTCGACGAAGCCACGCCGACGCGTCGCGCGGTCGGCGTCGAGTATCTGCAGGGAGAGCGCCTGTATCGCGCGGATCCAGGGGCCGCCGCGGCGCCGGGCTCCGCAACTCCCGGCGCGGCCCGTCGCGCGATGGCCAGGCGCGAGGTGATTCTCGCCGGCGGGGCCTTCAATACGCCGCAACTCCTCATGCTGTCCGGCATCGGTCCGCGAGAGACGCTCGAGCGGCAGCGCATTCCCGTCCGGGTCGAGCTGCCCGGCGTGGGCCGGAACCTCCAGGATCGGTACGAGGTCTCCGTCGTCAACCGGATGGCGTTCCCGGCGTGGAACGCGCTCGATGGCGCCGCACTCAACACGACAGACGCTCAGTATCGCGAGTGGGCGTCACGCCGCTCGGGCGTGTATACGACCAATGGCTCGATGCTCTCTGTGGCGCTCAGGTCGAGCCTCGCCGCTCCGGTTCCCGACCTTCTCTGTTACGCGCTGCTCGCGGACTTCACCGGCTACTTCCCCCAGTACTCGAATCAGATCGCCGGGCACAACAACTACCTGACGTGGGTGATCCTCAAGGCGCACACGAACAACACGGCCGGCGAAGTCACGCTCCGATCGCCTGATCCCCGCGACCCGCCGCTCATCAACTTCCGCTACTTCGACGAGGGGAGCGACGCCGGCCAGGATCTCGACGCCGTCGTCGAAGGCGTGAAATTCGTCCGCCGCCTCGGTGCGGGGTTGAAAGCGAGGGCCCTCATCGCCAAGGAAGAACTGCCTGGCGACGAGGTGGAGTCAGACGATGAGATCCGGCGCTTCGTGCGCGACAATGCCTGGGGGCACCATGCGTCCTGCAGCTGCCGGATTGGTCCGCGCGAAGACGGCGGCGTGTTGACGAGCGATTTCAAGGTTCATGGGACCGAGGGACTGCGCGTCGTCGACGCCTCGGTGTTCCCGCGGATTCCCGGTTTCTTCATTGCGTGCGCCGTGTATATGATCGGTGAGAAGGCCGCGGAGGTCATTGCGGCCGACGCCCGAAACGCCCGTCTCACTTGAGGTCGGCGGCCTTGATTCGCTCGAGGGCGGCCAAGGAGGCCCGTTCGGCGCCTTCGGCCTTGGCAAACGTGGTCATGTTGGTCCGGTACTGCGATTCCGTGCGGAGCCGCCAGCTCGCGTCGGACTCGAGCTCAGTCCGGGTGGACTTCCGGACCGTCGGCGCGACCGCCTTGCGCAGCCCTTCCGCCTTGAGTCGCCAGCTGTCGGACCGCAGCCGTACGTATTCCTTGGCGTCGTCGACGAGCGGCTGATGCTCGGACGGCACGTGCTCGAGCGCTTTCAGTCGGCTGTCAGCCGTCTGCAATTCCGGGACGATTTTTTCATCGATCAGCCGGGCGAGCCCCTCCGCCGTCATACGCCCTCTCTTGACCTCGTCCGCCGCCCTTTGGTACGTGTGCGTCGTCTGATCTTCGATAGCGACCAGGTGTGTCATTTCGGGCCGGATGTCGGCGATCCCGCGGATCGGGACGGCGGACACGACCGCGATGATGAAGGTCGCCGCCAAGGTCCACGCGACGCGCCGCATAGGCGACTCGACCGCGTTGACCGCCTTGGTGAGCGCCAGCCCGCCAGCGAGGCCCACGAGCACTCCGGCCAGCTCCGCCGTCACAGGCAGCGTATCGCTCGCCAGGTTGTAGAGGAAGAACAGCAGGGCCATGGGCGCGAGCCTCTTGAGCACCATGAGCGGAATCGGCACGGCGGGCAGGTTCGTCAACGCGAACGAGTTCACTGAGCCGAGCGGATTCGCCACGTTGAACGCGCCGGTCGAGGCGTACGAATTCGTTGCGCTGTACGGATTCATGGCGCCAGTGGAGGCGGTCTCGTACGGAGCGTCACTGTCGACCTTCGTCCGGCGACGTAACAGGTCCGGGATCACAGTGGTTCCCAGGAGCCCATAGAGTCCGAACACGGCGCCTGACGCACCATACTGGATGGCCACCGGGGACGACCACAAACCGAGCAGGCTCGCAAACAGCCCTGCGGCAAGGTAGACGCTGATGACGAC
>DATKHR010000264.1:0-14001 GCA_035510155.1 Vicinamibacterales bacterium
CTCGCCCTCGCGTCAAGAGTGCCTCATATCGCTCCGCCAGGGCTCTGTTCCCTGCGCGGTACGGCACGGCCAGGACTTCCAGCAGCGTCAGGGCCGACGTCGTCAGACTCCGTTTGCCCCGATCCGCCTCACGAAAGAGCGGAAGAATCACGGGCAGGAACTTGGGGTGCTCTTCGATGAAGTAGATGAACGCTGCCGAATCGAGCGCGACGCCGCCGGAACCGAGATCCTGAATCAGTCCCACGACGCTCGCTCACGGCGCACGTGGCCGGCGGCGTCAATTCCCTTCCACAGGTCTTTCCCCAGACCCTTGAGTTCCAAAATCGAGAGCGCTTTTGGCTCCTCCAGCGCCTCACTCAAGAGATCCAATGGAAGCAGTTGGTCAATTCCTGGACGATCGAAATTCAAGAACCCGGCCTGCCGCGGAGGGGCCGGCCCGGCGTGTAGGGAGCTCCGAGCCGTTCCAGCTCGGTTTCGATCGCTGGCAGATCGGTCTCGACGAGCGTCTTGAGCTTCGCGCGCTCGACCGCGAACAGCTCCGCGGCAATCGCGTACTGCTGCTCGTGGGTCGTCGTCTGCCGGGCGAGGGTGCGCGTCCGCTCGCCCGAAATCGTGTTCGCCCGCTCCGAAATGGCCATCGGCGTCGGGACGCTCCGGGATCCGAGCCGGCGATCGCCTTCGAGGGCGACGAGGATGATGGTCAGGCGACGCTGAACCTCGCGCGCCTGATCGTGCAGCACGCGCGGCGCGGCGGGTGTGGCGTCGAGCGCCTTCCGAATGGCGTCGAGGCTCGTGTTGGTGGTATGCGCCAGCTCCAATGCCCCCGCGATGTCGCGTCGCAGGGCCTGCAGCTTGTTATCGAACTGCCAGCGCGCCGCTTGCTCGTCTCCTTCGAACGCCGCTTGCGAATCCATGACGACGGCGAACGACGCCGTACCATCGAGCTGGGTGACCACGCCGCCGACGCGCTGTGACAGCGTGACGCTGTAGCGCCCCGGCACGACGTACGGGCCGACGAGCGGATCGCCGAATAGTTCCTCGGTCTCCCCGCGCGGCCGGTTCGGCGGCAGCCGGTGCGCCGGCAACCGGAGATCCCACGCCACGCGTTGCAGACCCCTGGTCACGGGGCCGGTGAGTACGCGGATGGCCGCGCCACCAGCGTCGCGGATCGTGAGGAGAATCGCCGGCGGTTCTTCGTCTTCTTCGGCTCGCAGCTCGTCGGCGGAGGGGTATCGAATCGGTTGCCCGGCTTTTTGGGCATCTTTCTCCGCGTCCATCCGCTTCTCTTTGAGCGTCTTGATGGTATCCGCAAGCTGATAGCTCACGAGCGCGCCGTAGGGTGGGTTATCCCCCTCGTAGAACGCCTCGCCCTGGGAACCCTTGCCGGGCATTCCATACTGCAGCGTCGGAACGAACAACACCGCGTCCCGCACCGGATACAGCTTCGTGGATGCGGCCCTCGCGGCGGCAGGCGTCGCGTCCGTTCGGGCTCGCAGCGGCGAATAGTCGTCGACGATGTAGATACCGCGGCCGAACGTGCCGAGCACGAGATCGCTCTCGCGTTTCTGGATCGCGATCTCCCGGACGGCGATCGTCGGTAGCCCGGCAATCTTGTGCCAGTGCTGGCCGCTGTCCTGGCTGAAGTAGGCGCCGAACTCTGTCCCCGCGAAGAGCAATCGGCCGTCGCGATAGTCCTCGGCAATGGCGTACGTCGACCCGCGTGCGGGCAGATCGCCGGCGATCGATTTCCACGTACGACCCGTGTCCGTGCTCTTGAGGAGGTAGGGGGCGAAGTCTCCGTTTTGATGGTTCTCCACGGCCGCGTAGACGGTCGCCTCGTCGTGCTCGGAGGCGCGAATCCGCGCGACGTACCCGTCGCGTGGCACGCCCGGCAGCCGATCGATCTTTCGCCAGTGCGATCCCCCATCATCGCTGACCTGGATCAATCCGTCATCGGTCCCGGCGTAGAGCAGACCCTCTTTCTTCGGGCTCTCCGAGATAGCTGAAATATTGCCGTAGATGGCGGTCGACGTGTTCTTCGCGACCGCGTCGGGCCCCCACACCCGGCCCATGACCGGCAGGGTGTTGCGATCGACCTGCCTCGTCAGATCGGGCGAGATCGTCTTCCACGAATTGCCACGGTCGTCGGATCGGTAAAGCACTTGCGAAGCGAAGTACAAACGAGTGTGCGAGTGCGGCGAGATGATGAAAGGCGCGTCCCAGTTCCAGCGTAGCGGGACGCCGCCTTTGTCCTCCTGCGGCTGAATGCCTATCCGCTCGCCCGTTCGCTTGTCGTAGCGCACGATCACGCCGTGCTGCAGCTCCGCATAGATCGTATTGGGATCCTCAGGGTCGACACGGGAGACGAACCCGTCGCCGCCCTGAGTGACGAACCAGTCCTGGTTCAGAATCCCGTGCTGGGATCGGGTGCGCGAAGGTCCGCCGAGCGAGAAGTTGTCCTGAAGCCCGCCGTACACGTTGTAGAACGGCGCCGCATTGTCGACATCCACGTCGTAGTACTGCGCCAAGGGCAGGTTCGCAAAAAACGTCCACGTCGCGGCGCGATCAAACGAGCGATACAGCCCGCCGTCATTTCCGACGAGCAGGTGATTCGTATTCTTTGGGTCCACCCAGATGATGTGATTGTCGACGTGCATGTTGCGCTGACCGAGCGCTCTGAGCGTTTTCCCCCCATCGTCGGACACCTGAAAGATGACGTCCGGGATGTACACGCGATCCACGTTCACCGGATCGGCAAAGATATCGCCGTAGTACATGGCCCCCTGGTTGAAGTCGCTGCGCTTTTCCCAGGTGACGCCGTTGTCCGACGATCGAAAGATGCCGCCCTTGCCGTTGGCGGCCTCCACGTTGGCGTAGAGCACGTCGGGATTGACCGGGGAAATCGTCAACCCGATCCGGCCGAGCTCTTCAGCCGGCAAGCCGGCGGTGACTTTCTTCCAGGTCTTTCCGCCGTCGGTGCTTCGATGGATGGCGCTCTCCGGCCCGCCGTCGATCAACGTATAGAAATGGCGGCGCCGCTGGTACGCCGCCGCGACGAGTACGTCCGGGTTGCGCGGATCGAGCACAACGTCCGTCACGCCGGTGTTCTCGGAAATCTTCAGGACCTGGGTCCACGATTTGCCGCCGTCGGTCGTTTTGAATAGTCCCCGGTCGCCACCCGGCGACCACAGCGGGCCCTGCGCCGCGACGTACACCACGTTTCCGTCCTTCGGGTTGATGACGATGCGGCCGATGTGCTCGGAGGTCGTGAGCCCCATGTTCATCCAGGACCGTCCGCCGTCTTCGCTCTTGTAGACGCCGTCGCCGTACGCGACCGATCGCTGCGAGTTCCGCTCGCCCGTCCCGACCCACACGACGTTCGGCCGAGCCGCCTCGATGGCGACCCATCCGATGGAGAACGATCCCTGGGTGTCGAAAACAGGCTGAAACGACGCGCCGCCGTTTACCGTCTTCCACACGCCGCCCGAAGCCGAACCCACATAGAACACGGCTGTGTTCGAAGGATCGATCGCGATCGTCATGACACGACCCGAGGTGACCGCAGGCCCGATCGAGCGGGCGCGGAGGCCCGAGAACGAGTCCGGAGCAGATTGGGGGCTGGATGGGGAAAAGCCGGATTGAGAAGGGCTCGCTTGGAAAAAGACACTGGGGACTGCGGTCACCCATAAAACGAACGTGAGCACCGTCACACGGGTCATTCGAGTCTCCTCCGACGATGACTCGTGACACATGTCACGAGTCATCATTCACGATTCAGCGATTCATCGTGACCCGCCGGTTGATGGCGAAGTCCTGGGCGGATGAGCGAGCTTCCAAGTCACGGTCGTTGGAGCGTCCATAGGGAAGCTGGCAAGACGCGGCACGTCTCGCAACGGAGGCGAGACATGATGAACGGACATCACCACCTTCGTCGACTCTCTTCTCATCACTCGCCCCCCACACCCCAATGTTTTTTCCGGTCGCCGTTTGTATGAACCTGATTGGGCCGCGATTATAGTCCGACACGTCGCGCGATCAGCTCACGCTCTTGGTCATCACGCGCGCATATTTTTTTTCGTGGATATCTTCGCATGCGGTGACTCGCTCGGCTTTCCCATCCTGAAGCCCGACAAAAAGGGCGCGCGAAGGCGCGACGACCTGTTGGCGAGATCGCATCAGATACCCGCGGGCTGAGTGCGAGTCGCCAGTCGCCCTGGGGAGCTAAAAGTTGAATCGAACTTGAAATTGCAGCTGTCGGCCTGGATCAATGCTCGCGAGCCCCGGTGTGGCCTGTCCGAATGAGGCGAGCGGCGTGCTCGTGTCACCATAGGTGCCATTTCGCGCGAGCACGTTAGCGTGATTGAACACGTTAAAGCCCTCGATGCGTACCGTGATCGTTCGGTTCGCCTGAATCCGGATCCGGTACTCTCCGAACAGATCCGTGCTGGAGATGGGCGTCCCCCGGAAGGAATACCGGCCCGCGACGACGCCGTTGATAACCGGGCGATCGTTGTTGGTGCCATCCCCGTTGTTGTCGACGCCGGTCGTCGGATTGAACGGCTTCGCCGTCGCCAGCGACACGACGGTGCCCGCCATCACGTCCAATGGCAGACGGTATGTGCCGACGATGACGGCGCGATGCCGTTGATCGAGGAGACTTGGCCCACGTTCGACTTCGCCCAGCTGGTTGAAGTCGTTCGGTCCTGCGCCGTTGCCGTTCGGCTCGGTCGTATTCGTCGCCTTCGAGAGGGTATAACTTGCTGACAGCAAGCCGCGTTCGGTTTGCCAGCGCAGCATCGTCTGCAGCCCGTCGTAGTCGGCCACGCCGAGGTTCTCGACCACATTGATTTGGCGATACCCGCCGTTGACAGGCAGGATCGGTCGGGTCAAATCGGCAACGGCGACCGAGCGGACCTGGCCGGGCGCCGTGCGCACGAATAAGGAGGGCGCGTTCAGATCGACGGTCTCATCGAGGCCGGTCCAATGCTGCGTAACGTAGTCGGCCGACACAAAGACGCGCGGGGCGACCTCGCGTTCGATACCGATAGACGTCACCTGGCTTCTGGGGTTGACGAAGCTAGCGCCCGGGTAGCCGGGCAGGGCGGAAATGTTGAAAAACTGGGCATAGTGGGACGCCATGCCTGGACGGATCGTGATGTTTCGCGGGGGCAGGGTGGAGACCGCGGTGCTCGAATTGAACGGCACCGGTGTGCAGGTCAGGCACATCGGGAAGCCGGTCTGTCCCGGTATCGCGCTATACGTGAAGATGCCCTGCGGGCCCCCGAGGGTGAAGTTTGCCTCGATGTTCGCGCGCAGCATCGTGTAGTAGCGGCCATAGCCTCCCCTGACGGATGTCTTCGCATCACCGCCGGGGTGCCAGCCGAAGCCGACGCGTGGCGCGACGTTCTTCGTCCCGTCGCTGAAGGTCTGGCGGTCATACCGCAGCCCGAGATCGAGCGTGAGGTCGTCGCGCGCGCGATAGCTCTCCTGGACAAAAACGTCATAGATCCATTGCGAGAGGGCGTACGTGCCGGCGCCGAGATTGAAACTCTGCTGGTACCGCTGCATATCGGCCAGTGTGAGCTGATCGATCGGCTTCGTCGAGGTGGCGTTGACCGTGAACTGCCCGAGGACGAAGGCACTGCCGAACTCCGTGCCGTCGCCGCTGGACGTGTGTTCGGCAAGGCTGCCGCCGATCCGCACGGTGTGCCGCTGTTTGGTCCACGACAGCGTGTCCGAGACCTGGCCGATTCGGCTGGCAATGTGGGCGAAGCGCGACTCGCCCGAGGTGAAAGGCACCGAACCAGCGCGCGTAAATTGCGTCGATGGCGTCAGCGGATCGAAGGCTGTGACCGGTTCCGCGTTCTGGAACTCGGCCCGCGCTTCGTTCAGCATGGACGACGAGAGCACCGCGGTCTCGTTCATCTGCGCCGTGTAGCCGTGGCGCGAGAACTGGCGGCCGGCGCTCGGGAGCACGTTGCCGCCAACCGCATCTTGTGGGTTCGTGTCGTAAAAGCGATCGAGATTGACCCGCGCCATCAGGCCGTTGGTGGCGGTGATGGCGTAATCGACGCGGCCATTGACCAGCGCCTGGCGATAATGGCCCAGGTACGTCGTGCCGCTGGGGACGAGCGGCGATGTCACGGCGGCCCTCCGATCCTGCCACGTTCCCTCCGCCGCCACGAAGTAATGCCACCGATCGTTCACGAACGGACCACCCACCGCAAACGATCCCTGCGCAAGCGCATCAGGCGTATCGGGCGGCACGAGGTTTTGCGCCACGCCGCCCACTGACGGCGGCACGCACGTGACGATGGAGTCGGGGCACTGCGCGTCGCTCGAAAGCGTGCTCGCCTGCGTGCTCCCCGGCCTTCCCAAAAAGAGCGCTTCTCCATGCGGGCTGTTCGTCCCCGACTTGGTCACGATGTTGATGGCTGCGCTCGACGTCCAGCCGAACTCAGGCGAGAGCGCACGGGACAGGACGTTCATTTCCTCCACGGCGCTGAGCGGAATCGTCGAGAACATCGTTTGGCGCCCCCACGGCTCGTCACCTGTCGCGCCGTCGACGATGTAGTCGGCCTCACGTCGGCCGCCAGCGCCGGCGACGACGTAGACCGAGTTCATAAAGAGGTCACCGGTGCCCTTGGCGTTGCGAAACCCTGCGTTCAGGAGCGGCAGGTAGGAGATCTTCCGGCCGAGCACCGGCGTCTGCTCGATCTCGGCAGCGTCGAGGCGCCTGCCGAGTTCGGGGTCGGTGCGCACTCCCTGCGCGGTGCCGTACACGGTCACCTCGCTGGTGCCGCCGCTCACGGTCAGCTTCACCCGAACTGTCGCGGTTTCTCCAGCGCGCAGAATCACCGGTCGCAGGGTCTCGAGCTGGAAGCCCTCCTTCGTCACCGTCACGGCAGACGCGCCGACGATCGACAATGCAGTAATCGTGACGGAGCCGTCATCGCCGGTCGTCGTGTCGCGCGACACCCCGACGTCACTGTTGACAATCGATACCTGTGCTCCGGGCACCACACCGCCGCTTTGATCGAGGACGACGACGACCAAGGTGGCAGTATTGGGCGACTGAGCCAACAGCAATGCCGCCAGGAGCGCACGCATCATGTCGCGATAACCAGGCCGTTGTTCCGACCGCCCTTGTTCGACTCGATCGACCCGGCTGACTGACCGGATCGGTATCCCTCTTTCTGCTGACTTCTCAACGGATTTCCGACCAGTCTAGTGATGTGTACGCATTACTACCAGTCAACGTAACGGGACCGGATGCGGGCACGGCCGATTTCCGCTTAGAAATCCGCGCGCGCCCTGACAGCGACACTCCTGGGCGGAGCGAGGGCTGTTCCGGAAAACAGGCCGGCAAAATTGATGACGTTGAGGTGGTCCGTGAGGTTGCGGAGATCGACCTGGAGGCCGAGGCGTCGTGTCGGTCGCTTCACGATCGTGAGGCCCACCGACCCATCCAGCGAATAATTGGGTCGGACACGTCCGGTCTGGAAATCGACCTGATCGACAATGCGTGGCCCGTACTGCGCGACGGCCTGCGCGTAATCACCCGTAAACTCGACCGGCAGCCCACTCCCGTACGCAACGGCCAGAGCCGCCCACGTGGCTGCGGTGAGATCACACCGAAGGCGGCCCCGAACCGTGTGTCGCTGGTCTTGGGAAACTGGAAACTGATTGGTGGAGGCGAGCAGCGACTGAGCGTCCTGGCCAAGAAACAGACCGCCGGTGATCGGGAGCGTCCCGGTTCCCTTCTGAAGCGCGTAGCTGGCTGAGGTCGAGAGACGCTTCCAGTGCGGTACGGCGAGCTTTATCTCAGTCCCCCGGATATCCGCATGCTGAAACGCGATAGGGAAACTGACGCCGGTATTGAGAAGGAGGTCGTCGTCCGCAAAGTTCGACATATGCCGCTCGAAGTAGCTAGCCTCCAGCCGCATCACCCCTAGAAGTGCTTTCGAAACGGCGCCCTCGTAGAAGTCCCCCCTCGATGGCGGCACTGGGAGCCGCAGGACGTTGTCGTTGAGGACGTCGACGGCCGGGGAACTGGCAAGCAGGAGGTTCTCGACCGCCGGGGTTTGATACGCGCGATCGTAAGACGCTCGAAGAACCAGCCCCGCGGCAGGCCAGGACCACGCCAGGCCCAGGCGGGGACTGATCGCGCTGTCGTGGACGATGAGGGCGTAGTGGTCCCAGCGCAGGCCCGCATTCACCGTCCACTGACCGGCTCGGATCTGGTCTTGAATGAACAACCCCTGCTCCCGGTCGGTCTGCTGGCCCTTGAACGCAAACGCCAGCGGCGTCCCTGGATCGAATTGGCTGGGATCGGTGATCTGATATGCGAAGCGCTCTCGAACCACGCCCACGCTGAAGTCTCCGCCGGCCTTTACTTCGTGGACGCCAATGTGGGCGGACACCGTGCCCTTGACATAGCCCTCGCGAATCCCGCGATCCTGGGTGGCGAGGATTGGAATCGCGGCGGCATTCGAAGTGAGGCCTGACGAGAGGTCACGCGCCATGCCGCGCAGATCGGCAACCAGCGGGATCCCGAATACGTGTTGGTACGAAAACTGGCCGACCGTCTCCTGACTCTGGCGATCCTGCCGTTGCCCAGCGGCCTCCTGCACGCGCTCGTTGGGCACGAGGAAACGCGATTGACCCTCCCGCACGATGATCCCAAACCGATCGGCGTCGGTGACGTCATGTTCGATGTGGACGGTCGCATGGGATGTCCGTCCGTGATTCGTGAAGTTCTCTTCCACCGGGGGGTCCAGGTAGCGGTCTGTAGCAGCGACGCCCGCGCCAAAATTAACCGCCATGCGTCGCCACGTGTATCCAGCGAAGGCATCACCGCTTTTCGTGCTGAAGCTCCCCAGTGACCCGCCAACGCTGCCGTGGAAACCACGGCGGGCTTCCCCGCCGGTGACCACTTCGATAACGCCCCCAAGCTTCCGGCCGTACTCGGCCGGATAACCGCCCGTGAGAACGCTCAGAGAGTGCACCTCTTCGGGATCGGTGTCCGGCGCAAACGCCGGCGATCGGTTGTCGGTCAACGGCAGACCATCAATGACGTATTGGGTCTGATACTCCGACCCGCGGGGGTGCAGGACGCCATTCGCTTCCAGCAACCAGCCAGGCTGCGTGTTCACCAGATCCGGTAACGATCGGCCGGGGAGCGCCGTGAGACGCTGCTGCAGGGTCTCGGCGCCAAGGTGCTGGACGGTCGCGACCTGATGGAGATCGACCAGCGTGTCTCCAGAGGTTACAGTGACCTGTGCCTGAAGGGGGGCGAGGCTCAGTGTGACGGCATACTCTGTCGGCAGCGCGGACCGGATCTCCACCGACCCAACGAAGGGCGCGAACCCAGTATGGGTTACGGAAATTTGATAGGTGCCGAACGCCAGGCGCTTCGCGACGACGGTCCCGTCACTCGTGGTTTCGAGCGTTTCGCGCAGCTGGTTCATCTCGCTCACGAGCTCCACGGTGCTCTGGACGGGAAGACCCGAAGCGTCTGTCACAACCAGGCGCAATTCGCCGGTGTTCGTCTGGCTGAATTGCGCCAGTGCCAGCGCCAGCACGCACAACAAGGCTCCCATCTCCGTCCATCATAGAGTGAGTAACCCCAAGCGCAAGGCACCTTGGGAAACTCGGGGATCCCGCGTGCAGTTGAGACCCGTGCAAGGTTTTCGTGGGGCTCGGCTGGGTGTGTCTATGACAAGATTCAGCGTTCACACTCGTGAGTCGGTGGCGTCTGCGCCGGATTATGCGCCGTTGCCGTTGTCGTGCGCGTTGTGCGCGTTACAGGTAGTCGAATCATGAAGGCTTCGATGGTGTCGACCGTTTCGCTGATTGGGGCTCTCGCGCTCCTGACCGTCACGCATGCGCAGCGACCGCCATCAATAAACACGGCCCTATCGCTGACCCTTGAGCCAATCTCGGCGCCGGCCGGCCCCAACACTTCCGAGCCGCAGATGACCGTACAGGGCGACCGCGTGATTCTGAGCTGGCTTGAGCTCGGCGGCAGGCGCACGTCGTTGAAATTCTCCGAGCGAACGCCGTCGGGCTGGACCGAAGCGCGGACCGCGGCGGCCGGCGATGACTTCATGGTGAATGCGGCGGATGTGCCATCGGTACGCCGGCTTGCCGATGGCTCGCTCGTGGCGCATTGGCTGCAGCAGGACGGTGCGGATCCCGAGTCGTACAAGCTGCGCTTGTCGTGGTCCAGGGACGAGGGCGGTTCGTGGTCACCATCGATCACGCCGCATCGCGACCGGGTTCAGGCGCAGCACGGCTTTGGCTCGCTCTTTCAGGTCCCCGGCGCCGGACTTGGCCTCGTATGGCTGGATGGACGCGCGATCCCGCCAGACGCTCCGGAAGGCGTCGGCAACATGGCGCTGCGCGCGGCGACGTTCGACGCAAGCGGCAAGTTCGTAAAGGAGTCCGTCGTCGACGCACGTGTCTGCGAGTGCTGTCCCACGGCAGCCGCGGAGACTTCCGACGGCGTCATCGTCGCTTACCGAGGCCGAACCGCCGGCGAAATCCGTGACATCCACGTCACCCGGCTCGTGAACGGCCACTGGACGCCGCCAGTGGCCGTCCATCGTGATGGCTGGATGATCAACGCCTGCCCGGTCAACGGGCCCGCGGTCGGCGCGCACGGCCGCGATGTCGGCGTGGCATGGTTCACAGCCAAGGAAGAAACCGGCCACGCGTTTGTAGCCTTCTCGCACGACGGCGGGAACACGTTCGGATCGCCGACGCGGCTCGACGACGCAAGCTCGCTGGGCCGAGTCGGTGTAACGCTTCTCGGTGACGGATCCGCGGTCGCCGGCTGGGTTGAATTCACCAGCGAGAACCAGCCGTCGATATTGATGGTCCGACGCGTCAATGCAAACGGCGCACGTGGACCCGCCATCCGTGTCGCTGAATTGGGCGGCATGCGCTATCCACGAGTGGCGCGGAGCGGAAACGAGCTGCTCATCGCCTGGACTGAGACCGAGAAGGGTGGGCCGCGCGTACGCACGGCGCGCGCAATGGCTCACTGACCGGAACCGAGCTGTGATTGGCCACGCGCCTCACGCCGTTCGAGACACGGCGGTGTTCAGCGATCCGAGTTTGGCTCGCGTTCGAACCTTGCAACGAATCGCCGCAAAAAAGGCAGCGACATTTGGGCCATGATTCATGCACGGTCTCGCTCAATTGCCACGAGATGTACGGTTCCGGCGAGATCTTGCCGTCCTGGCGCCGGTCGGCGGTCACGCTGATGCAACGAACGGATCTCTGGCGAGCACGCGGCCGTAGAGTCTGCCGTTCTCGAAGTCTTCCGACCAGAGCGTCTCAAGACCGAACCGCTCGGCGTACGCCCACATGTGTGCGTCGAACCACGCCAGCCCGTAAGTCGCCGCACCGCGGATTGCGACCCTTACTAACTCCTCGTCCGGATAGATCACTTCGAACTGTGAGAGCATCTCTTCCATCTCGCGGCGCGCATCGTCGGGCGGCAGTATCGACGGGCCGTTGCGGGCGAGCGGCCTTGTCGTGGCGGCGACGAACTCGATCAGCGCCTGGTGCGGCACGCGAATGGAATCATCGGCGATACCGTTCCGAAGCAATTCCGCGGCTCGCCTCTGCTTGTCCGGAAAACGCGCGTCAAACCGGTAGACGAGGATGTTCGTGTCAACGAGCCCGGCCACGTACGTACAATTCCTCGCGCGTCCAGCCGCGCGAACGTGTCTGAGGCAGTGGATGACTGCGCGCTCGGATTTGCTGTCGTCGTGTGGCCTGATCAAAGTGGGCAAGCTTGTCGCGGGACCGCTGAGATTCCGCCTTTGGCCCGCGACAGTCGATGTGAATCGAATGACCAATCGCCCGCAACTCTAGTTCGTCACCGACCCGTATTCCGCATCGTTCTACCAACGCCTTTGGCAACGTGATCTGAAACTTGCCCGTCACCTTCGCCATAGCGTGATCATCGCCTTGGTCAAGGATTCTGTCAAGGATTGGACCTTGATTCCTTGGACACGCGAACTCGTCGAATGGGTCTTGGCATCTGAAAACGGCCCTAAAGCGGCCTGAATTTGTGTGACGGTCGTGTGAAGCCAGGCCGCATCGACCATAAGTGGATAGCTGGACGTGAATTCGGTGCGTGCGGTTTCGTCCCTGCAGCGTTCTTCGAACGATGGTGCCTGACACACAGCGACGGCGCTGGCTGATGGAACCGTGCTCGTGGCTGCCGGGCGGATATAGAAGTGAGTGTTCCCCGACCAGAACAACTCACTTCGTAAGGAGGGCACCACCCATGGCACGGAAGGTACGACAGATTCGACAGAAAGGAAGGACATCGGCCTGCTGCCGGTGCCGAACACGGCGGCGCCGGACGTGGATGCGCGCGTGGCACTGATTCAGGCGCTCATTCCCGTCGCGTTAGACCAGTGTACGAAGAGCTGAAGCTTCCTGGTACAGTGGTCCATCGCGTCATCCTCCGGCACCCGCCGGCATGCGGGTGCAGCTTCTGGGTTGAAACTGCGCCGGACGAGGACGCGTTTTTGCTTTTCCACCAGACTCAAGACATTACCATCCTCCGCCGCGATCCACCTCTGAAGAACTCCGCCAGTACCGGAGCGTGCGCTATCGCCTTCACCATGTGCGTTTGTCCGTCGAGCGTGCGGTACTGCGCGTTTGCGAGGGTGTTTGCCAGCGCCCGTGCCGCATCACCTCTGTGCTCCCGGCGTGTCGACCGCGATTGGACGCCACCCCATCCTTACCGTCGGGCCGACGCGAACTGCCTCGCGATCGCAGCGTTAGCACCTCAGAATCACTTCATCCTAATGAGCGACACTCGCTCGCGTCTTGAACGAATTGGCTGACTTGCAGATCGTGTTCAGAGTCTGTCAGGTCATCGTCTGATCACTTGCGAGAATGCGGCGCGCGTAATCTCGAACGGATGTCAGTGCCACGGGGAATGACCTGAGGATCCCAGTCATGTCGATCGCATCCCCAGCGGCATAGCACCGCCTCAGGCCCGCAAGAGAGCGCTGTAACGAATCCGGGGCATTCTCTTGCTGTTCGGCGAGCGTTTCCTCAGAAACAAATTCCAGCTGAAATCTACGTCCGCTGACTTCCTCGAAAATCCGGACGGCATCAAGAGGGCTTAACGCCTCCGGACCGCCCAGCTCGAACGTCGCGTTGCGAGCCAGCCGCGTGCCAAGGGACATCACGGCGAAACGCGCGACGTCGTACATCGAAATCCAACTGATCGGGTTGCGACCGAGACCAAAGATCCGCGCGTGGCCGTGACGGAAATCAAAACCGGCGATCGGATTCAGCCAGACCTCCATCAGAAACGTCGGCCGGAGAATCGTGTAAGCCAGTCGACTGTGTTTCAGGCGCTGCTCGACGGCACGTTTTGCGTTTCGAAAGGGAAAGTCCCGGTCGATATGCTTCGAAAACGAGACATACACAAACGACGGAACTCCAGCGGCACTGGCTGCATCGACAAGATCGGTTTGCCCGGTCGCATCGACGTTCTCGATGGTGTCACCTTCCTGACTCGACACCATAATCGATGCCGTGGAGATCACCGTTTCGATTCCCCGACAAGCTTCATCCAACGAAGGCCGATTTCTGAGATCGCCGTGGACGAGTTCGACGCCGATCCGCGCGAGGTTTGCCAGCCGGTCCGCGTTCGCCGTCGGACGCACGAGCGCACGAACGGGTTGCCCAGCGGAACGAAGTTGGTGGCAGATCTCACCTCCTAAGCCACTGGGCCGGTTGCGCCCACGACGAGGTTCATCAATCTCTCCTCGTCAGTGAGCGCCGTCGGCCACGGTTACCTTCGTTCCTTCGCCTCACAGGCCCAGCTTCGGCCGCACCCACTCGGCCAATGGCATTCGCCTCGATGTAGTCGACTCCGCGGGGCTCCGCCGTGAGCGGCGTCCAATGGATCTCGTTCCACTCGATGACTGCATCCGGTGGCATGGGTCCATTGCGGGCGGC
>DATKHR010000265.1:0-5590 GCA_035510155.1 Vicinamibacterales bacterium
TTGATCCTCGGCGACCGGCATGTCCAGATATTTCGTCTGATGGCGGACGTGAGCGGTCAGGCGGGGCGCGAGTTGAAAACGCAAGATCTGGCTGCGTGCTTCCTCGGCGCCGGGAAGCAGAGCGGCTTCGGTCGTGGCCAACTCGCCGAAGACATCTGGCAAGGTGGACGTGCTGGAGGAGCGATGACAGAGCGCTCGAAGCGCGTCGGCTTCGTTCGGATCGGTCTCGCGCGTCACGATGACTACAGTGTCGGAGGCGTTCCGAATCGACGGATCGAGGCTGGAAACGCGATACGTGACGAGGATGTAGCCGGCCAACTCCGTGTCGATGCTCTGACGGCTCTCGTTGCCGGCGAGAAAGTAATGCGCTTCGTCCAGAAGGATCTTGTGCGGCAGACCCGTGCGGCGTCGAAAGGCGGCCAGCAGTGGGAGCAGCGAGTCGACGTAGTGCCGTTTCTCGTGGCTCGATAGCTTGGAGAGGTCCACGACGATGCTGACATCGGGATGCCGCAACGCGTGAAGCAGCTCACGCGCGCGCGGCGGCGGGTCGTCGCCACCGAGGACGGTCACGGCAGGCAACGACTCCAGCGCGCGATAGTCGCCTTCAGGATCGACGATGCACAGGCAGTAGCCCTGGAGAATCAGCTGCTCGCAGATGAGCCCCGCCAACCATGATTTCCCGGTGCCTGGCTCTCCCGCAATCAGCAGCGTCCGCCCTCGAACGGCGAGGTCGACGGCTTCGCCGTTGTGTTGATGGCCGAGCAGAAGCCGCCGGCGGCCCATCTGGGCGGTGGTCAGTCGCGGTTGGCGGGCAAGGCGTCGAATGTACGCGGCAACGTCCTCCGGCCCTGCGCCCCCGATCACTTCGTCGGCGACCGCTCGTAAGGCCGGGCTGCCCCACTGGACAGCCACGCCCATTTCGCACGCATCCAGAAGGTCGTGGTCATTTTCGCCGTCCCCGATGCCGACCGTGTTGTGAATCGAGAGACGGAGCGCGAAGAGGGCTCGACCGAGGCCGCCCGACTTGGTGACCGTCGGCGGGAGCACCATCAGACGATCGCGGTTGAACATGAGTGCCAGCGGCTGTTCGAGCGCTCGGACGACCTCGAGAATGGGGATGGCCGACGAGGCCTCAGCCTCGAGCACGCATTCGCCGGCGACGACGCTGATGTGGCGCCGACGGAGCTCTTGAAGGACTTCCGGCCGGGGAGAATGTGCGAGCACGACATGGCGGCCGCTCGCCGGGAACTCGAGCACCGCCCCGTTTTCGGCCACCACCACGTCGAAACAGGTCAGATCGCCCGCCACCTGCCGAAGATCCGCCACGCGACGTCCCGTCACGAGGGCGACCGCGATGCCTTGTTGCCGGACCGCGGCGATGGCTTCTCGAACGGCCGGACTGAACCGGCCGCTCGAGGCGATCGTGCCGTCATAGTCGAGCGCGAGGGCAGAGAGCTTCATAAGCCCAGTTGTACATGGAGGTATCAGCGAAGGACGTGCCATCCCTCGCTCGGTTAACGTCGGAGTACACCGTGTGGCTCCAGGTCAAGTTTCGCGCCGCGTGGAAATTTTCCCATCGCGCAACCGGAGCGACCGCCGAAAGCCCTAGCGCCCGCCAGGTATACGGATTGCTTAGTTCACACATAACCCAGCCTCGGGGAATCCGCGAAGGAAGGCTGCAAGAACGAGCAAACCCGCAAATGCGCCTGGGCGCGAAGAGAATCAATATGGCGGGCGAGGAGACACCGGTGACCGAATGGGTTCGGATCGTTCGGAAGGAATTTCAGGAGATTCCGGGGCAGAGGTTGACGAAACCCCAGGTGCAACGGCTCTGGGGTTTGGACGAAGACACCTGTGATGCGCTCGTGGAAGCGTTGGTCCAGGCCCAATTTCTGACGCGAACCTCCACCGGAGCATACGCTCGAGCCGACATCGGCAATTGATGGCGACGTATGGCGTCAATTGAGCTGTCGACGAACTACCTCGGGTTGCCGCTCACGAACCCCTTCATGGTCGGAGCGTCTCCGCTTGCCGATCACCTTGATACCGCCCGTCGGTTGGAGGACGCGGGCTGCGCCGCAATCGTGCTCCATTCGCTTTTCGAGGAGCAGGTCTCAGAGGCCGAATCCGGCCGAATTCGCCATTTGGATCCTCTGGATCCTCGGTTTGCGAGGATCGTGTCGTACTTCCCCGCGCCAGAGACCTACGCCCTTCGTCCGCACGAGTACCTCGAGCACCTCCGCCGCGTCAAGGACGCGGTGGACATTCCAGTCATCGGGTCGGTCAATGGAACGACGGCTGAGGTATGGTTGAGATTCGCGAAGCTGATTGAGCAGGCTGGTGCCGACGCCATCGAGTTGAACATGTACGAAGTCGTCACCGAGCCAGGCGATTCGGCAGTCTCCGTCGAGAGCGCCCTGCGACAGATCGTGCGAGACCTGAAGCACGAGCTCGGGATCCCGATCGCCGTCAAGCTGTCTCCCTTCTTCACGGCATTTGCGAATGTCGCCCGCGAGCTGGAACGAGCCGGGGCAGGCGGTCTCGTGCTCTTCAACCGGTTCCTTCAGCCTGACATCGACGTGCAACACCTGTCGGCGTGGCCGCATCTCGAACTCTCGACCAACGCTGAGCTGCTGTTGCGGCTGCGCTGGCTGGCGATTCTGCGAGGGCACCTCGAGGGCTCGCTGGCGGTGACCGGCGGCGTTGCGACGCCGAATGACGGCATCAAAGCGATCCTGGCGGGCGCGGACGCGGTTCAGATGGTCTCGGCGATCCTGCGACACGGCCCGTCGTACTTCGCGGCCATGCGCGACGGGCTTCGGCACTGGATGGAATCGCTGGAATTCAGCCGCCTGGACGATGTTCGAGGCCGGGTCAGTCTCGCCAAGACGGACGCGCCCGAGGCATTCGAGCGCGCTCAATACGTTCGGACCCTGAGCGGCTGGAGCTCCTGGCTGGGATACCAGGCGTACCTTCGCGCGCATGAGGACGACGAGGCGAAGCGGCCGTCATAGGCCGGCGCTGCGCGCGGGTGCGGCGCCACCCGCGGCGGACGGAACGTGTCACCGCGGGGCGGCGGTTTGTGCGACGGCCACGAGCGTGTCCGGACGTACGAAATCGTGCTCGGGACGCCTCACGGTGAGCACGGGACAGGGCGCGAACCTCACGACGCGCTCGGCGACACTGCCCATGATCAGATGCGCGAATGCCCCTCGGCCGTGCGTCCCGGTCACGATGACGTCAATGTCGTGATCCTTGGCATAGTTGACAATCGCAAAAGCCGGCGAGGTCGAGGTCATCACAACCGGAACCGTGGCAGGCCCGCTCTTGTCGCTGTCGATGAGAAGCTCCTTCAGGCGCTCCCGGGCGTCGACTTCCAGCTGTTCTTGCAGGCCGGGAGCCATGGCGACGTAGCTGTCGACCCCGAGCGTGTTCGCGTAAACGTTCTCTACAACGTGCAGTACGTGGAGGGTGGCACCGAAACGCGTCGCAAACTCGCGACCGTAGGTCAGCGCCGGGTCTGAGGCCTCGCTGAAATCAGTGGCGACCAGGATCCGGTTGAGCGTAATCATCGTCCCCTCATGTCAGAAGAAGAGCTTCAAACCCTTGTCAGGCAACAGCCGTGCCTGGACGGATGCGAGCCTTATCTGAGGAGGCTCGTTCAGGGCGGCCAACACGATCGCGCACTTCTTCTCGCGCAGCGCGAAATAATCCGCATCGCCTCGAAGCTCCTCGTTCTCGTGGCTCCGAACTGGGCCGTCTTCGGGGGGCCAGCGTGCTCCCGTCGGGCACGGCGGTTGCGATTTCCGAGTCGGGAGTTGCATGGTAATCAACTTCCCAAGGAAGCGTTCGTCATGACCACGATGAAAGCGGTTGTCTTCAAAGGTAAGGACCGAATCGCCGTCGAAGAGGTTCCGAAACCCGTCCCTCGCACGGGCGAGGCGGTCATCCGGATCACGACGACCACAATCTGCGGCACGGACGTCCACATCGTCCGTGGCGAGTACCCGGTGAAGCCGGGCCTCGTCCTGGGGCACGAGCCGGTTGGTGTGATCGACGAGCTCGGACCCGGGCTCGAGGAGCTCTACACCGTGGGTCAGCGCGTCATCGTTGGGGCGATCACGCCCTGCGGCCAATGTTTCTACTGTTTGAACGGCGTCCACTCGCAGTGCCGCGGCGGCATTGGAGGATGGAGATTCGGCAACACCATTAATGGGGCGTGGGCCGAGTACCTGCTCGTGCCCGATGCGCGCGCCAACCTCGCACCCATCCCGTCTGCACTGAGCGACGAGGAGGTCGTGCTGTGCCCGGACATCTTCTCGACGGGCCTGTCGGGCGCCGAGAGCGGGAATATCAGGGTCGGGGATTCCGTTGCCGTCTTCGCTCAAGGGCCAATCGGCCTGTGCGCCACGCTTGGCGCGACGCTCAAAGGCGCGTCGCTCATCATCGGGATTGATGCCAACATGGGGCGGCTGGCGATGGCTCGCCGATTGGGGGCGAACGTCACGCTGAACACGAAGGACGGCGACCCGATTCCGGTCATCAAGCGCCTGACGGAGGGACGCGGCGTCGACGTGGCGATCGAGGCGCTCGGGAGACAGGAGACGTTCGAGAACGCGCTACGGGCGATCCGTCCCGGCGGCACGCTGTCGAGTCTCGGCGTGTATTCCGGCAAAGTCGCGGCGCCCTACGACGCGTTCTACGCGGGGCTTGGCGATCAGAAGATCGTCACCACGCTCTGTCCCGGCGGCAAGGAACGGATGCGGCGGCTGTTGGCGATGGTCGAGACCCGGCGCGTCGACTTGACGCCGCTGGTCACGCACTCGTTCGCACTCGATGACATCGAGGAGGCGTTCGATCTCTTCAGCCACCAGCGAGACGGTGTGCTGAAGGTGGCACTCTATCCTGACCGGGCGCGCGCGAAGGCCGAACGCGCAGTGCCCGTGGGCGCGGTCGATGAACAGTGCTGATTGAGGGTGCTCCATCCCGGCCTGGCTGACCGTGAACCATCACTCGAACCGCAGCGCGATGATCGGATCGACCTTCATGGCGCGACGCGCGGGAACGATGCTGGCAGCCAGGCCGGATAGTGTCAGGAGGGCCGAGACCCCGACGAACACCAACGGATCGAGCGGGCTCACCTCGTACAACACCGCGCCCATCACGCGTGTGGTGGCAACCGACGCGATGAGGCCGCACACGACGCCCGCGGTCACCAGTGCACCGGTCCGCGCCAGCACGAGGCGCAGGGTCGCGGCGGCGTCGGCGCCGAGAGCGATTCGCACGCCGAGCTCGCGCGTACGCTCCGTCACTGTGTAGGACACGACGCCGTAAATGCCGACGACCGCGAGCAGCAATGCGGTCACCGCGAAAGCCACGAGCAGCACCATGCTGATCCGAGGCAGAAAAAGTGATCGGGCGACCACATCGACCATCGCGCTCGCATCATAGACCGGCTGCTCGGCATCGACCGCCACGACTTCACGCCTGATCGCATCGAGGAAGGTTCGGGGATCGGACGCGGTTCGGACGATGAAGGCCATGCCGTTCAGCGGTTGCTGCCAGGCGGGCATGAAGAGCTCGGCGCGTG
>DATKHR010000266.1:0-14932 GCA_035510155.1 Vicinamibacterales bacterium
CCGTGGGACTGCTATGGCAGGCCACGGCACCGCTCTCGAACAACGCCAACAGGAGTGCCACCTGTCGCATCCGCCTCATGGCTTATTGCCTCACCAGGCTTATAGACGTCCAATGGACTTGTGACAAGAGGCATTTATACAAAACACAAGCGCTCGCCCGGACCGAGCGTCCGCAACAGAGCTAAGATGAGTGGGGCAGCCACCTCGAATCCGACGCCCTCGACCTGCCCTTGAACGCACTGGCCGCCCAGAGCGACCTCGTTGAGCCGCTCGCGCGGTTTGAACCACGCCTCGTGAAGATGGCTCCCAGCGGCGAGCCGCCAGAGGACTGAGCACCACCGCGCCGGTTTAACCGGCGCACCGGAGGTCACATGAAGCGTTCCGCGATTCTGTGGATCGTTGCCGGACTCGCCATCAGCGGTGTATGCGCCAGCTTCGCGAGGGTTTACGCCAGCCAGAAATCCGGGTTGGACGATGTGTCCTACAGCCTGGAGTCAAGAGCCGCGATCGGGGCTCACCATCTGTGCTCCGGGCTTTGGGTTGTCGGCAGCGTCTACAAGCGCACGGCAGAAGAGGTGCTCGCCCAGGACATCGCGCCATTCAAAGACTTCAGCTGGGACACCAGTTTCAAGTACAACGTGGACCCAACCGGTCGCACCGTCACCGTGAGCGGGCCGAATTTCCCCGCGCGCACCGCCGTGTACAACGATGACCAGGGCTGCGCGATTCTCCCCCGCGGAGACCAGCGGATTCATTTCAAGCCGGTGCATGTTCCGCGCAATCTTCCCCCGTCGTCGACCCAGGCCTGGCCGATGGGAGACAAGGACGCCGTTTCACCAACACCGCCTGGAGTAGACGGCAGCGCCGTTTCGGCCGCTCTCGATTGGGCCATGGCACAGAGCGAGCACCGCACGCGCGCAATCGTTGTGGTGTACCGGGGCAAGATCATCGGCGAGCGATACCGCCCGGGATGGACGAAGGATACTCCGCAGGCCAGCTGGTCGGAAGGCAAGAGCATAACCGCCGCACTCGTCGGCATCCTGGTCCGGGAAGGACAACTGCATGTCGACGACGCGGCACCGGTGAAGGAATGGCAAGCGAGCGGGGACCCGCGACACGAGATCCGTGTCCGTGACCTGCTGCACATGAGCAGCGGCCTCGATTTCAAGAATCTCGGACTGAATGGACCCGAATCGTACACGCGTGAGAACAAGCACATGCGCGTGTACTTCGATGGCCTCAACGTGTTCGAGCACGCGGTCAATCAGCCGTTGGAAGTTCCGCCGAACACTCGATGGCGCTACCAGAATTCCGATCCGCTGACCCTGGGCCGAATCGTCCGCCAGATTGCGGAAGCGCGTGGCGAGGAGTACCTGACGTTCCCGCAACGAGAGCTGTTCGATCGCATCGGCGCCCGGCATTTCGTCCTCGAAACCGATGCGTGGGGTAACTTCGTGATGACGGGTTTCGATTACGGATCGGCGCGTGATTGGGCGCGCTTCGGCCTCCTGCATCTCAGAGATGGCATGTGGGACGGGACGCGGATTCTGCCGGAGGGTTGGGTTCAGTTTGTCTCGACACCGGCTCCCGCGGACAAGAGCCGCGGATACGGCGGCCTTTTCTGGCTCAATCGCGCGGCCGCGTGGAAAGGCGTGCCGGACGACGCCTTTATGGCGTCTGGACACATGGGACAGTTCACGATGGTGATTCCATCGCGGGACATGGTCGTCGTTCGGATGGGGCCGAGCCCGGGCGACTCCACTCGATATTTCGCAGAGCTCGTCGCGCGTGTGCTGCAAGGCATACGGGGAAACGCGACTGCACCTCGAAACTGACCGGACCAACGTGAACGGCTCGAGGAGTGAACCAGGCGTCCGCCCGGTGGACCGCAAATCACAGAAGGAACTCAGGCGGCCGCCGCCGCCGGACATCGTACTCCTCGCCGCCGAGTGGCAGCCGCGGGCGTTGATCCGGGCGCAACTCATCGAAGACGGCTTCGACGTCGTCGCGACCAATACCTGGCCGATGATGCGCCGGCATTTGAGGCCCGGCTTGAAGCCGCAATTGGCCATCCTCGATCTGAAGGAGCTTCCAGATCCGCGCGGCGTGCTCAATGATCTGCGCGTATTGATGAAGCCCGAAAAGGTCATCGTTCTGACGGCTGCCGGCACGGTTTCGCCGGCGGATATCGAGCGCTTGGGTTTTCGTGCCCTCTCGCGGCCAATTATCCTCGAGCACGTGGTCCGAGCGGCCGCAGATGCGATTCACACCGCATCATGACATCGCAACACGTAAAGGCCGCAGCCATGTCTGCCGGCGAACCGACGACAAGTGGCGTGAGCTTCCGCTCGCGAAAGGGATGAGATGATAATGACCTGCGATTCTGAGGCGAGCAAAACAGGCATGGCGACAGCGTGGAAGACGTGCCGCTTGTCAGCGAAAGAGACGTGCGTCGTGCTTCTCGTCGCCATCGTGTGCGCCGTCGACGTCGCCCTGTCCGCGCAATCGACCGCGATCACGATCGTTTTGACGGGACAGTCGATGATCCGGTCAGATATCCGCGCCACGGCACCGGCGGCCGTGCCAGTGATCAAGGGACTGCTCAAGGGTGATGTGATTTTCACCAACCTCGAAGCCGCGGTTGCCGAGCCAGGCGAGGCGATTCAGGAGGGCAGGGGATTTCTGACACCGCCGGAAGCGCTCGATGCGCTGACCACGTTGGGGTTCAACCTGCTGGCACTGTCCGGAAACCACGCGTTCGATCTGAAGGCGGCCGGCGTCCGGAACACACTTCGCGAGGCGGACAACCGGAAGATCGTTCATGCCGGCACGGGGAACAACGTTTCCGAAGCGGCAGCGCCCGGTTTTCTCCACACACCGAACGGGACGATCGCGCTGATCGCGAGCGCGTCCGGACTGATTGCACCTGGAGCGAGTGCGACACCGGAACGGCCTGGCGTGAACGAGCTCCGCGTGGAAGCCGGCCAGCGGGAAAATGAAGCCACCGAAGACTTGCCCGGCGCGCCCGGAAACACGCCGAACCCGGAGGACGGCCGCCGTCTCCTGCAAGCCATTCGTGACGCCCGCGTGCGCGCGGACCTGGTGATCGTCTACCAGCATAACCACGTCTTCGGGAATCGCTCGTTCTCGACGATCTTCACCGAAGGCATGCCAGAGCGACTCGCCCCGAACGCGTGGCTGAAGAAGTGGTCGCATGACGAGATTGACGCGGGCGCGGACATCGTCGTCATGCACGGCGCGCCCCTGTTGCATGGCGTCGAGCTCTATCAGGGCCGGCCGATCTTCTACGATCTGGGTAATTTCATTTACAACGTGCCGCCGACGCTGACCTACATCGACGAGCCGATGGCGTGGGAGAGCGTGGTCGCGTCCGTTCAGTACGAAGGCCGAACCCAAACTCAATCCACCGGCCCGAACCACGGGCTGTCCCTCAAATCGATTGCGTTTCGGCCGATCGTTTTGAACAACATCGGCGAAGGGCAACCTGACGTTCACAACGCGTACACCAGCAACCAATTCCTGCATACGCGCGGCCTGCCTTCTCGGGCGATCGGCATGAGGGCGGGCTACATCCTCCAGCGCCTGGCCGACGCGTCAAAACCCTTTGGGACGACGGTCGAGGTGAAGGGCGAAATGGCCGACATCCGCCTCAACCCCTGAGACGAGCACCACTGCCTTTGTCTCGACGCTTCGTGGCAGCGCGACCGTTTGCCACGCGAAGCACGCATTGTGGCGATGACGAGGGCGCTGTGAGCTCATGAGCACTCTTCGTTTCAAGCCACTCTTCTCGATTTGTCCGGATCCCTGTAACTCCTTCCATCGTTCATCAGCTGGCTCTCTCGATGTCACGACCCGACATCGGAGGCCACCCATGAGCCAAGCGCAGCTTTTCGAGAGATGTCTATGAGCTGTTCGTCGGTGGACTGATCGGTTGTTTGGCACGCTGCATTTACAGCCGCGTTACGACCGAGATCTCAAGGAGCTCATCAACATCGCTTCGCTGCACGAAGTGCACTTTCTGCCAGTTGCATCTCGACTCGATCTCGGATGAAGCTGGCAAAACGTTTCGTGAGCAGGAGCGATCGAGTGAAGCGATCACGTCGCTCGCGACTGCGTGAGTAACATCGCCAAACAGAGGACGAAGGAGGACGTAATGACGAAGCTCGCTTTAGAGGACGACCCGACTGAGTTGCTCAGTTTGGAGGAGGTCGATCCGTCAGAGATGCTGGGTCTGGGAGAAGAGGAAGAGGAGGAACCGACCGAGATGCTGGGTTTGGAAGACGACGAGGAGTTCATGGGGCTGGGCGAGGACGAAGAGGAAGAGGACGAAGGAGAGGAAGAAGAGGGTCATGAAACGATTCTCGGGAGGCAGGGTCTACGTCACGTGATCCGAGCTCGGCGTCGCGCTCGGCTTCTGACGATAGCGGCGTTCCGGGCGAGGCGTCGGGTGCGTCTTGTCGCTCGACTCGAACGCCGCGCGCGACTGCGCGCCCGTCTCATCCAGCGCGCCGCGATCCGGGCACGCCGACGCGCGCGACTTGTCAGGAGAGCAGCACTATCGGCGAAACTACGCGAGGCAGAATAGCGCCTCTCCAAGGACCGCTCGTCGCGGCTGAGTAGTAGGTTTGCTCGCGCTCGGCTCCAAGGGCTTTCCGAACCAGCCCGAAGCCGAGCGCGGTCCGTGAGTGTTCAATCCAGGGAGCCTTCTCGAGGGATGAAGAGATGTCGCGACGCCCCACGAAAGACCAGCATGGCCATGAGGTTCAGAATCACGAGGGAGATCGGGACATGCTTGACGCACGCCAATCACCGATTCTTGAGTTACGCGTTGGACTAATGAAAGCGCGCGCCCAGGCGAAACAAAAGTGGGTGGAACAGATGTTATCGTTGCCGGTTCGCGACGCTCAGGAAGCGTCGCGGCGCAGGCGTTGGATCACGCGGGCTCTGAAGGTGGTCAAGGGAGCACGGACCGCCGTGAAATATCGGGCGGCCCTACTGGATGCATATGCAGAACATCTGAGCGTGCTCGAAATGACGTTGATGGGAGCAGCCGAGGAAAAGGCGGGCAAGCCGTTTACGCCAGGCAAGGCTGAGTCGTCGAAAGCCTCGTGATCGGCCGTCCGCGCCTTCCAAGGCGCTGGCCACCTTCGGATGTTTCCTGTCAGTTCCAGCGAAGGGAGGTGAGCGGGGCCTCCGCTCGGGAGCCCCCGCTCAAGCAACGGTACATCGCAGGTTCCATCTGCCTGACGGCTTCCACACTATTGCGGCAACCGCCGCCTCCTCTGCGACGCCAGCCGATTCACATTCATTGCCCTTCATGCTGACGGCCTGTCAACCGACAGCCCTCAATTCTCGTCCAAGCACACATGGTCACCTCAGGCGGAGACTTGCGTTTTGCCTTGCGCGGACTCCGGCGCAGTCCGCTGTTCGCGACGGTCGCGATTCTGTCGCTCGCGCTCGGCATCGGCGCGAACACCGCGATCTTCACGCTGATGGATCAGATCCTGCTGCGCAAGCTCCCGGTCAAAGCGCCGGAACAGCTCGTGATGCTCTACCAGCAGGGCTTGCACAACGGCAGCAACATGGGCTTGCGCATGCACTCCTACCCTGTCTACCAGGATCTGCAGCAGCGCGCGGAACCGCTGTCGGAAGTCCTCTGCCGGCGCCTGGTGCCGGCGTCAGTCAGCATCGACAACCAAACCGAACGGATTCAGGCCGAGATGGTCTCCGGCAACTACTTCGCGATGCTTGGTGTGAAGCCGGCGCTCGGTCGCGTGTTCAGGTCGGAGGAAGACGATCGCGTGTATCAAGGCCATCCTGTCGTCGTTCTCGCCTACAACTATTGGGTCCGGCGCTTCTCGCGCGATCTGCACGTCATTGGAAAGAAGATTCTGGTCAACGACTACCCCATGACCATCATAGGCGTTTCGGCCGCGGGATTCTTCGGCCTCGATCCGGCGCAGGAGCCGCAGATCCGCGTCCCGGTTCTGATGAAGCGCGCGATGCTGCCGGAATGGACGTGGATGCGCGCCGACGACCGGCGCGCGCGATGGGTGCAGGTGTTCGGGCGGTTGAAGCCTGGCGACACGGTCGATTCCGCGCGAGCTCCGCTGCAGGGCCTCTTCACGCAAATTCGCCAATACGAGATCACGCTGCCGGCGGCCAGCAACTGGTCCGCGTACACGCGGGATCAGTTCATGAAGGGCCGGATGCTGGCCGAGAGCGCCGCGACGGGATATTCATCGCTGCGCAACGACTTTTCGACCGGGTTAATCGTCCTGATGTGCATGGTCGGTCTCGTGTTGTTGATCGCGTGTGCCAACGTCGCCAACCTGCTGATCGCACGCGCGTTCATGCGGCAGAAAGAGCTCGCGGTCCGGCTGTCGCTCGGCGCATCGCGCGGTCGCCTCGTCCGCCAGATGCTCGTCGAGAGCCTGGTGCTGTCGATAGCCGGCGGCATCGTGGGCGTCGCACTCGCGGTCGTGTTGACGCGCGCGCTGCTCGCATTGGTGCCAACCAGCGGCCAGCCGTTGTCGATCAGCGCGCGTCCCGACGTGCGCATCCTCGGGTTTGCCATCGTGCTGGCGTTCGTCACCGGCATCATCTTCGGACTGATCCCGGCAATCCGCGCGAGCCGGTCGGATCCGTGGACCGCGCTGAAGGACACGGTCGGCTCGATCGCGGGCACTGGTGGATCGCTGTTTCTGCGGAAGGGACTCGTGACCGCGCAGGTGGCATTGAGTTTTCTTTTGTTGTTTGGCGCGGGCTTATTTGTGCGCAGCCTGCAGAACCTCAAGACCACCGATACCGGCGTCGGGCTCGAGAACCTCGTGACGTTTCAGCTCGCACCGCAGCTGAATGGCTACGACGGACCGCGAACCACACACCTTTATCAGGACCTGCTCGACAGACTCCGCGCGTCAGCTGGGGTCACCTCGTCGGCGCTTGCCGCCGTGCCGATCCTGAGCGGGAGCGAATGGGACAATCGGACGGCGGTCGAAGGGCACAAGGCGGCCGACGGCGAAGACATGCAGGCGTTCATGAACGCGCTGTCCCCAGGCTACTTCGCGACAATGCAGATCCCGATTCTCGAAGGCCGCGATTTTACCTTGATGGACGTGAAGGAAAACCCGAAGGTCGCGATCGTCAACCGGCGCTTCGCCAGGCATTTCTTCGAAGGTGAAAGCGCCGTGGGGCGTCACCTCGGACAAGGTGGCGGTCCGAATCCACAGCTCGACATCGAAATCATCGGCGTCGTCGACGACTCGTTGTACGAAGGACCGCGTCAGGGCGTTCGGCGCCAGATGTTCGTACCGGCGTGGGGGCGCTCGGGTGCGACGTTCTACGTCCGGACGACGATGAGCTCGGCGGCGGCGTTTGCGCTGGTGCGGCGCGAGGTGAGGCGGCTTGATTCGTCGCTGCCGATCTTCGAGACCAAGACACTACAGGTGCAGCTCGACGAAACGCTGCTGACCGATCGTCTCGTCGCGTTTCTCTCGGCCGGCTTCGGTCTACTTGCGACGTCCCTCGCCGCGATCGGTCTCTATGGCGTGATGGCGTTTGTCGTTGCCCGCCGGCGAAAGGAGCTCGGCATCCGGCTGGCTCTCGGCGCGCAGCGCGGCACCATTCTTTGGTCGGTGATGCGGGAAGTGTTGCTGCTCCTTGCGTTCGGGCTCGCGGTGGGTATTCCGACGGGTCTGGGTCTAGGAAAGTTCGTCGCGGCGCAACTGTACGGCATCCAGGGACATGATCCATCTGTCGCCGCCGGCACCATGTTTCTGCTGACGCTTGTATCGGCCCTGGCGGGCTTCATTCCAGCACACCGCGCCAGCCACATCGATCCAATTCTCGCATTGCGTTACGAGTGACCGCGTCACGCGACTGAGAGCAACACGATCAATGTCGACGCCCCAGTGATCCCAAGTCTTCACTGACTCCGGGGCCCGGCGGACTTACAGCACCAGGACGCTGGCACACTCCCAGGTGATCGAGCCTGAGACTTTGCCCTCCTTCTTACCGGAATACCCGAGGTCTACGTCCTCGAACGTGGCGCTCCCGGTCCGGCCGTCTTCACTCACGGTGGCCTTCACGACGCCGGGCGACTTCTCGCGAACATCCACGTCGTAGATCTTCGAGTCCCTGGCGCTTTTGTGAATTTGCAGCGAAAGGCGAACGACCCTGTCGTTCGCGGGGGTGCGCTCGTACGTCTTCTCGCCCCCGTACCCAGGCACCTGAATGACGCCCGTTGCGATCATCTCGTTGTGCACAATCGTGAACATGAACCCGTCCATGACCGAATCACCCGGCCGCATCGCGACACAGCCGTTGACCTCGATGTCGAACGAGGCGTTCACGTCGCCTGCGAGCGTCACGTGACCCCTGCCCGGCGCCGCTGCCACGCGCGCGCCGCCAACCAGCACCATCACAACCAAAAAGCCAACGGCTGACCTCATAGACTCCCCTGCCGCTTTATCGGCAGATTTCGGCGGTAACTTCAAGAGAGCAACGACCTTGCGCTCTATCTTGGGGGGTGGGCCGCTTCTCTGAGAAACGCGGTGATGTGCTCGTTGAGGAACTTCAAGTCCGCCGGATTGCTCGCCGCTCCGGCCGTGTGTCCCCAGAGCGACGGAATCGGTGTGAACGTCACGCCGGCGATGAACGCCTGCTCGTACCGCGCGTCGGTCACCGGAAAATACAAGTCCGTCTCCGACGGCATGTAGAGCACGCGCGCTTTGATCGATCGGAGCGCCCGTTCTGTGTTCCCGTCGAACCCGGCGGTCGTTCCCACATCGTGCCGCTGCCATGTACGGGCCTGCAGGATGTAGTCGTTGGCGTCCGCGCCGAAGCGCGTGCGGAACGCCTGCCACGCTTGGTCGAAGGTGGCGGCATTCGTTCTCCACAGCTCTTGCCGCCACCATTCCTGCGAATACAACCAGCCCGCCCACACCATCCCGAACGCTTCGAGGCCTTTGACTGGCGGCTCCGTGTAGTCGCCGCCGCGCCACGTGGGGTCGGTCGTGAGCGCCGCGATTTGACCTTCGAGGCGGACAAAACCGTGGCCGTAGCATTTCGCCGTCCCGGACGTTGCGACGATAGCGTCCATGAAGGTGGGGTAGCTGACCGCCCACTGGAACGCCTGTTCGGCGCCCATCGAGAAGCCAATGATCGCGCGAAGGTGATTCACATGCACCGCTTGTGTGAGAAGGCGATGGACCGCGTCGACGTTATCCCGAATCGTCACGATCGGGAACCGCGGCCCATGAAACGGGTCTGGCGTGTTGCTCGGCGAGGACGATCGCCCGTTGCCGAAGAGCTCGGTCAGCACGATAAAGTCACGCGCCGGATCGAGCGCGCGGTCAACTGCGCCTGCGCGACCCGCGGCGTCGGAGCGATTCGCCTCGCCGATGAGCCAGTTGTAGCCGTTGAAGTTGGCCATGTAGTGGGACGGCAGAAGCACCGCGTTGTCGCCCGCGCGGTTCAACGTCCCGAGCGTCGTGTAGACGACACGAGCCTCCGGGAGCACGACGCCGCTCTCGGTGTGGAAATCGTGAATCACGAATTCGCGCCGCTCGAATGCGGGTGCCGCCTGGCGGGCCTGCGGCGTCGCAGCCCCGACCAGTAACACCCAAACGACAAAAAGGCGGACGCCAGTCACCGTCGACACGCGTCGTCGCCAGTCTTCTCGTTCTCGCGCCCGCCCTTTCATCGCATCCTCCGCTGAGGCAGTCTTCGACGAGGCGTTCCTCACTGTGACTGGGTACGAAGTCTAGCCGGCCGTGATGTCGGATGGAATTTCTTCCTTACACGGTGACCGCGGCTCAGCAGGAAGCGGTCGTTCCCGGCGGCTTCCCTCGCCACCTCGACGCCGCCCCGTGCGGGCGGTTTTCGCGACATAGCCACGGTCGTCGACCGGGGTGCTCCGCGGGCAGTTGGGCCGGCTAAAAGCGTTCGTAGAAACGGGTCGCCCCGACGGCCTCCGCGCTTTCGAGCCTGCCGATTGACCCGTTACAATGACCGCTCCCGCTCCTCTGAGCGACTGATGGCATTACCTGCTGGAACTCGCCTCGGCCCGTACGAGATTCAGTCCGCCCTCGGCGCCGGCGGAATGGGCGAGGTTTATAAGGCACGCGACACCCGCCTTGAGCGCATCGCCGCGATTAAGATCCTGCCGGATACTCTTGCTCCCGATCCAGGGTTCCGCGAGCGCTTCGACCGCGAAGCGAAGGCTATCGCCGCGCTGACGCATCCGCATATTTGCGCAGTCTACGACGTCGGTGAGCAGGACGGCATCGCCTACCTGGTGATGGAGCACCTGGAGGGCGAGACGCTCGCCCAACGGTTGGAGAGGGGTGCCCTGCCCCTCGCCCAAGCCCTCCGCTACGCAATCGAGATCGCCGCTGCGCTCGACGAGGCGCATCGTGCCGGCATCGTGCACCGCGATCTGAAGCCAGGCAACATCATGCTCACCACGGTCGGCGCCAAACTGCTCGACTTCGGACTCGCCAAGGCGACGGCACCGATTGGGGCCGCTGGCGGCCTGTCCATGCTCCCGACGACGCCGCCGGGGCTGACGGCGCAGGGGACGCTCCTCGGCACGTTTCAATACATGGCCCCGGAACAGCTCGAGGGCCACGAGGCGGACACGCGGACGGACATCTTCGCCCTCGGCGCAGTCGTCTACGAGATGATCGCCGGCAGGAAAGCGTTCGAGGGCAAGAGCCAAGCGACATTGATTGCAGCGATTATCAGCAGCGAGCCGGCGTCAATCATCGCGAGCCAACCGCTCGCGCCGCCACTGCTCGATCGCGTCGTCAAGAAGTGTCTCGCGAAAGAGCCTGGGGCGCGATGGCAGACAGCGCGCGATCTCCACGACGAGCTGAAGTGGATCGCGGAAGCGGGCTCGCAGCTCGCCGCGACGTCGCAGCGGCCGGTCGCCCGTCGTGGTTGGTGGCAACTGGCTACGGCAGCAGGTCTGATGCTGGCAGCACTGTTGGGCTTCCAATGGTGGCGTGCAACGCGGCCGGCTGAGCGCGCATTAATGAAGTTCAGCGCCGAGTTGCTGCAAAGCCCCGACGGGACCCTGCGTCTGGACGACACGATTTTCGCCGGCTCTCAACCCGGGACGTGGCTGACGCTCTCCCCAGACGCGGCGCGTCTTGCAATTAAAGCCGTCCGGGATGTGGATGGCAAGTCCCGCCTCGCTACACGCCGGCTCGATGAAACCCAGTTCGCAACCCTTGCCGGGACGGAGAATGCCACCTCCCCTTTCTTTTCTCCAGACGGCCAGTGGATCGCTTTTTTTGGCGACGGGAAACTCAGGAAAATTCCGGTTCAGGGCGGCGCGCCTGTTGTGCTTTGCAGCGCAGGAAATTTTGCAACCGGAAGCTGGGGGGATGACGGCACTATTGTCGCCTCGCTTAGCGGCGGCAACGGGGGGCTTTCGCGGATTTCCGCTGCTGGCGGGACGCCTGCGCCAGTAACACAGCTGCGGGAGGGCGAACTCGGTCACCGCTGGCCTCAGGTTCTCCCTGGCAGCAATGCAGTTCTGTTTACGGCATACACGGGTGGTGGTCCGGAGGATGCGAGCGTCGACATCCTTTCATTGAAGACTCACGAGCGAAGGACGCTCATTCGCGGGGGCGTACTGGGCCGATACGTGGCGGCGTCCGACGGCCATGCGTACCTCGTCTATGTTCACCAGAGCACATTACTCGCCGTGGCGTTCGATGGGCGCAGATTGGCCGTCGCAGGCACCCCTCAGCCGATGCTCAACGACGTCGCTTCCATTGTGTCGACAAGTCCCGCTGATTTCGACGTCTCCCACAACGGGACCTTTGTATATGTGAGCGGCAAAGGAGAGCCGGAGCGATCGATGTTTTGGCTCGACCCCACAGGCAAGGTGGAGCCGTTGCATCAGGCGCCGGGGTTCTATAACGGCATGCGCTTTTCACCCGATGGCAACCGCGTCGCGTTTGCAGCGGGCTCGGTCATCGGTCAAGGAGATCTGTGGATTCAAGACGTGAAACGCAACACCTCAGTGCGTCTCACGTCTCTGCCTGGCTCGAGCGACTCGCCTGTGTGGTCAGTCGACGGCAAATACATTGTTTTCAGAGTCTCCAATCAGCCCGACGCGGGTATCTACGTGATCCGGTCGGACGGATCAGGTGGACCACAGCGGCTGGCCAAAGTTGATGGGCGTCCGTCCGCGTTTTCGCCGGACGGAAAACACCTCGTACTTCAAGGCGGCAATCCCTTCACAGCCATGGAGGTGTTGACCGCGACGTTTGCGGGCACCTCCGACCATCCGCAGCTCGGAAATCCAGAACTATTCCTGCGTGCACGAGGTTTCCCCATGCCGGCGTTCTCGCCGGACGGTCACTGGCTCGCGTACGCGTCGGGAGAGACAGGGCGAACAGAGGTCTACGTCCAGCCGTTCCCCGGGCCCGGCGGGAAAGTGCCGATTTCAAATGCCGGCGGAGGGTTTCCCCTGTGGTCCTCGAACGGGCGTGAGCTGTTCTTCCTCGGGCCAGACCGGCGCATCATGACGACCGACTGCACAGCTAAAGGCGACTCGTTTTCCGCTGGCACGCCACGCGTCTGGTCCCAGCACCAAATTCTTTTGAATGTCACAGGCGGACCTTTCCAACCCTATGCGTTGGCGCCAGATGGAAAGCGGTTCGTGGTGGTTCTGTATCCAGATGGGACAACAGAGCGTCGGGACCCGATGCATTTGACATTCCTGTTGAACTTCGGCGACGAGCTGCGCCGCCGCGTTCGTGCGGAGGAATGAGTCACGTCTGGCAACGGAGAATCTCAGCAAGTCCTGAGGCATCTTTGAGGAAGCGCATGCAAGCGAGAAGTGGCCCTCGCGACCGCCAGCTCATACGCCCGGATCTCTCTGCGAGCCGTAACTGAGGCGAGCAAGGCTTAATGTTGCCCAGTAGAGACCGTTCGCGGCGAGTTCGAGGCCGGTGGAGGCGAGAGCAGCTTCCGTCAGGGCGCGCGCGAGGCATGCGCGCGGGGCGGAGCTGGAAATTGACGTGCCGGCTGCTCAGGCCGTGCTCACCTGAGCGTGAAGGTCAGCTCGACATGGATCCTGACAGCCACAGGGGCACCGTCCTTCTTGCCAGGTTCAAACTGCCATTGTCCGAACGCCTTGCTCGCCTCGTCGTCCAGCCCATACTTTCGCTTGGGGCGTGTATTGTGGCCGGACCTCCTTGATAACGCGCGGCAGAGTGACCCCGTTTCCTGGCTCGTAAACCTGCTGGCCCATGACGCCAGCGGCGATCCCGAGTGCGACGAGCGCCAATGCAAGAATGCGGAGCATCGGGGGCCCCTCCAGTGGCTCTTGCGATTGTAGACGAATATGACGACGTTATCCGATGGCGTCGTGCTAACGCATGTGACGACCGATGTGGGGTGCATACTGAAGGGCATAGATCGAGATTGGCATGGCGTTGTGATTTTCAGTTCGACCGCCACCTACAGTTCGATGGCGCGGCGCGGTCGTGTGGTCAGCGCGACGCGGCGGAGGCGCGGCGGCGAATCAGCAAGAGGCTCTGATCGTCGGTCTGGATACCGTGGGCCCGTGCGCCGGTCAACACGTGCTGCGCCACCTCGGCGAGCGGCCGATCGGCGACCTCGGCCAGCGTTGCCTTGACCCGTTCGAATCCCAGCTCGCGACCCGCGTCGTCGAATACCTCGACCAGCCCGTCCGTCAAGAGAATCAGGGCATCCCCATCGCCACATTCGACACGCGTCGATCCGAACACGGCATCCTCAAACATCCCCAGGGCTAGCTGCGGTGTCGTGACCTCTTCCACGACGCTCGCACGCGCACGGAGAATCGGGAAGTGGCCGGCCACTGCGCATTCCACGGCGCCGTCCGCACCGCCCTGCACGCAGGCGACGGTCACGAACATGTTCGGCTGCTTCAGCGGCATGAGCGTCGTCTGGACCTCGGCGAGAAGCGTTGCGATCGTGCCATCGGCCAGCGCCCGCATCCGAAGAGCGCTCTTGAACATCGCCATGACGATGCCCGGACCCACGCCGTGGCCGGAAACGTCGGCGATGTACGCGAGCCAGCGGCCCTCGCCGGCGACGACGTCCACGAGATCGCCTCCCACGTCTCCGCTCGCGATCGACCACCCGAAGAACTCGTACTCGCCGATCCGGCGGTCGATCGATGGGACCAGCACTTGATGGATGTCATGCGCAACGGAGAGTTCCGCCCGCGCCCGGAGGTACTGGGTTGCCGTCGCGTTCATGAACAGGATGAACATCGTGTAGCCGAACGACGTGCCGGTCAGCGTGCCGATTGCGTCCCAGATGAACCGGCCCGGGGGCGCGACGGGCGCCAAGACGATCCCGCGTCGCACGATGACGATGTACGCGACGTCGATCGCGACGAGCACCGCGAAGGCGAGCCATCGGCGGCGCAGCGACGTCAGGGTGAACCCGACGGCGAGGCCTCCGGACACGAGCGCCATCGATGCCAGCCACGCCATCGGAAAACGTCCGCCGCCGATGGTGTCGAGCGTGCATGCAATCGTCGCGAACGTGCTGAAGATGGCCAGCCACAGGAGCAGCAGTTGCCGGACGGGCAGCGTCCGCACGAGTTCACCGAGCGACGCAGGCTCGGCGCGGCCGGAATGGTGGGCGCTCACGTGCGGTATTTTAAGCCGCTTAAACTGATGGACTGAATTTGAATCAATTATGAAAAACGGAGGCCGTCGACCTGGCGCGGGACGCCCAAAAGGCTCCCTCTCGATGAAATCGCTGGAGAAAGAAGAACTGCGTCGACAGGTTCGGGAGGCGGTCGGGCGCGAACTCGGCCCGATGATCGCGGCGCAGATTGCCGCCGCGAAGGGCTGCAAATACCTCGTGACCCGCTCGGCGAAGGGCGGCAAGT
>DATKHR010000267.1:0-2918 GCA_035510155.1 Vicinamibacterales bacterium
ACCGGTTGTCGCGCCAGCGGCAGCGCCGGGTAGCTACGTCCGGAAGGGAGAAACGCTGAAGGCATCTAAGCGTGAAACCCTCCACAAGATGAGATCTCCCTGGATCGCAAGATCCCTAAAGGCTCCTGGAAGATGACCAGGTAATAGGTCGGGTGTGTAAGCGCGGTGACGCGTTGAGCTTACCGATACTAATCAGCCGTGAGGCTTGACCATAAGTTGTTTTTCAACAGCGTGAATGCACGCGAAACCACTGCGTGCGTGATCGGTTGAAACTGCCGTTTGCAGAGTGCTCAGTTGTCATTACTTCGTGATTTGCGAGTTCTTTGACAATCAAGATTGTCTGGGACGACCGGGACGTCACGGTAGGCGCGGCTGGTGAGCCGCGCGGTGATGGACCGGACCCCAGGCAGCAAGCATGCCGGTGGTCATAGGATCAGGGTCACACCCGTTCCCATTCCGAACACGGAAGTTAAGCCTGATACCGCCGATGGTACTGCATGGGAAACTGTGTGGGAGAGTAGGTCGCTGCCGGCAGTAATACCGCGAGGGCCGAGGTGCGCCAGTCATCTCGGCGCTTCGTCTTTTACACCTCCGGCGACCTCAGCCCACACAGTTTTCCATGCCCGGCCATCGGCGGGAACCGCCCGCGAGCGGCCGAGGGCCGCGAGCGGATCGTTCCGGCCTCAATCCATGCGAAGGATGGCCATCGGATCCACCCGCATGGCGCGGCGCGCTGGCACGTAGCAGGCAATCACGGCGGCCAGGAACATCAGCCCGAGCGACGCGGCAAGAGTGGGAAGGTCTCTGGGAGAAACGCCGTACAGGAGGCCGGCCATCAGATGGCCGAGCGCCAAAGCTCCTGCGGCCCCAATGGCCATGCCGGCCAGGACGAGCGTCATTCCACGCCGCAGGACGAGCCCAACGACGTCCGCGGGTGAGGCGCCCAGCGCGAGACGAACGCCGAATTCGCGCATCTGCTGACTGACACCGTACGAGACGACGCCGAAGATGCCGACAGCTGCCAGGACAAATGCCAGCGTTCCAAACACCGTCATCATCTGCATCGCCGACGCCTGAGGCAGCATCGCGTCGTCGAGCAGCTGCCGGAGTGTCTTCGCGTGGTACACAGGCTCCGTCGGATCGATGGTGGCGATCGCGCGCCGGACCGGATCAACAAGTTCGTTAGGATCGCCGGCTGTCGCAGCCGCGAGCATCATCGTCGTTGCCGGCGCCTGCCGCAGCGGAACGTAGACTTCGGCCTGGGGCGCACCGCTGATTTCCGAGTGGCGAACGTCTCCAATGACGCCGACGATCGTCAGCCACGGCGCTGTGGAAGACATTTGTCCGAGTCGAATCCGCTGTCCGACAGCCGAGCGATCGGCGAATGCGCGTCGCTCGAGCGTCCGGTTCACAATGGCAACCTTGCCGCCCGCCTCGCGATCGCGACTGTCGAACGTGCGGCCTGCGACGAGCGGGATCTCCAGCGCATTGAAATAGCGGTCAGTGACGACTCGATAGTCCGCGGCCGGTTCGCGTCCCTCTTCGGAAACGGGCGCGGCCTCCACGATGTAGCGCGTGACAGCATTGTACGTGCTGAATGGGAGCGCATTGACAAAACCCGCCGCTCTGACGCCAGGCACGTGCGCAACCTCTTCGGCGGTTTGCTCGAAGAACCGACGCCGCGCCACGTCGTCAGCGTATCGGTAGTTGGGAAGCGTCATCGTCATGGTCAGAACGTGATCTGAGGAGAACCCGAGCGGCACGTCGCGCAGCCGCCCGAACGTCCGAACCAGCAGACCCGAAGCCACCAGGAGCACGAGCGAGAGCGCAACCTCCGCGATCATCAACCCCGCGCGAAGTCGCTGATGAGGCGGCCCGGTCGTGCCGTGCCCGCCGCTCTTCAACGACGTGTGCAAATCCGCCCGTGCGGTCTTGAGCGCCGGAATCCCGCCGAACACGAGCGCGCTCACGAGAGCCACAACCGCGGTGAACGCGAGCGTCAGGCGATCGAGGCCGAGCTCCAGCACGTTCGGCTGGGTGACGACGAGCAGCTCGGGCAGAGATGTCCGCAGCGCTCTCAGCGCCCAGAACGCGACGACAAGCCCGAGCGCCGTCCCTGCGGCGGCAAGCAGCGCGCTCTCGGTCAACAGCTGACGAACGAGCCGCCCGCGGCCGGCGCCGAGCGACGCCCGCACGGCCAGCTCGCGCTCGCGTCCAGCGGCGCGCGACAGCAGCAGGTTGGCGACATTCGTGCACGCGAGCAACAGCACCGTGACGACCGCGGAGAGAGCGATCAGAGAGATTGGCGCAGGTTGGAACAGTTCGCCCAGTCGTCGCATCTCCACGACGCGCGCACCGATTCCCCGATTGGTCCGGGGGTAGTCCGACTCGAGCCGGCGCATCACCGTATTCAGCTCACTTTGCGCGGCCGTGTAACTCACGCCTTTCTTGAGTCTGGCGATCGCGACAATCGACGGCGACGCGGAGCGGTTGACCGCGCCTTCCGACGTGTTTTTCAGCGCGGTCCACGCTTCGCCTTTGAAATTGAACACCGGAAATTCGAATTGACGAGGCATGACGCCGATGACCTGGTGCGCGCGGCCGTCGAGCGTGATCGTCTGGCCCACGACCGCAGGATTCGCGCCAAACCGGCGCTCCCACAGGCCGTAGCTGAGGACGACGACATCCGGCGTCTCGGGGCGGCCATCCACGGCATCGATGGCGCGGCCGATCGCGGCGTCCACGCCAAGCAGCGGAAACGCGTTTGCCGTGACCCGATACGCCTGGACGCGCTCGGGCAGCTCGGCACCCGTGAGGTTGGCGCTCCAGTATGCGTACGCGCCAACCGCGTCGAAGGACTGCATCTGTTGGCCCAAGTCGACGGCGTCGGCCAGCAGGAGGTTCCACGTGGGCTGGTC